>QKAR01000004.1 GCA_003246335.1 Spirochaetales bacterium | reverse complement strand
ATTTCCTCGGCGACAGCCTTATCGACTTTCACGTTAAAGCCGACGATCCCGCCGTAGATTGAAACGGGATCGACGAGATAGGTTCTCTTATAGGCCTCAAGGGCCGTGTGCCCGAGGGCGGCGCCGCAGGGCGTGTTGTGCTTGAGCGCGACGCACAGAACCGGCGCGTCTTTACCGGAGATTTTCGCCGCGGCGTCTTTCGGATAATCCGCGGGAAGCTCTTTGATAAACGCGTCGTAGGCGCACGCGGCTTTCCAGGCGACGTCGAGGTCGCGCATGTTGTTGTAGGAAAGTTCCTTGCCCTGGAGCTGCTTCATGCCGCCGAAGGCGCCCTTCGCGTCCGCCGTGAGGTAGAGCGCGGCTTTTTGATGCGCGTTTTCGCCGTAGCGGAGGCTTTGCGCGAGTTTATACGGAACCGTGTAATATTCGGGCCAAACGGGGGATTTTTCGGATACGGGAGCCGAAGCCTCGCCGAGCATGAACCGCGCGACGGCAGCATCGTACGCGCTCGTCAGGTTGAAGACTTTTCCCGCGAGGCGGCGCTTTAAGTCCATCGGGACTTTCGCCGTATCTTGATTCGCGGCGTCGAGTTCGGCCATGACTTCCGCGTAATCGGACGCCTCGGTTAGGACGAGCACGTCCGCGTGGTTTTTCGCCGCCGATCGGAGCATCGTCGGTCCGCCGATGTCGATGAACTCGACCGTTTCGGGAAACGTCAGGCCTGCCTGAACTTTTTCGAAGAAGGGGTAGAGATTGACGCAAACCAGATCGATCGGCTCGACGCCGAGGTCTTTCATCGTTTTGACGTGCTCGGCGTTCTCGCGGATTCCGAGGATGCCCGCGTGCACTTTCGGGTGAAGGGTTTTTACCCGGCCGTCGAGGCATTCGGGAAAGCCGGTGACCGCGCTCACGTCGGTGACCGGAACGCCCGCTTCCGCCAGGTGCTTTTTCGTGCCGCCGGTGGAAAGGATCTCCCATCCGTGTCCCGAAAGATACTGTGCAAGTTCCAGCACGCCGTCTTTGTAAAAAACGCTGATAAGCGCCCGCTTTTTCATGGCTCGCCCCTTCGTCTGAACGTGATTGATGGCAAAGTATAGCGAAAAAAGGGGATTCCCTCAATCAGCCCGGCGATGGCCGCGGACGCGCGCGGCTACTATCTCTCAAAACGCCGTGCGAACGAGCCTATTCACGGTTTCGCTTACTTTTCCTTCGGGAACGAAGTGAGGATGCGTAACGAGCAAAGTCGCGAGTCCGTGCACTTTCGCCCAAAACCCCAAGAGAATTTCACGGTCCGTAAGTCCCGCGTATTCCGGCTTTTCGCGCATCGGCAAGGCGAATTTTTTAAGCATCCCAAAGCTCGTTTCCTCGGAAAATTCGTCGAAAGTTTGTCCTATCACTTCGTCGTGGTTCGGGACGCGCGCGAAAAGGGAGAGGAGTTCCGGCTGCTCGACGAAAAAAAGGACGTACCGCGCGCCGAGTTGATACAGCGCCTCCTGACCCGTAACGTCGTCGGGGACGGCGGTCACGAGCGCCTGCGTGAAACGGCGCGAGGCTTCCGTTATTACCGCGCGGAGAAAATTCTCCCGCGAGGGGAAATGTCGGTACGCGGCCGCGTGGCTGACGCCTAACTTGCGGGAAATTTCCCTGATGGAAAACGAACCGAAGCCCTCTCGGTAGATATGCGAAATCCCTTCTTCGATAAGGTCGTTTCGAAGGTTTCCATGATGATAGGCTGATCGGTCGGATTTTTTTTCAAGGTTCATAAAAAAAATATAGCATAGCGATGTTGACAGTGTAAACATTTAAAGATATAGTCTCAAATGTTACCAGTGGTAACATAGTTTGCAGCGTGGATTCGGGAGGATACAGTGAAAGTTGGAATCGTGTATGACTCGAGCGATTGCGTGTCGCGTTCGGTATTTGAGCGCGTTTCGGAAACCGCCCGCGAAGAATTCGAGCGCGTCGACGTCGTAGACGTCGCTGCGGGCGCTTCCGCCCCGTGCATCGGGTGCTTCAACTGTTGGGTGAAAACTCCCGGCGTTTGCGCGTTGCCGCGCGACGAGGGAACCGGATTCGCCGAAAAATTTTGGGACTCTCGCTATGTCGTGATCGTTTCGCGCATCCAATGGGGCGGTTACGCGACCGGTATTAAGCTCTTTCTCGACAGGATAATCCCGATTTTGCATCCGTATTTTCAGAAAGTATGCGGGGAAATGCACCATCGGTTTCGATATGACGCGTTTCCGGAATTTCTGGCGGTCGGTCACGGCGCGCGGTCTTCGGGAGAACGGGAAACGTTTCGCGGATACGTTTCGGCGACGCGCACGCAGGGCGGTTTTCGCTCGACTTCCGGCGGTTCCTTCGTTATAGAGGGTTCGGAACTATCGAACGAGTCGCTCGACGCGTGCGGCGCGTGGTTTCTTGAGGAGGCGAAAAAATGACGATTACGGCGATAAATGGCAGCCCAAAGGGCGAGCGCTCGAATTCCCGGCACGCGATAGCGATGCTCGCGCGACGACTTCCGTCCGACGCGTCGGTCTCGGTCATTTCGCAGATCGCGCAATACCGCGTCCCCGACGATTCGATTTTTCCCTCGATGGCCTCTAGCGACGTTCTCGTCGTGTCTTTTCCCCTCTACGTGGACGGCGTTCCCGCCTCGTTAATGCGCTTGCTTGAGCGCTATACGGAATTTCTCGAGAGTCCGTCGGGTCCCTCAAAACGGAACGCCGCTCAGCGGGTCTTCGCCATCGTGAATTGCGGATTTTACGAAGGGGAGCATAACGAGTTCGCGCTCCGAATGCTCGCGCATTGGTGCGAGGCTTCTGCCCTTAATTGGCGCGGCGGGATCGGTATAGGCACCGGCGAAATGATATCCGGACTCGCGAAAGTGCCCGATTCCGCCGGCATTCGCCGACCGATCGTCGCGGCCCTGGATCGACTCGCCCGCGCGATCGGTTCCGGCGCGCAAGGGGCCTTGGAGTCCGATTCGTTCGCGCATCACGGCTTTCCGTGGCTGTTATTCAAGCTTACCGGCGAACATGAGTGGCGAGCGCGGGCGAGGGCGAACGGCTTACGCGCCCGAGACCTTTATTTTCGCGCGCTCGACCGATCTACCGCTCGGTAGCGTCGAAGCCGTCGTTACCGATATCCATCTCGGACGAAAACCCGAAACCGTTCTTGCCTCTGCGCTTGACTTCATACATCGCCTCGTCGGCTTGCTTGATGAGCTTGTCGACCGTTTCCCCGTCGATCGGATACACGGAAATGCCGATGCTCGCGCCAACCACGACGGTTTTTCCGTTTACCGAGATGGGATGCAAAAGCGAAGCGATCGCTTTCTCCGCGACTATGGCTGCGTTCTCCGGGGCGTCGAGGTCGGTGAGCACCAGGAGGAATTCGTCGCCGCCGACGCGGGCGGCGGTGTCGGTCGCGCGAACGCTCGCGGCGAGCCTGCGCGCCGTCTCCCGCAGGACCCTGTCCCCGACGTCGTGTCCCCAGGTATCGTTGATGGTCTTAAACCCGTCAAGGTCGACGAACAGCACCGCCGCGTATTTTCCGTTGCGGTGCGCCGAGCCGAGCGCCATCGCGACGCGATCCCGGCCGAGCCGGAGGCTCGGTAAGTCGGTCAGGGAATCGTGGGTCGCCATGTGCCGAATGCGTTCCTCGTTTTGGCGGCGCTCGGTGACGTCGAGGAACGTGACGACCACGCCCACGAGCGCGCCGTCGGATATTTGGGGATAGGCCCAGCATTCGACCGGAAAGTGCGAGCCGTCGGCCCTGACGAGCCTGACGTCGTAGCCATGGGAGGCCTTCCCGGTACGGATCGTTCGCCGGATGCCGAGCGCGTCGGAGGAAACGGCTCCGTCGTCCATTTTCCCGAAGGACGCGAGAAAATCCTTGCCGAGAAGACTTTCCGGGCTCGGGTACGCGAGCATGCGCGCGCAGGCCGTGTTGGCGAACGTGCACAGTCCCTCGATATCCACGCCGAGAATCGCCTCCTCAGTGGAGTTCAGGAGCAAGGTAACGCGCTCTGCGACGCGGGAAAGTTTTTGCTCGGTGACTCGAGCGTCCGTCACGTCCCAACTGAGGCCCCGTAGCTCGATCGGTTCCCCTTTTTCGTTCAGTTCCGCCCTTCCGCGCGCGTGAATGGTCCGGATGCTCCCGTCAGTTGCGAATGACCGATATTCGCAGTCATATTCCCCGGTGCCCCTGGCGGTGTCCAAAAGCCGGGCTTCGACTCTCGCCACGTCGTCGGGATGAATTCGGTTTTTCCAAAGATCGATCGTGACGGCGGTCGTTTTGGGGATATCGAGGACATCAAACATTTGTTCGCTCCAGGACAATTCCTTGCGCTCCATATCCCAGGACCAAATGCCCATCCGCGCCGAGGAAGCCGCCCACTGGGCGCGGTCGAGGTTTCTCGACAATTCCCCGAGCGCGAGGGCGTTTCGATCCCGTTCAGCGATGAGTTCCGTCTTCGCGGTTTCCTCGCCCCGACGCGCGGCGCGCGCCCGGCGCGTCATGATCGACGCGATAGCGCCGAGAGCCGAAAAAACGCATCCGAGAACAAGAATCAGGATAGGGTAGGGCGATTGACTCGCGCGCAGGTACGATCGCGTCGGCAGGGCGATGATCCGTACCTCATGTCCTCCGATCGAAAAGTTCGCGCGCTCGTCTGAGCCGGCGCCTTCCGCGCGGAGCCCCTCGGTTTGCGGTTCCGGTTGGTTCGAGAAAACCCGGGACCCGTCGATCAAAACGGACACGGCGAAAGAGTCAGGATCGATAGCGGCATTTTGCGCTGAGGACGCGTAGTCAAAGTATTTCGTGAGGAAAAAAGTCGTGGAGAGGCATCCGAGGTATTGGCCGTCGTTGTAGGCGGGGAAAAAAAGCGCCATGCCAAGTTCGCCGTTCGCGCGCGCGAAAGGCACTGATATGGTCTCTAGCCCTGTTTTCTGGGCGCGGGCGAGCGCCTTTGCCGGGCTTGATCCCTTTTCGTCTTCCTGATCGACGAAGTCCGCAGGGGCGTCGTCCGTTCCCATCCAATCGGGGCGGGCGCCCGGCTCGATCCACTCGACGGAGAACACCGATTGCGGCTTAGACTGATACGCTGATGCGACGGCCTTCAGTACCGAGTTCCTCGTTCCGTCCTCGGCGAATTGCGCGTAGTGCCCGAGGGCGGAAACGCGGGACGCGACGTCGTTGCGGACGAAGGAGGCGAGCGCGACTCCTTGCGCGCGAGCCTGTGCCTGAGCGTCCGCGGCTTCCTTGTGGCTGAGGCCCACCGCGAGCGCGAGCGGTAAAATAAAGAGGAATGCGCATAGCAAGGCCGGCGCGACGAATTCGCGCGCCAGGTCCCTCGCTCCCTCCCCTTTGCTCGCCAGGTCCATGCCGTCAACCTCCGTTGCAACCTCAATAATAACCGGTCTTGGCGCGGAACGCCAATTTCGGCGAATAAAAGGTCATTCGGCCGCGCGATTTCTTTTTTTGAGGGTTCGAACGCGGTCGGGATCGCGCTTTTTCAGGTTTTTTTTGCGGTCGCTTAACAGGAACATCGCCGTCATGGACGAAACGACGCACGCGCAGAAAATGATGAGCACGGCCGCGTGCCCCTTCAGCGCGCCGACCGGAAGGTCGACGTTCATGCCGAAAAAACTCGTGATGAGGGTCGGGATCATGAGCACGAGGGAAATGACCGTCAGGCGTTTCATCACGATGCTCAAGTTGTTCGAGATGACCGACGCGAACGCGTCCATCATCCCTGAAAGGATGTTGCTGTAAATGTCGGCCATTTCGATGGCCTGTCGGTTGTCGATGGCGACGTCCTCGAGCCAGTCGCGGTCCTCGGCGTCGAGTTGTATCAACCGCGTTTTCATGAGCTTTTCGAACAGGAGCTGGTTGCTCTTGAGGCTCGTCGTGAAATACGTCAGCGATTTTTCCAGGTTGAGGAGCTGCACGAGCTCGTTGTTGCGCACCGAGGCCTGGAGCTCGAGCTCTATCGCGTTCGACCGGCGGTTGATTTCCTTGAGGTAGCGAAGGAATATGAGGTCGGCGCGGGCGAGAATCCTCACGACGAAAGCGGGCAAGTCGTTCAGCGAAAGGCCGCGCACGCGGTTATTCGTCAAGTCGTTCAGCAGCTCGCAATCCGCCCAGCAAATCGTGACGATTTGGTCGGGGAACAGGATAATGCCGAGCGGTATGGTGAAATAGCTCACTTCGTTCGTCGCGATGAAAATCGGGAGCCTGACGATGATGAGCGTGTAGTCGTCCTCTCGTTCGATACGGGAAAGCTCGTCCGGGTCGAGGATATCCATGACCGTTTCCGCGTCGATTCCGTAGTCCGCCTGGAGCGCGTGGATGTCCTCGCGCGTGACGTTCCTCGCGTCGACCCATATGGGCGCGTCGCTCCGGTCGCCTTCCGTCATTTTCCTGTTTTCTTGTTTCCATATTTTTATCATGGAAAGGCCTCCAATGGTTCGTTTTGGGCGACGTGCCTCGGAGGTTACTCGAATTGTCCGGTTTCGGCGTTAGCGGGAAAAAAGGGGCAATCGGGAGGCTCGTCCGTCGTTCGTCTGGTTTCGATGTTGCCGACTACTACCAGGGTATGTATCCATAGGATACCGCCTCCTTCTTTGTGGGATTATTTTCAGAATCGTAACATAACGAGCCTCGAGAATCAAGCGAAATAGTGGAAGATGAGAAAACTGATGTCGTCGTGCTGGGGCATGTCCTGCTTGAACGAGAAGAATGACTCGAGAATCCTGATTTTCGCGCGGACGAGGTCCTCTCCCCGCTGAAGGGATTCTGAGATTATCCGTCCGGCCTCGGCGACGGGGAAGGGTTCCTTCGCGCGGTTTTCCTGCTCGACGATTCCGTCGCTGATGAGCATGATGGCCATGCCCGGCTCGAAGCGAAGGTATCGCGTGTTTACGGGCGGATCGTCCACGAGGCCGATGGGAACGTTATCGGCCTCGGGCGAGATTTGCTGGGCGGTATTCGCCTCGACGACGAAAAACCATGAGTGACCCATATCGCAATACTCGAACAAGCCGGTTTTTTCCGAGAACTTCGCGAAAAAGCCGGTGAGATACTTCTCGAGCTGGAAGGTGTCGAGGATGATGCGATTGAGGCGCCGGACGAGGACGTCCACGTCCTCGTCGAAATCGGCGTTGTAGAAAAAGCCGGAAAGCACGGCCGTGATGATAGCGGCGGCGATTCCCTTTCCCGAAATGTCGCAGAGGCAAAAAAACCACTTGCCCGGCTGGTATTCCCTCACGAAGTAATAGTCTCCGCCCACGCCCTGGGCCATCACCGACGAGCACGTTATCGAGATGCGCTCGTTTCGAACGGCGACGTACGGTTTCACGAGCCGGCTTTGTATCGTCGTCGCGGTCGCGAGTTCCCGCTCATGGTCGCTCATCGCGTGGATGAGCACGTCGCGGGAGGAGAAGTGCCCCCGGAACTCCCCGCTTTCGTCGACGAGCAGGTAGTGCGAGCTTTCGTCGCGGTTCAGGTCCGCCCTGATCCGCTCGCGGATCGCCTGCGTGTACTCGTCGTACGGAAAAATTCTCGCGGGCCGCATGATGTCGGATACCGACTGCCGTTGGAGCAAGTCCCGGCCGAAGGGCTTGCCGAGCATTTCGACGAGCTCCTCGGGAATGACGATGCCCTTCACGCGAAGGCTCTCGTCGACGACGGCGACCGCGTAGCCGTAGGGTTCCTTCAGCTCGGCGAGCAGCTGATGCACCGGCGCGTCCGCGGAAACGTAATAGAACGAGCTCGCGATCTTAATGATGCGCTCGCCCTTAACGTCCTTTCGTTCGGTCTCTCGCAGTATCATTCATCGCCGTCCATTTCCATCGGGTCGTCCTTGAAACGCTTCCCGACGGCGACCGTATTGCGCTTTCCCGAGTACACCACCCCGAGGTTCCAGTACTCGAGCGCGGCGAACATCGCGTTCCCGCCGTCGTAGTTGTCGCTTTTTTTCGTGCGCCACGACACGTAGTTCATGAGGCCGACGAAGTCTTCCTTCTCGATGTACTCTTGGCGCTTGCGGTTGAAGATATTCCACTTCTCGATGTCGGCGAAGCCGGGTCCCTCGTCCTCGACGATGAGCCGCGCCTCGGCGGTGGTGAACTTATACCACACCTTCACCTGCTTCGCGGGGTCGCAGTCGTTCCCGTGCTTGACGGCGTTCTTGATGATCTCGCTCACCTGCTGCTCGAGCAACAGGCGCTCGTCGAGTTTTGGCCGCGACCGTTGGATGAGCAGGAGCGTGTAGTACCTGATCTGCAAATAGTCGCTCGCGAACACGGCGTAATTTAAGCCGCCTTTGTTGAATAATTCATGACCATCGTCCACGAGTATTTCCGAATTCATCGTTCCCTATCTCCCCGTTCTCGTTATCGCCGCGTCAAGGTCCCTCTCGATCGGCAGGATGGAGTCCATGCGCGCGAGTTTCAAAAGCTTTTCCGCCATGCCCCGAACCCCGCAAAGGCAGAACGGGATATTCCTCTTTTTAGCGTCGGCCAGGATATGCACGAGCACGCCGATGCCGCTCGAGTCGAGATAGGCCGCCCCGCTCATGTCGATGATGAACGGCGCCGGTTGCGGCTTCGCGACGTGCGCGAGCCACGTTCGATGCAACTCGGGCGCGCTATAGAGATCGATGTCTCCTTGGACGGCGCATACCCGTTTCCCCAAGCGATCAGAAAAAACCGCCTCCATATTCCCTCCCGTCTTACTCAATTTTAAGCACCTCCACCGTTCTGTCGTCCGCGTTGACGCCCTTCTCGGCGGCCTCGGCCACGCCCGTGAGGATTTTCTGCGCGAGGTCGTTGGCCGATAGAAAATAGTTCCGCCTCACCAGTTCGCTGATCGTCTCCGCCCCGATAAGGCCACCGCCGCTTTTTCGGCTCGCCGCGAGGCCGTCCGTGCAGAGCGCCACGATGTCCCCGGGTTTGACGGCAAACGTCGTCGTGAACGGCTCGTCGTCGCTTTGGATGCCGCACGCCGTCCCGAATTCGTGGACGCGCGCGGTCATTTGCGCGTGGTCGAAAACGCAGGCGATGGCGCTGCCCATGCCCCCGAGCTCAACCGTGCGCGCTCGCCTGTCGTATTTCGCCACCGCGACGGAGGCGTAGCACTCGTTCGATCTTTTTTGCATGTCGATGTTGAGCCTGCTGAGCATGGGGCGGACCGACAGCGACGTCTGCGCGAGGATGGCGAACCACGTGTCGAGGTAAATAAGCCCCGCGTGCCGCTCGTGATCGTCGGCCGTCACGTCGCACGCGCACGCGAGCGCGACGTCCTCGCCCTGCCGGTACAGCTGAGCCATGTCGCTTCCCGTGCCCGCGCCGAAATCGATCGCCCGCGCGAAGCCGGGGAACGACGATTCCTTTCGCTCGAGGGATGATTGCGTGCGAAGGAGGAGCCGATGCCTCGTTTCCTCCGAAAGGCCGTTCGCCTTTTTATTCCGTGCCCGCGCGTCGCGCAGTTCCTGCGTCAGGAAGGCCGAGAGGTCCCGAAGCGCGTTTTGCTCGTCGACCGAAAAGCTTCCCCGTTCGCGCACTATGATCGCGGCGCAGAGCGTTTTCTTTTTCGCTATGGCGGGAACGAAGGCCCATGAACGGAATTTCTTCCTGACGAGCGACCCGTCGTTCCTGTTCTCGACGCGTGGCTTAGCCGCCGCGAAGGCGTCCGACAGCGCTTTCATGCCTTCCTCGGCGAGAAAGGGAGCCGCCTCTTCCGGGCTTACGATCGCGGGCCTGTCCTCGTCCGAAAACGACGCGACGAACCATCCGTCGCCGTCCGCGAAATGCGGGATCGATCGGGCAAGGGCCTCGGTGAACATCGTCGCGGATACGACGAGGCTTCCCGCCCTCGTTTTTTGGAATTGCGCGATGGTTTTAAAAGCGCGTTCATGCGCGGTTCGATGTTTCATACGGGGAAAAGGGTACCTTTCCCCCGTTTTTTTTCGGTAAGGGAATTATGAGAAAACGGTGAGAATTTGGCGGGACGATCGGCGGTATGAGGCTAATCGCCGACGCGAGCGAGACCGAAAGACGAGAGAAATCCGGCAGTCGCCAGCGCGAAATAGCCGACGGCTTTTGCCCCCTGTGGAAAGCCGGGGAACACGATCGCGAGAGAACCGACGGTAAACCCTAAGACGGAGAAAGAAACGATGCCGTGAAAGCGTCGATAGAGCGCCGAAACCGCGCGCGACAGCGCCGCGAGCGCCGCGAGCGCGCCTATCGCCGCGGCGAGTCCCGCCGCGACGTCGAGTTCCCTCAATGCGTCGAGGAGGGGCTCGTACAGGCCGAGCCAGATGAGCACGAACGACGCGCTGAACCCCGGAAGGAGCGAGCCCGCGCCGACGATGGCCCCGGCCGCGAAGAATGACGCCAGCGCGGGATGTCCCGCGGCCGCTGCGACTCCGGGCGCGACGCTCGGTCCCTTGCCGGCGAAGGCGCCCGCGGCGATAAGAGCGACGCCGAGCGCGAACGCGATCGCTTCCGCCGGGCCCATACCATCCGTTTTCGCGGCTTTCCACGCGGATGGTAGCGTTCCCGCTATGAGCCCTATAAAAAGGAAAATGAGCGGATCGTGCCGCGCGGGAAAGAACCGACCGAGAGCGAGAGCGAACGCGACGAAACCGACGGCGATCCCGACGCAAAGAGCGAGTCGCCGTGTCAAAAAAAATTTCGCCGTTTTTTTTGGATGGGCGAGAAGCAGCGTGAAATCCTCGTACGCGCCGAACGCGACGGCGAGCGCCGCCCCCGAAAGTCCGGGAAGTATCGCGCCCGCGCCGACGACGGCCCCTTGAGCGAACTCGATAATCGGGTGTTTCGGCTTTGCTCGGAACGCGCCGCTTTCGCTCAGTTTTCCGCCTCTTCGCTTTTTTCGGCCGTTAGCGCGCCGTCCTCGTCGCGTCGCGCGGCGAGCCGTCTTGCGAGTTCCCGCGCGCCCTCGACGATCGCCTCGTGCTCCTCGCCGGAAATTCGCGCGGCGAGAGATTCCGCCGTATCGCCGGTTTTAACCGGCACGCGCCTTTGCAAAAGGATGGGACCGGTATCGCAGCCCGCGTCGACGAGATGCACGGTACATCCGGATTCCGTCTCCCCTGAGGCGAGTACCGCCTCGTGAACGTGGTGTCCCCACATTCCCTTGCCGCCGAATTTGGGCAATAAAGCAGGGTGCAGGTTGATGATTTTGCCCGAGTATTCGTCGATGACGGCGCCTTCCATAATCGTGAGAAAGCCCGCGAGCACGAGCGCCTCGGCTCCCGCCTCCCGCGATAGGGCAAGGACGCGGTCAGAGATCGCCCGGCGGTTGCCGCCCGTTGGAGTCCCTTCCGGGGCTCGGGCTCGGGCCGTGGCGATCCCCGCTTGGCGAGCCCTCTCCAGCGCGAAGCAATCGCGGTCGGCCACGACGAGCACTATTTCGTAGCGGGCCTCGGAGGGACAGCTCGCGTCGTCACTTTTTTCCGCGTCGATGAGCGCCTGAAGGTTCGTCCCGCCTCCGGAAACGAGAACCGCTAGTTTGAGCGGGCGCGCGGTCCGACTCGCCGCGCTCTCGATGGTATAGAGAATCCACTGATCGGCCTTGCTGCCGGACCGCGCTCGATAGAGCGTCATGGTCTCTCCGTTTTCGGTATCGACCTTGAAAAAATGTTTATCGATGTATTTTTCGCCGGAGCCGTGCCGGCAATCGCGGAGGCTCTTCCACGAATCCACGACGCGGACGACGCGATATTCCCTCGATCGCCAGGAAAACGCAAGGGGAACGCCGGGTTCCCCGGACGACATGGCCGCCGCGCTAAACGATTGTCCCGCGGGAACTATCGGTTCGCTGATGAGCCGTGCCCGAGACGATTCCTCTCTCCTCGCGCGCGGATCTTCCCTCGCGAACGGTTCCGCGCGCTTACTCGAAGGCGACATCTTCGGAGCCGCGCGCGACGCGGCCGATTTCGAAGGCGGGAAAGCCCTCGGCGGTCAGGAACTCGACGGCCGTTTTGGCGTCGGAGGGCGCCACGGCGCATACGAATCCGATGCCCATATTGAAAGTGTTGAACATTCGGTCGGGATTCGCGCCCCTGCGAACAAGTTCGGCGAAAATGGGCGGGACGGGCCAAGAGCCTTTCTTGAAGACCGAGACGAGACGGTCGCCTCGCGAGTCGCCATGGACGCCGCCGGTCGGGTACATGCGCGGGACGTTTTCGTAAAAGCCGCCCCCGGTAACGTGCACCATGCCGTGTATCGATATTTTTTCCATGAGCGCGAGGATCGGCTTTACGTATATTTTTGTCGGCGCGAGGAGGGTTTCGCCGATCGGCTTCCCCTCGAAATCCTCGAACACGTCCGGCACGAGTTTTCTCACGAGGCTGAAGCCGTTCGAGTGGACGCCGCTCGACGCGAGCCCCACGAGCGCGTCGCCCTCGCGAATGTCTTTACCGTCGATGATTTGGGATTTTTCCACGACGCCGACCGAGAATCCGGCGATATCGTATTTCCCCTCATCGTAAAAGCCGGGCATCTCGGCCGTCTCGCCGCCCATAAGCGCGGAGTTGGCCTGGAGGCAGCCCTCGGCGACGCCTTTCACGAGGTCGCCGGCGACGGCAGCATCGAGCTTGCCGCACGCGAGGTAATCGAGGAAGAAGAGCGGCTTCGCCCCGTGGCAGAGCACGTCGTTAACGCACATGGCGACGCAATCGATGCCGACGGTGTCGTATTTTTTCATCTTAAAGGCGACGTCGAGTTTCGTGCCGACGCCGTCGGTACCCGAGACGATGACCGGCTCGCGATATCCTTTCGGCATCTCGAAAAGTCCCGCGAAACTCCCGAGCCCGTTCAGAACGCCGGGAATCATCGTGCGCTTGGCGCTTTCTTTATAGTTGTCGACGGCTCGGTAGCCTTCCTCGACGTCAACGCCTGATTGCCGGTAATCGATCATCGTACACTCCTTAAAAAAAATCAGCGAAAGTATTCAGGTGAATTAGGGAAACGCGTCAGCGTTTTTCCGCTTAGGCGCCGTGAAGAAACGCGCGCGCGATTCTTCGAGCGAATTAGGGAAACGCGTCAGCGTTTTTCCGCTTAGACTCCGTGAAGAAACGCGCGTGCGCGATTCTTCGAGTGAATTAGGGAAACGCGTCAGCGTTTCCCTAATTCACCGATCATCGGCATCGGGTATTCGCCGAGGAAGCATCCTTGGCAATAGCCGCAGTTCGTGGCGCCGGAAGCCGACGCGCCGACGGTCTGCGCCGCATGATCTCGCTTTCCGTCTATCTTTTGCCGATCGTCCTCGTATTCGCACGACTGGAGCGCCTCGATCATCCCTTCCATCGAGATGAACGCGAGCGAGTCCGCGCCGATGGCCTTGCGTATTTCCTCGCTGTCGTTATTGGCGGAAATGAGGTCCGCGCGCGCCGGTGTATCGATGCCGAAATAACAGGGATACTTTACCGGCGGGGAGGATATGCGGAAATGCACTTCCTTCGCGCCCGCCTTCCGGAGAATTTGAATGAGCCTGCGGCTCGTCGTCCCGCGAACGATCGAGTCGTCGATGATGACGACCCGCTTGCCCTCGATGTCGCTTTTGACCGCGTTCAGCTTGACGAACACCATTGCCTCGCGCTCTTCCTGGCTCGGCGCGATGAAGGTTCGCCCGATATATTTGTTTTTCACGATGCCCATGGCGTACGGAATACCCGACGCTCTCGAGTATCCAATGGCCGCGGCGAGGCCCGAGTCAGGGACGCCCACGACGACGTCGGCCGCGACGCCGGACTCGCGCGCGAGTACCTCCCCCATTTTTTTCCTCGCCTCGATGACGGGAATGCCGTCGATGATCGAGTCGGGACGGGCGAAATAGACGTACTCGAACACGCAGGTTTTTTTGGAGGTCTTTTCGCCGAAGTTGAACGAAAGAACGCCGTCGTCGTTGATGATGACGATTTCTCCCGGAGCGATGTCGCGCACGAGCTCGCCGCCGATCGCGTCGATCGCGCAGGACTCGCTCGCGAGTATCCATCCGTTTTGGAGCTTGCCGAGGCACAGCGGTCGGATGCCGTTCGGGTCCCGCGCGCCGATGAGCGTCTTCTCGGTCATGACGCACAGGGCGAACGATCCCTTGATGAGCTGGATCGTGTCGGTGAGCGCGCGCTCAAGCCCCTTTTTGTAATTTTTCGCGATGAGCTTGATGATAACCTCTGAGTCGCTCGTCGACGTGAACGTCGAACCGGTCTCCTCGAGGAATTCCTTCATCGGGTCCGTGTTGACGAGGCTTCCGTTGTGCGCGACCGCGATGGTCCCGAGCTTGCTGCGCGAAACGAATGGCTGCGCGTTCTCGATATAGGCCTTCCCGCAGGTCGAGTACAGGACGTGCCCGATCGCTATGTGCCCGGTGAGCGCGGAAAGGTTTTCCTTGTTGTACACGTCGGCGACGAGTCCCATCGCTTTGAAGTGGTCTATCCTCTCACCGTCGCCGACGGCGAGTCCCGTGCTTTCCTGCCCGCGGTGCTGGAGGGACTGAAGCCCGTAGTACGCGAGGCGCGAGGCGTTCGGCTCGTGATCGGAAAGGTATACGCCGATGACGCCACAGTGATCCTTCAGTTTCTCGTCGTCAGTGAGTGTGTTCATGTGTTCCCCGTTGCCGCTCTCGCGGGTTATTTCGAGATGCGGTTAAAAATCTCGACATACGCCTCTTTGACGTTGCCGAGATCGCGACGGAAGCGATCCTTGTCGAGTTTTTCGTTCGTCTTCGCGTCCCAGAATCGGCAGGTGTCGGGAGAGATCTCGTCGGCGAGAATGATCTTCCCGCTCGCATCTTTGCCGAACTCAAGCTTGAAGTCGATGAGTTTCACTCCGCGGTCCCAGAAAAAATCCGTGAGGATCTTGTTGATTTTATCAGTCGCCGAGTAGATGGTCTTGAGTTCCTTCCAGGTTGCCGCGCCGATCGCCACGGCGTGATAGTCGTTGATGAGGGGATCGCCGAGCGAATCGTCCTTGTAGGAAATCTCGAAAACCGTGGTCTTGAGGGAGGAGCCTTCCGCGACCCCGAGCCGCTTGGAAAAGCTTCCCGCGGCGACGTTGCGCGTGATGACTTCGAGCGGAACGATGCTGACTTTTTTGCACAGCATTTCGCGCTCGGAAAGTTTCGCGATGTAATGGGTTTTTACGCCCTTTTTCTCGAGCAGCTCGAAAAGGCCGGTCGTGATCGCGTTGTTGAGCACGCCTTTCGAGTCGATCTGGCCCTTTTTCTCGCCGTTGAAGGCGGTGGCGTCGTCTTTATAGTCGATGATGACGAGGTCAGGGTAGTTCGTGGCGAAGACTTTTTTCGCCTTGCCCTCGTACATTTGCTCTCCCTTGACCAGGTTCTTCAGAATCGCTTCCTTGTTCATGCCCATACCTTTATCCCCCAAAAAAACTTTATCCCAACACGCGCGGATTCAATTCCGCGCGCACGTCATCCTGCAATTTTTTACGGAATGCCACGAGTTTCGCCTTGAGTTCCGGATATTTAATTGAAAGGATTTCGCACGCGAGATAGCCGGCGTTCGCCGCGTTGTCGAGTCCGACGGTCGCGACGGGAATTTGCTTCGGCATTTGCACGATGGAAAGAAGGGAGTCTATCCCGCCGACTTTTCCCCCGTCGAGGGGAACGCCGATGACCGGCAGCGTCGTCATGGAGGCGACGACCCCGGGGAGGGCCGCCGCGAGTCCCGCGCCGGCGATGAAAACCTCGGTGCCCGCCTTTTCCTCGGCGGCGACTGTTTCCGCGAGCACTTCGCCCGCCCGATGCGCCGAGATGACGTACGACGCGTAATCGACGCCGAATTCCTTCAGCACTGACGCCGCCTTCTGCATGATTTCTGTATCTGATTTCGAACCGAAAAGGATGGTAACTTTCATAACCGAGACTACCACAAGAGGAACTTCGGTTTCAAGATGTATCCGATGGGGCTTTCGGGTGTTTATATTAGTATTATGGAAACTTCATCATCGTTCGTGCCCGCGCTTTCGCGACAAGCCCCGCGCGTCATTCCCTCGATTGACCAGTCAATCGAAATTCCTTCGTGGGAAATCGCGCAACGCCTCGTCTTTCCCCATCTTGAGCCGGTGCCCTGCGCCGTTATTGGTAGCGCCCCTTCGATAAATTTCACCGCGTCCCTCGCGCGCTCCGCCGCTCAAACGGGGAGCGATCCGCTCTCCTCTCTGTTGACCGGTTGCCTCAAGATGACGCTCGCCCTGTTCTACGGCGGCGCGATAATACCGCTTTCGGAGAATTTACTGCGCGAATGGTCGGTTTCGCTCGCGAGCGTCCTGTTCGCGATGGACGCGAATTTAGGACTCGTCTCTCGGTCGAGTTGGCTCGTTCCGCATGAAAAAGGTCCGATCCACTATTATAGCCTCCATTCCGACGCCGCGCCGTTCAATTCGGCCGTTCCGTTCTTTCCCCCGTTTCAGGCGCAGATGGCGCGCGTGCTCGGATCTCCCTTTTACTTCGCGGTCCCGGAACGGCGCACGGTGATCCTGTTCGGCGCCGAATACTTGCCGTTTTACCGGAAGGATTTGCGAGATGACGTTTTATTGACGTGGGATGATTCGACGAGCGCGCTTTCCCCCGAATTAATTGAGGTGTCAGAATCTGGCGCCCTGCCCGTATTTCGCTGAACGATGCAAACTGCGCATTAAGAGCGGGGCCCGTTTTTCGCTAAACGGCAAGAACGGCGCTTTACGTGCGGGGGCCCGTTTTTCGCTAAACGGCAAAAAAGCGCCGGGGTCATCCCCGGCGCTTTTTTACTTCCAGTCACCTAAGCCGCTTGCGAGTTCCCAATCGTAATACGCGGCGCGATAATCGTATATCGCGTTGCGCAGGTTGAGCCGAGCGCCGGCGAGTTTCGTATTCGCCTGCGAAGCCGACAGCTGCGTTCCTAATCCGCTTTCCATCGATTTTTGCGCCAAACTGGCCGCCCGGATCGCCGCGTTTTCCACGGCTTGCGCCGTTTCCAGTCGGGTTTTCGCCTCGCTTAGCGTGAGATCGAGCGTTTCGATGTTTTGCCGGATTTTGTCCTCTGCTTGCTGAATCTGTATGTTCGCCTGGGTTTGCTGTATTTTCGCCATCTGCACGAGGGCGACGCGCGAGCCCCCGGTGAAGAGGGGAAAGGTGAGGCTGAACGTCAGTTGCGTCGCGTCGTATTCGTAATCGGTCCAGCTTGAGCCGTCTCCCTGCCCGCCGTGGATGGCGGCGAAGCTCGTCGAGACGGTCGGAAGGAAAGTCCCTATCGACGCCTTGTACGCGATATCGGCGATTTCCCGCGCGGTGCGTTGCGCCCGATAGTCCCCGCGAGCGGCGAGCACCGCCGTGAGGTCAGGCGTCTCCCGCAGATCGGGTATCGAATCTTCCTCGTCGGTGAGTTTGACCGTCTCGTCGAGGGGAATCCCCGCGAGGGTCTTGAGCGCCATCATCGCGGCGTTCGCGTTTTTCTCGGCCGTCGCGATGGCGGCGATGTCCGTTTTCCAATCGACCTCGGCGAGCCGGAGATCGAGCTCGGTCGCCGTTCCCGCGTTGTATTTTTTTTCGACGATGCGATACGCCTCGCCGGAGCTTTTCTCGGAAAGGCGGCTTACCGCGACGAGCTCGCTCGTCAGCTGCGTTTGCGCGTAAAGCTTTTTCGCGGCGGTAAGCACGCTCCTTCTGGTAAACTCGTCGACGTCCTTTTGGATCGAGACGTTCTTTTGCGCTTGGCGGAATCTCGCGAGGTCAGTCGGCGCGAGCAGGTTGAACTGCACCGCGATCCCGTACGTCACCTCGTTATCCTTGTTTTGGTCGACGTCTTGGTAGTGAATCGGCGCGGCCCCCCCATATAGCGCCGCCTCGGCCGGCACGGTGTAGGCCGCCGCCGGGGCCATGATGTCTTTCATGTTTCGCGTGTACGATCCCGTCGCGGCGACGGTCGGCAGCAGCGCGGCGCGCGCGTAATTCTTGTTCTGCACCGCGTTCGCGACGCTTTGCCTGCTGAGCGCGAGGTCGGGATTGTCGCGGGAGACTTTTTGCACGTATGCGTCGAGGCTGTAATCCTCGGCCATGGCCGCGACGGAGCAGGCCGTCGCCATCGCCGCGAAGCATAGTATGTTTGCGATTCTCCTCATTAAAAAATCTCCTTCGGCGGTTCGGCCGCGATGGCGTTCGCCCTGTTTTTTTTCGCGGCCCGCTTGTGCTTCGTCTTCGAGACGGTGTACTCGAGCGCCGGGATCAGGAAGAGGGTCATGATCGTCGACGAGACAATGCCGCCGATCGTGATTATGCCGAGCGGTTGGCGCATCTCCGCCCCCGACGCTCCGATGCCGAGCGCCATCGAAAGCTGGCCCATGATGATCGCGATGTTGCTCATGAGGATCGCCTTAAGCTTTTCAGGGCACGCCTTCACGAGAGCCTCGGTCATCCCCATTCCGCCTCTATGCAGCTGGTTGTAGTAGTCAAGCATGAGAATGGCGTTGTTCACGACGATGCCGACGAGCATGATGATGCCGACGATCGATATGAAGTTCATCGTCGCTCCCGTCAGCAGGGCGGACGCGATGACGCCGATCAGGGAGAGCGGTATCGTCGCGAGGATGAACAGGGGCTGCGTCATGCTTTCGAGCGTCGCGGCGAGCACCATGAAGGTGAGGATGATGGCCACGAGGAAGGCGAACGCGAGATCCTTCATCGTGTCGTTCATCATCTCGCTCGTCCCCGCGAGCCCGAACGAGTACCCGTTCGGCATCTCGATTTCTTTTTTGACCGAGGACAGGATGACGTTTTGCATGTTTCCCGCGCTGTAGCCCGGCAATAGGTCGCAGGTGATCTCGATCGCCCGGTTTTTGTCCGTGCGCAAGATTTTATTCGTGCCGTTCTCGAATGAAACGTCGGCGTAGCGCGAGAGCGGGTAGGTGCCGGCCGGCGTGGCGATTGGGATGTTCCTCACGTCCTCTATGCTCGAAAGGTCGGTCCCGGTGAGCTTTACGCGGACGTCGTATTCGTTTCCGCTTTCTTTGTACGCCGTCGATACGTACCCGTCGACGGAGGTTCGGAGCGTGAACGCGACCGTCTGCACGGTGATGCCGTCCTCGGAAATTTGCTTGCGGTCCGGTCGGAACACGAGCTCGACCTTTCCGGGCTTGGAGCTGAGCGCGACGTTCGTCACCCCGGGCGTCCGTTCCATGATCGCCTTCACGCGATCCGCGATTCCCTGCAGTGTGTCGGTGTCGATTCCCTTCAGGTACAGGTCGATCGCCGAGCCCGTGCTCCCCATGGAAATTTCCGAAAGCGGCGTGACGCGGAATGTCGCGCCCGGGACTCTCGAAAGCTCTTTCGTCATTTCGTTGGCTATTGTTTTATTGCTGCGAGAGCGTTTCGCCTTCGGCTTCAGGAATACGTTCATCTGCGCGACGCTCACGTCGGAGTCGAGCGATCCGAGCGACCCGAGGTCCGTCTGGATAATCTCGACTTCTTCGAAGGCGAGAACTTTTTCCTCCGCGGCCTTGACGAGCGCGGCCGTCCGTTCGAGATCGTTGCCTTGCTGAAGCTCTACCGCGATTTGCACCTTGCCGCCGTCGGTAATCGGCATCAGCTCGAACTTCGCGAGCCTCGCGAGGCCTATGCTGAGCGCGAACGCGACGACCGTTCCCGCCACGACGAGCACGCTCCGCCTGCGGGTTTTGAGCATCCACGCGAGCGCGATCGAGTACGCGCGGGACCAGCGGGCGAAAACTCCCTCGATGAAATTGCCGATCTTTCCCTGCCTCGACTCTCCCTCGGGGAGCAGTCGAGATGCGAGCATCGGCGTCAGCGTGAAGGAGACGATGATCGAGAATACCGTCGCGATGACGATGGTCAAAGAGAACTCTCGCAGGACGCTTCCCATGAGGCTATTGATCGACGCGAGCGGGACGAATACCACGATGTTCGTGAGCGTCGACGCGAATACCGCGACGAGCACCTCCGTCGTTCCCGACGAGGCGGCCTCGATCCGCGGCTTTCCCATCTGCTTGTGCCGGAAAATGTTTTCGAGGACGACTACCGAGTTCGCCACGAGCGTTCCCGTCGAGCTCGAGAGGCCGAGGAGGGAAATCATGTTGAGCGAGAGGCCGAACGCCTTCATGACGAGGAAGGTCGAGATGATTGAGAACGGCATTGAAAGCGCGATGATGATCGTCGAGCGGAGGTCGTGGAGAAAAAGGAGCAGGACGAGACCGGTGAAAATGACGCCGAGGTAGACGGTCGAAAGCGTGTCCCGGACCGAGTCGCGCACGTAGGTCGCGTCTTCCTTGACCACCTTCATCCGGACGTGCCCGCCAGACATCGCCTCGATCCTCGGGATTTTTTTCATGACGTCGTCGACGAGCTGGACGGTGTTCGCCGTCGGGTTCTTGATGACCTTGATGAGGACCGCGTTCTCGTTCCGGGTTCCCTTAGCGCGGTCGAGCAGGATGGTCCGTTCCCGCGCGGTCGTGGTCGAGTCCTCGATGGACGCGAGCTGCCTGAGCTTGAAGATCCCGGTCGACGTCGGGATGTCGAGGTTCTTGATGTCGTCGAGGCTTTCGTACTCGCCTTTGAGCTGAATCGGTATGTCGCGGTTTTCGAAGTTCAGGTTTCCGCCGGGCAGCGCGACGTTCGCGGCCGCGAGAATTCCGGCGACTTGGGTGACGGGAATCGAGCGCTCGTAGACGGTCGATCGGTCGATGTCGACGTGGATTTCGCGCTCGACCCCGCCCGATACCTCGACGCTGCCGACGCCCGCGATTTGCGCGATTCCGTCGGACACCGTCGTCGTCGCGAAGGTGTGGAGGGCGGTCGGCGAGAGGTCGCCCTCGAGCACGATGCTCATGACCGGCGAGGTGGACGACATATTAACCTTCGAGATGATCGGCTTGTCCGCGTCTATGGGCATTTCGCCGCTGATCGCCTCGACCTTGTCCTTGACGTCGAGCAGGGCGACGTTCTCGTCGGTTCCGTACTTGAATTCCGCCATGACGATCGACGCGTTGTCGATCGAGTAGGAAATGATGGAGTCGAGCCCGCTGATCGACGAAATTTGGTCCTCGACTTTTTTCGTGATCTGAGTCTCGATCACCGACGGGCTCGCGCCCGCGTACACGGTCTGCACCGTGACGTACGGGATGGCGAGATCCGGAAAAAGCCCCTGGGGCATGCCGAAGTAGGCGAGCGCGCCGAAAATGACGCATGCTATGAGGCCCATGCCGATCATGATGGGCCGTTTTATGGAGAGGTCTACGATGCTCATGGCTTTCCCTTATTGATCGCCCGACGACGCGTCGGTCACCGCGATTTTATCGCCGTCTTGCAAGTCTTGGACTCCGTCCTCGATGAGCGCGTCGCCCGATGTGAGTCCCGACAGGATTTCGTACGTGAGTCCCGACACTTTGCCTGCCGTCACTTGCTTTTTTCGCGCGACGCCGTCGGACGCCACGAACGCGTACCATGCGCCGTCCGCGTTCAATAGCTCGCTCCTCGCCGCGGTAATCGCGCGGGCGTTTCGGTATGCCTCGACGCTGACGTCGACGGTCATGCCGCTGACGATGGTCCTTGGCTTGCCGGCGAAGAACGCCTTCGCCGGGAAGGCTTTTTTCGATGGGTCCATAATGAGGGAGACTTCCGACACCCGGCCGACGATCCTTTCCCCTTTATAATCGATCGCGCAAGGAGCGCCGACCGCGATTTGCTGTATCTCGCTCGCGGTGACGTAAAAGGCCGCCTCGAATCCGTCTTGGTTCGAGATCGTGAAAAGCGCGGTTCCCGGCGACACGTTGGAGGATGTCCGCACGTTGATTTGCGTGACCGTTCCCGCGATGGGCGCCTTGACCTGAATCATGTCGCTCGCCGCTTTGTAGCCTTCCCGCGCGAGCTCGTACTGCGTGCGCGCGTTGTCGAAATCCTGCTTCGAGACGCCGTTGTCCTTGTAGAGCGACTGGATGCGCGAGTAGGCGGTCTCGGCGTTCTGAAACTGAAGTTTCGCCTGCTGATACGATGAGTTATCCATCGAGAAGGAAACGATCACTTGGTCTTGCTCGACTCGATCGCCGACTTTTGCGTGTATTTCGCGCACGACGTCGGAAAGTTTCGCGTATTCTGTCGATTGGCTTCGCGCGCGAAACTCCGCCGGAAAGTCGAGCGAAACCGTGAATGTTTCCGGCTTGAGCGTCCTCGCCGTCACGGGGCGTCCGTTATCGGCGTAGAGCTGCGTCATGCTTTTCGCGTCGGAAGAATTTGATTTAGAGCACGCGACGAGGGCGAGGCATACGCCCGCTATCGGAAGGATACCTATTCGTTTCATTATTCGCATAATCCCCTTTAGTCTGAACGCTGTACAAAAATGAACGATGTTCATTTTTTGAATATACAAAAACCGAATGCGTTGGTCAATGATTTAAAGGGTTGGGTTAGGGGAAAAAATTCCCTTGAGAAACGTAGTGCGAAACATGCCGAAAATTTCCTCGATGGTGTACGTTAGCGCGGGCCCGCTGTGATAGCGGTATTTCATTTCCTTATGGAACGTCCGAAATAGCGACATGAAGGTGGTGAGTAGCGTGATGCTAAGCAGTCGCGGGTCGTCATATCCCCGAATGTCCCCATACTCGATGGCCTGCTCAAAAGTCTTTGAGATGTTGTCTATAGCGTTTTCGTACGCTAGCGTTAATTTATCCCAAATCGTTCCCTCCCCGTCGAAGTCGTTCGTTTGAATTTCGAGCGGGATCTGGATGTAGAGCACGAGTCGCGGTTCCTGGATTAATTCGGCCAAAAAGTCGAAGATGACGAAAATTCTCTCCTTCGGCGTCGATTTCGCCATAATTCGCCGCTCAAGCGTCGTGAAATGATCCTGGAGAAAATCGTAAAAAAGCGTCGCGAGAATTTCCTCTTTGTTCTTGAAATGAAGGTAGAGGGCTCCGGTGCTTACGTCGGCTTGTTTCGCTATTTCGCGCATAGTGACCGTCGTGTACGTCTTTTCGTACACGAATAACCGCTCGCAGGTCGAGAGTATGCGGTTTTTCGTTTCCCGTTTGCGCTGCTCCACGCGGGAAAATCGGTTCTTGTCGACGCAGATCATCGGCGTAGTATAGCATATCGGGAGCGTCTCAAGCCATGGATTCTGGGGAAATATTCGCTTCGTCCCGTTCCTTCGCGCGAGTTTTTTCTATATACTCTCGGTTTATATCAGTATGAAAGAGCAAATAACCTATATATTCCGTTCGGGGGAATTATACCTTGCGGACGACAATGCGTTGCCTATCGGCATCCCAGAACGGTTTTCGGGACTCGTTTCGGATGTTTTCCCTATCGTGATCGGCGGAGCCCGCGCGGTCGTCTGCCTGCTCGACGAGAAAAAAGAACTCCCGCTTCCCGCCGTCGGCCAATGGGTGAAATTACGGTTCATTCTCGGTTCTCCCGATCCCGCGCTCGTCGAGCTCGCCCCGCGCGCGACGAAGGCCCTCGGCCTCGCGAATTGGCATCACGCGACGCGATTTTGCTCCCGGTGCGGGGGAAGTCTCGCCGACCACGCGAGCGAGGTCGCGCGGCAGTGCGCCGCGTGCGGTACGGTGTATTATCCCCGGCTCTCGCCCGCCATCATTACCGTCGTCGAGAAAGGCGATAAAATCCTTTTGGCTCGCCATTCCTACCGCAATCAGGATATGTTTACCTGCGTCGCCGGCTTTCTTGAGCATGGCGAGACGCTTGAGGAGTGCGTCGCGCGCGAAGTCCGAGAAGAGATTGGCATCGAGGTGCGCGACGTTCGGTATAAAGGCAGCCAAAGCTGGCCATTCCCCGATCAGTACATGCTCGCCTTCACGGCGCAATGGGCCTCCGGCGAGATTCAGGTTGACCATGCGGAGATCGACGAAGCCCGCTGGTTTAGCCGCGACGCCTTACCCAACACCCCTTCGCGGGGAACGGTCGCCTGGCGGCTCATCCACGGTGACTTCGACGCATCGTCCAAAAATTGAACGGTTTTCGGTTGACCCTGCCGAGACTGTATTAGTATCTTTTTTTTGAGGTAATTGATGAAGAAGAACGCTGAAAACGAAGAAACGACGCAAAAATCCCCGGTGGCCGCGGAAAAGGAGCCGACACCGGCGGAAACGCGAGGCGCTGACGTACCGGCGCAAGAAGCAACGGCGGCCCAAGATCCCGACGCGCAAGGCGCTGTTGAAGATCAAGCCAAAGCCGCGGCCTCCGCGGACGCGACGAGAATTTCGGAGCTTACGGCACGAATCGGCGAGCTTGAAAAACTGAACGCGACGATACAGGATCAATATCTTCGCAAGGCGGCTGATTTCGACAATTACCGGAAGCGGATGATTAAGGAAAAGCAAGACGCGGTAGACTACGCGAATACGAATTTGCTCGTCGACCTCGTGCAGGTTTTGGACGATTTTGACCGGGCCATCGCTTCCACTCCGGCTTCGGACGCCGCGAGCGCCTCGAATGCCTTCGCCGACGGCGTTTCGATGATTCGAAAACAGCTGGGAGGCCTGCTCGAGAGCAAATACGGGCTTGCGTACTACGAAGTGAAGGGCGTTCCGTTCGACCCGACGATCCATGAGGCGTTGGGAAGCGTTCCCTCGGCAGACGTGAAAGAGCCGACGGTCGCCGAAGAGTGCGTGAAAGGATATAAGCTGAAGGATCGGGTCATTCGGGTCGCGAAAGTCATCGTTCACATGCCCGCCGAGCCCGAGAAAAAATAACCGCCGATTTTCGGCGAGATACAGGACGTAATTTTTTAGCGCGGCGATGAAATCCGCGCGTTAAGGCGTAATAAGGAGACTGAATATTATGGGAAAAATTATCGGCATTGACCTTGGAACGACCAACTCGTGCGTGGCCGTCATGGAAGGCGGCGAGCCCGTCGTTATCCAAAACTCCGAGGGAGGGCGGACGACTCCGTCTATCGTCGGTTTCACCTCGAAGGGCGAGCGCGTCGTCGGCCAACCGGCGAAAAACCAGATGATCACCAACCCCGATAAGACCGTCTATTCCATCAAGCGCTTTATCGGCCATCGATACAACGAACTTACCGGCGAGGCGAAACTCGTGCCGTATAAAGTCGTGCCGAACGGCGACGACGTCCGCGTCGATATCGACGAAAAGCTCTATTCGCCGCAGGAAATCAGCGCCTTCATCCTCCAGAAGATGAAAAAAACCGCGGAGGATTACCTCGGCGAGGAAGTTACCGAGGCGGTCATCACCGTTCCCGCGTACTTCAACGACGCGCAGCGCCAGGCGACCAAGGACGCCGGCAAGATCGCCGGTCTCGACGTCAAGCGCATCATCAACGAGCCGACTGCCGCCTCGCTCGCCTTCGGCTTCAACAAGGACTCCAAGAAAGAAAAGACCATCGCCGTATACGACCTCGGCGGCGGTACGTTCGATATTTCCATCCTAGAGCTCGGCGACGGCGTTTTCGAGGTTAAGTCCACGAACGGCGACACCCACCTCGGCGGCGACGACTGGGACCGCCGTATCATGAATTGGCTCGTGGACGAGTTCAAGAACGATAACGGCATCGATCTTTCCAAGGACCGCATGGCCCTGCAGCGTCTCCGCGAGGCCGCCGAAAACGCGAAGATCCAGCTTTCCAACGTGACGACCACGGAAATTAACCTTCCGTTCATTACCGCCGACGCCTCGGGCCCGAAGCATTTGCAGAAGACCCTGACGCGCGCGAAGTTCGAGCAGATGACCGAAGACCTTTTTACCCGCACGAAAGAACCGTGCAAGAAGGCGATTAAGGACGCCGGCGTTACCGTGGACCAGATCGACGAGGTTCTCCTCGTCGGCGGCTCGACCCGCATGCCGAAAGTCCTCGACATCGTGCGCGAGCTTTTCGGAAAAGACGGCTCCAAGGGCGTAAACCCGGACGAAGCGGTCGCGGTCGGCGCGGCCATCCAGGGCGGTATTCTCGGCGGCGACGTCAAAGACGTGCTCCTGCTCGACGTAACCCCGCTTTCTCTCGGCATCGAGACGATGGGCGGCGTGTTCACGCGCCTCATTAACCGCAATACGACGATCCCGACCCGCAAGAGCCAGGTCTTCTCGACCGCCGCGGACGGCCAGACCGCCGTTTCGATTCACGTTCTTCAGGGCGAGCGCGAGATGGCGGGCCAAAACCGCACGCTCGGAAAGTTCGACCTAGTCGGCATCCCGCCGGCCCCGCGCGGCGTTCCGCAGATCGAGGTAACCTTCGATATCGACGCGAACGGCATCGTGCACGTCGCCGCGAAGGACTTGGGCACCGGCAAGGAACAGAAGATCAGGATCGAAAGCTCTTCCGGCCTTTCCGAGAGCGAAGTCGACCGCATGGTCAAGGAAGCCGAGGCGAACGCCGCGGCCGATAAGGCCGAGCGAGAGAAAGTCGACGCGCGAAACGAGGCCGACTCGATCGTCTATCAGACCGAAAAAACCCTGAAGGATCTCGGCGACAAGGTTGAGAAGGGCGAAAAGGAAAAGATCGAGGCCGCGATCGCCGCGCTCAAAAAAGAGCTCGAATCCGGTTCAGTGGAATCGATCAAGGCGAAAACAGAGGAACTCAAGCAGGCCTCGTACAAGATCGCCGAGGAAATGTATAAGCAGCAAGCGGCCCAGGCCGGCGGCGCCGGGCCCGAGGCTGGCGCGAACGCGGGCGATTCCGGCTCGGCGGGAGCTTCCGCCAAGAGCGGCCCCAACAAGGGAACCGCCGACGACGTCGACTACGAAGTGGTCGACGACGAGGAAAAAAAATAACTCGTGATCGGCAATGAAGGTCCGGGCTGAGGCCCGGGCCTTTTTGCGCGACATACCACTATTTCATATCTGGAGTCCCTTCGTGGCAACGAAAAGAGATTATTACGAAGTTCTCGGCGTGGCGAAAACCGCGACGAAAGACGAGATAAAAAAAGGCTACCGAAAACTCGCAATTCAATATCATCCGGACAAAAACCCGGGCAATAAAGAAGCCGAGGAAAAATTCAAGGAAGCTACCGAGGCGTACGAAGTCCTCTCTGACGACCAAAAGCGCCAGGTGTACGATCAGTACGGGCACGCGGGTCTTGAGGGCATGGGCGGCCCCGGGGGCCCCGGCGGTTTTGACCCGAGCGCCTTTCAGGGCTTCGAGGATATTTTCGGCGACTTTTCCGGCATTTTCGAGAACTTGTTCGGCGGCGGGGGCGGAAGCAGGCGTCGTCAGAGCGGCGGGCCCGGGCAGGGCGCGAGCCTTCGCTACGATCTCCAGATATCGTTCAAAGACGCCGTGTACGGCACGAAAGCCGAGGTGTCGTACCAGCGCAACGAGCAATGCCCGACCTGCAAAGGCTCGGGAGGGACGGGGCGCAAAGTTTGCTCAACGTGCCAAGGAACCGGCCAAGTTAGGCATAGTTCCGGCTTTTTCTCGATCGCGTCGCCTTGCCCGAATTGTCATGGGGAAGGTTCCAGCATCGAAAATCCCTGCCACGATTGCGGCGGCTCAGGCGTCCTGAAAAAACGCCAAAAAATCCTCGTGACGATACCCGCCGGCGTCGAGGACGGCAGGCGAATCGCCATTCCCCGCCAGGGCGACGCGGGCCCGAATGGGGGACCCTATGGCGACCTTTTCGTGTTTATCCGCGTTCGGCCGCATGAGCACTTCGAGCGCTCCGGCTCGGACCTCTATTGCGCCGTCCCCATCTCGATGACCCAAGCCGCGCTCGGCGCCGAGATAACGGTCACCGCCTTGAACGAAAAGAAAATTAAGCTGAAAATCCCCGCCGGGACCCAGCACGGGAAGCTGCTGCGGATTCGCGACGAGGGAGTCCCGGTCGCGAACGGCCGAACCGGCGATCTGTACATCAAAGTGATCGTGCGCGTGCCCACGAAACTGTCATCGAAGGCGCGAACTTTCCTCGAGGAGTATTCCCGCCTCGAGGGAGAGACCTCCGATCCTCAGCCGATCCCGCTTTCGGACCTTCACGAATAGCCAAAGGCCGACGGTTAAACCCGTTGGCCTTTTTTTATCGGTTTTCAAACGCCAATTATCATGCTAGTATAGCGATGTATTTTTTTCCATCGATAGAATAAATTCGCCATTGAGGGTATCGGCATGGTTCAATCCCGAAAGCGGGGCGTCTCGCTGGTTATTTACGCGGTCGCCGGCGCGCTCTTTTCTTTTTTCATGTTCATCATCATTCCGCAGTTCGCTCTTGTCGGACGGTTCGTGTCCGCCGCGATCGTGTTCTTCACCGTGGCGACCATGGCTAATTTGATCGTGCGGCACGCGGAGCGGCGAATCGAGGAGGCCGCCTTCATCGAAGGGACGACGCGGTTTTTGGTTCAGTTCGTCGATCGCCTGCGATTCGCGTATACGATCGAGGATTTAATCGACGCCGCGCAGTCGGTCCTTGAGCATGAGGCCGATTGCTCGGTTTTGCACGTCGACGCGGATACTTCCTACGTTGTCTATAATAGCCCCACGAGAATCGCGACCGACCCCGAGACGCTCGAGGTCCTAAACCGAAATTTCCCCGCGACGTGGCCAGACGGCGTGTACCTCATCGACGAAACCCTCGGTCTCGTGTCCGAAATCGAGCGGGCCCGCGGCTTTTTCCTGGTTTTCGGCCCGCAGCATTTTTACGTGCTGTGCCGATACATGAGCGTGTTTGAGGTGAGCGCCCTCGACGCGATGTTCCACGAATTCGTCAACTTCCTGAAGCGGACGAAAACCATCGCGCGGCTTTCCGCGATTTCCGAGCTTTCCAAGGAATGGAACATGGTCGCCGAGACGCAAAAATCTTTTTTGCCGCAGAAAATGCCGGAGATCCGCGGCCTCGACGTCGCCTCTTATTTCCGCCCCCTGGTGAACGTGTCCGGGGACTATTACGACGTAATCCCGATCGACGAGCACCGTACCTGCTTCCTGCTCGGCGACGTTTCTGGTAAGGGCCTCGCGTCGGCGCTCATTATGGGCGTCATCGTCAATACCGTTAAGATCATCGAGAATAAGGATGACTTGCCCGGCGTCGTCCGCGCGGTCGATCGCGCGATCAAGAGCATGCATTTGCAGGATAAGTATTCGGTGCTGTTCATCGGCATAGTCGACACGAAGGCCATGAAAATCCGCTACGTCAACGCGTCCATGGCCGATCCCATCATCGTAACCCAATCGCCGACCGGCTACCGGATCAAGCCGCTCCAATCGAGCTGTAGCCTCGTCGGCATCATTGACCTCGACGATATCGAGCAGGAGGAAATGCCCCTCTACCGGGGAGACGTGATTCTCATGGCCTCCGACGGCGTGTCCGAAGTGATGAACGACGAGGGCGTCGAGTTGGGCGACACCGAGCTCTACCTCACGACGATAAAGAACAGCGCCCACAAGACCGCCCGCCATTTCATCGGCGACATCGCGGACTTAGTCCTCGAGTACAACGGCGATAAAAAATTACGCGACGATGTCACCATGCTCGTCGTGAAGGTTGAGGGTTAGCCATGACGCTGCTTATATTTACCTACTTGCTCGCGGCCTCGCTTTTCGTTTTCTCGTATTATCTGGACGTCCGCATGGAGAAGGCCGATCGAATGCTCATCAGCCTGTCGTTGATCGCGGCCTTCGTCACCTTGCTCGGGGCGGTGGCCACCACCCTCATCTACAGCGGCAACGCGACCATGGCGAACTTTTTCTTCCGCGCCACGATGGCCGCTCTGGCGTATTTCTCGGTGACCCTTTTGCGCTACGCGGTCTTTACGCCGTACGGGACGAAGAGTCGCGCTTTGGGCGCCTTTTCCCTCCTGCTAGTCGCCGGCGGCGCGTATCTCCTGTTCGCGGGCGAAGTCTCGTTTCATTGGGCCTATCCCAAGCCCTTCCTTTTCGCGTCGAAGCCGCTATTCGGCTTGGCGAAGGCGCTCGACCTTTTCTCCCTGGTTTTTTTCGCGGTCGTGCCGGCCGTCGCCGCGCTCGTGATGCTTGTCCGCGCGGCGGTCAGCAAGAGCAGTATTTATCGCCAACGGTTCCTATTGAACGTGGCGTCGATCGCCTTCGGCTTTTTCGTCTCGTTCGTCCTGTTTTACCTGGGGCTGCGGTATTATTGGATCATCCCGCTCATTCCGTTCGGCTTCGCGGTAGCGGTCATTTTGCTGTATCTGTCGGCGACGCTTTCGACGATACTCGATCGCGATTTGGTCGTCTCGGCCGTCATCCGCTTCGTGTCGCTGAGCTTCGCGTTCAGCGTCATCGCCGCCGCGCTGACGGTCGTCGTGATAAAGACCGTCAGCCTGGGCGTCGCGCTTCCCCTCGCCCTGTTCGCCGTCGTAGTCTCCCTGCTCCTCCTGCGGGCGATCGCGTTTCGCCGCCTGAAGCGGCATATGCGCTTCGGTTCGGAATACGAGAGCGACCTGGAGCGCGAGCTTGAGTCGATCGATTACTCGAAGGGACGCGAGCCGGTCATCGAGGATATCGCGACCCTTTTCGATCGGTATATCGGCGCGACCACGGTTGACTTTCTCGTCGCCGGCGACGACGGGAGGCTCCGCCCCGCGCTTCCGGGGAAGGATGCCGGCAAGGAACTTTCGGTCGACGACAAGGCGATCGCGGGCCTTCTTTCGAACAACGAGTCAATCATACTCAAGACGCAGGCGATCACGAACCACGCTTACTCGGAAATTAAGGGAGAGCTTCTGCGGGTGTTCGACGCTTGCGACGCGGAGGCTTTGATACTGCTCCGCGAGGGCCATAGCGTCGTCGGGATCATCACGCTCGGCGCGAAAAAGCGCGGGGCTGAATATTCCGAATACGACTATCGCGTGATGTCGAAGCTCTACTCGAATTTTTTCCTCGTCATGTATTACCTAAAGAACATCGCGAACGAGTCGCTCGTGCTCACGGTCGATCGGGAAATCGAGTTTTCCGGCCAGATCATTTCGTCCATACAGGAGAACATCGATCGTATCACCCACGAGAAAGTCGACGTCGATTTCATCACTAGGTCCGCGCGCAAGCTCGGCGGCGACTTCATCGACTTCATCGGTCTCGGCCCGGATAAGTACCTATTCGTGATGGGGGACGTTTCCGGAAAGGGGCTTAACGCGAGCATGTCCATGGTGATCCTGAAGTCCGTGCTCCGGACTTTCCTCTCGGAGACCGGGGACTTCAAGAAACTGGTCGGGAAGGTGAATTTATTCATCAAGAACAACCTGCCGAAGGGAACCTTTTTCGCCGGCGTTTTCGGCCTCCTCGATTTCTCGACGAACACGCTGTACTACATTAACTGCGGCGTTCCCGCGATGTTCCTCTATACCGCGGCCTATAATAACGCCATCGAGATCCAGGGCGACGGCAAGGTTCTCGGGTTCGTCCGCGACGTGGTTAAGTTCCTCAAGGTGAAGAAAATCGCGTTTAACCCCGAGGACGTTTTGTTGATCACGACCGACGGCCTGACCGACGCGACGAACCTTCGCGGCGATCGCTTCGGGAAGGATCGCGTGCAAAAGATACTCATGGACAACCGGGTGTATCCCGCCGGTCGAATCGCGAAATTCCTCTGCGACAGTCTCGATAGTTTCGTCTCGCGAGAGATGGAAGACGACATTTCCGTTCTCGTGTTTAAGTACCTTAAGAAATAGGAGCGTGATATATGGAAAGCATCTCGATAGCCGAAAAAAGCGGGCCGAACTACGTGCTGCTGGAGATCGTCGGCTCGATCAACTCGTACACGTACGCCGAATTCCAGAATAAGGTTTACGCCCTCGTAAAGACGACTAACCTGGTGCTTGACCTTTCCCGCGTGACGAACCTTTCGTCCTCGGGGCTTGGCGTTCTCATGGCCGCCCTTGACGACGCCAAGGACGCGGGCTTCAATCTCTACGTGATGAAGCCATCCGAGGTCGTTCGACTCGCGATCGAGTCGACGGGATTCAGCGAGCTTTTCATGGTCATTCACTCCCTTACCGAAGTGTTCTAACGATGCCTCAGGCGCGAATACGGCTGCGCGGCGATTTGTCGGAATTGGTCGCGCTTGAAACGTTTATCGGCGGCTTAGGGTTCCTCCCCGGCTCGGAGCGGGCTCGATGCCTTCTCGTCGCGACGGAAACGTTCGATAACATCGCGCGGTATGGAAGTCTTTCGCCGAGGGCGAGGGTCCTCGTTTCCGTCCGCGTCGTGGGGGGACATGTCGAGTTTCGGTTTCGCTATCCCACCGACACGTTTTCCGAGCTTTTGAGCGCTGTTCATACGACGAAGCCTCGGTACGATCGCGAAGCGCGCCGATATCGCGGGCTCGGGCTTCGCATGTGCTCAAACCTTTCCTCGTCGATCGCCTTCCGCCGGGGCTTGTTCAAAGCCCTCATAACCATTATCCTTTGAACCCATGCGACGCGAGGAGATTGCTTTTTTCGACGTGGATCATACGATCAGCAGGCGGGCCACGGCCCTCGCATTCGTCGTCGTTTGCATGCGTCGCGGCTACCTCAAATGGTGGTACTTGGCGGCCGCTCCCGTCCTCTATCTCTTCTATCGAGTTTTTAACCTTCGCATGGAATTCCTGTATCGCTACAGTTTGCCGAAACTCTATGGCATCGAGCGGTCGGAGCTTGAAAGCATCGCCGATGAGGCGTTTGACCGATACCTAAAAAAAACGCTGTATCCGGGCGCTTTGCGCGAAATCGCGGGCTTGCGAAAGCGCGGCGTTCGCGTCATTCTCGCGACGTCCACGCCGTTCGAGGCCGCGTACCCGCTCGCCCGCCATTGCGGTCTCGGCGCCGCGGACGTCGTCGCGACGCAATTCGATTACGAGGGCGGGATCTTCGGGGGCAAGCTCATCGGCGTGCCCGTTTACTCGAAATACAAGCGGCGCATTATCGAGTCGTTCGTCGAGCGAAGCGGTTCCGACCCGCAGCTTTGCTCGTTCTATTCCGATAGCATTCACGACCTTCCCCTGCTCGAGCTTGTCGGGCATCCCGTCGCGACGAATCCGGATTTCCGACTGCGTCGCGTCGCGCGAAAGCGTGGTTGGCCGATAAAGGATTTTTCCCTATGAAACTCTCCACTCCCTTTTTTTCGAAAGCGTTCGCCCGCGCGCGCTTCGCCTTTCTCGCCGCGGTCTCGTTTTTCTCGCTCGTCCAGCTTTCAGCCCAGGAAAACCGAACTTTCGTCGCTCCCGATACCATCCCCAAAGACATGATCTCGCGCATCGACGCCCATTCTTCTGAATTCGCCGCGGAACTCAACGCGGTGATCTCATCCGATTCGGCGGGCCTGCTCGGCCTCATGGATAAAACGCATCCGCTTCCGGAGGGCTACGTTCCCCCGGACTTAGTGCCGCTTTCTTCGTCCCGATCCTACGTCTGCGGGCGGTCGGGTTTATCGCTACGTAGGGACGCGGAAGCCGCGCTTGAAATCATGGCCGCCGCCGCCCGGCGCGACGGCGTTACGCTCGTCGCGAGTTCGTCATATCGCTCGTTCGCGTACCAGCGTACGGTTTATGATCGGATCGTGAAGGAAATTGGGCAGGCCGCCGCCGACCGAGAATCCGCCCGTCCGGGGACAAGTCAGCATCAAACCGGCTGCGCCGTCGACTTCGGCTCCATCACCGACGATTTCGCGCGGACGAAGGCCGGCAAGTGGCTTGCCGCGCACGCCGGCGCCTACGGCTGGTCGCTCTCGTTCCCCGAAGGGTACGAAAGCGTTACCGGGTATCGCTGGGAATGCTGGCATTATCGGTACATCGGGGTTTCGGCGGTCGCCGTTCAGGACAAGTGGTTCGGCGGCATTCAGCAATATTTCATCGAATTCGTCGACGCGTGGAAAAAGGCCGGACTCGATAAAGTCCGCATAAGCTGAAAGATATCTTTAGCGGACGTCTTTCGCCGAGAGCCCGTACTGCTCGTTGTGCTCGCCGCTTCCCGCCGGCTCGACGTGCACCATGATGTCGTAGACGAACGGTATCTGCTCGCGCACGGCTTCCTCGACGCGCGCGGCGATCGCGTGCGCCTCGCGGACGGTGAGGCAGGCGTCGACCTCGATATCGAGGTCGATGTCCCACGCGGTCGCGATTCTCCTGATCCGGGCGCGATGCGGGTTCGCCGCGCCGTCGACGGATTTCACGGCGGCGAACAGCGTGCGGTACAGCTCGTCGTCCGCGTTTCCGTCCATCAGCTCCAGGTTCTGTTCCCTAAAGATTCCGATTCCCGCCTTCATGACCCACAACCCGACAAGCAGCGCGATTACGGAATCGAGAAAGGCGAGCTTGAAGAGAATCGTCACGGCAAGGCCGACGAATACCGATGCGGAAATAACGACGTCGTTTGCCATGTTGCGGGCGTTCGCCTTGAGCATGGAACTGCCGGTTAATTTCGCCAGGCGGAACTGCCCGAGCGCGAGGGAGATTTTTCCGGCGATCGATATGCCGGTCACGACGAGCGTGACGGTGCTGGGAATCTCCATCGCTTCCCCCGAACGGAGACGCTCGATGGCCGACTCGAAAAGTCGGGTTCCCGCGAAAAAAACGACGAATGCGAGGACGATGGTAGCGAGTGTCTCCGCCCGCCCATGACCCCAGGGGTGCTCTTTGTCGGAGGGTTGGCTGACGTAGAATCCTACCGCGAGCGTCATGATAGCGATCACGACGTCGGTTGACGAGTCGATTCCGTCCCCGAGGACGGCGAGGCTCCCGCTGGCGGCCCCGACCGTAATCTTGAGGATAGCGAGAACGAGGTTTCCCGCCAAGGCGATGAGCGCCGCCCTGCGAAGGAGCGCGTCTCTCGTTTCCGCCTCGGTTTTAGCGATCGCGCCTTTCAAGAGTAAAATTCCCTCACCGCGTTCGCTATCAGGCTTACGTGCTCCCGCGTAATCCAATAATGGGTCACGAATCGGTACACGTGATCTGTCCCGCAGGGGTTGATGAGGATGTTTTTCCCTTTCATGAATTCGATGAAGGCCTCGCTGTCGATCGAGGAGTTTTTTTCGTGCGAAAAATACACCATGTTAATCTCGACCGCCGCCTGATCGATTATTACCCCGGGGATTTCGGCGAGTCGGGCCGCGAGGAGTTTCGCATTCGCGTGATCCTCGCTCAGCCTGAGTCGCATTTCCTTGAGCGCGATGAGGCCCGCCGCCGCGAGTATCCCCGCCTGCCGGAGCCCGCCCCCCATGAGTTTGCGCTTGCGGCGCGCTTCCTCGACGAATTTCCTGGTGCCGGCGAGCATCGAGCCGACCGGCGCGCACAGGCCCTTCGAGAGGCAAAACATGACGGAATCGACGTACTGCGTGATGTCTTTCGCCTGGACTCCGAGGGAAGACGCCGCGTTGAAAAGCCGCGCGCCGTCCAGGTGGACGGCCACGTGATTGCGGTCGGCGCAACGGCGAATGCCTTCCATGACGGAAAGGGGAAGAACCCGTCCGTTTGAATGCGCGTTTTCAACGCAGATAAGGCTCGTTTGGGGCTCGTGTATGTCTTCCCCGAACCGAACGCGCGGTTGGACATGCGCGTCGGTGAGCACCCCGCCGCAGTCGACGGCGCGGAGCTGGACTCCCGCGATGACGCTCGCGGCTCCCGCCTCGTGCTGAACGATGTGGCAGGACTCGTCCAGGATCACTTCGGATCCTCGGGGGCAATGGGTAAAAAGGGCCAGTTGGTTTCCGAAAGTCCCGGACGGGACGAAAAGCGCCGCTTCCTTGCCGGCAATGCTCGCGGCGTACGATTCAAGTTCCCGTATGGTTGGGTCGTCACCGTACACGTCGTCCCCGACCGGGGCGTTCGCCATGGCCGCCCGCATTTCGTCGGTCGGCCAGGTAACGGTGTCGCTTCGTAGATCTATTGTATTCATGATTCAAGCATAATACTTCGATCGCGAAAGTGGAACAAGAGAGATTTGACTTTTTTTTACGCCGCCCCGGCGACGGGAGTCGCGTGAAGCACCGTGTCCTTATTGAGGACATACCGCATGGTGAGCGTCGTCGTGACGAGCATGAGCGCGTCGACGATCGGCTGCGTGAACACGAATCCGTTGAAGCCGAAAAGGGCGTTCAGGATGAACAGCAGGGGAATGTAGAATAGCCCCTGGCGGCCGGTCGAGAGAATCAGCGACGGCATGGGCTTTCCGATGGCCTGCAGGCAGTTGATGACGAGCATCGTCGGGCCGATGACCGGCGCCGCGGACGATACCGCGGTGAGCATGTACGCGCCTTTCGCGATGACTTCCGGGTTTTGCGAGAAAAGGGCGATCAAATGCTTGCCCGCGAACGTGTACACCGCGAGCAAAAATGCGCCGACGGCGGCGGATAGGATCATGCCGGTCTTGAGGATGGCCTTAAGCCGCTTCGCGTTGCGAGCCCCGTAGTTATAGCCGAATAACGGTTGGCAGCCCGTCGCGAGGCCGATCAGGATCAGGATGATGAGGCTATTTACCTTGAGGGCGACGCCCATCGCCCCGAGCGTGATCGCTCCGTAGGTGGAGGCAACGTTGTTCGAGATAACGGCGGAAACCGACATGAGCGCCTGGTTGAGACCCGACGGTATGCCGATGGAGAAAATTTCCCGCAAATATTCGGGATTCCACGAGTGCTTTCCGAACGTAACGTTCAGCATAGACGAGCGCGCGTAGCAGCGAACGTACCAGGCGAGGCCGGCGGCGTTCCCGATGACCGTGGCCCACGCGGCACCCGCGATACCCCAATGGAAGGCGAAAATCATGATGGGGTCCAGGATAATGTTGACGACCGAGCCGAGCACCATGCCGATCGTCGTATCCACGGCCGCACCTTCCGCGCGGAGTTCCACGCCGATTGAAAGATTCGTCATGATGATCGCCGCGCCGATGATGAGCGGCGTAAGGTACGCTTTTGTCGGGCCCACGACGGAATCTCGGGCTCCCAGGAGGGAAACCGCGCGATCGATCCCGAGGAGGCCGGCGATCGTTACCGCGAGAGCCAGGGCGACGACGAGGGCGAACGAAAGCCCGACAATCTCGCCCGCCTCCTTTTTTTTGCCCATCCCGATGTAACGGGAAATAACCGACGCCGAGCCGACGCCGATGACGCTTCCAGCTGCCATGGTCAGCATGAAAAAGGGAAAGCCGACGTTCGCAGCCGCGAGCTGATTGACGTCGTTCATCATTCCGATAAAGAAGGTGTCAACCATGTTGTACAGAACTTGAACGAGCATCGCCAGCACGACCGGCGAGGCGAGGATTAAAATTGCGCGAAGCGGTGGCGTCTCGGCCATCGTTTTAATGCGCGAAGAGTCTGCTTTCATTGATAATTCTCCTAAGCGTCCGTTAGGGCGCTAATGTATACATGATGCGGGCGAACGTTTCTGCCGCCTGCGCGAATTCGCCGCGGTCTTCGGGCGTGAGTTTTGCGCATACGCGCTCGAGATGCGCCAGAAACAGCGTTTCGATTTCTTCGGCGACTCTTTCGCCGGTCGGCGTCGCGCAAACCGTTATGGATCGGCGGTCTTCGCCGTCTCGGACTCGTTTAACCAGGTCGAGCCGCTCGAGCGCGTCGATTACGGTCGTAAGCGAGCCTTTTTCCAGGCCCACTTCCGCGCTCAAAAACTGCATCTGCGCCGATTTGTGGTGCCATACAATCATGAGCACGCGTTCTTGGGTTTTATTGATTGGTACCGATATGGGCGACGAATCGAACTCCTTAAACAGCGCGCACTTAATCCGAAAAACCGAGCGAATGTTTTGTTCTAGCTTGCGATAATCCATTTTCGTTAGAAATCTAACTAAATTGACGGTGGCTGTCAAGCTATTTCGGTGCGCAATGAGTGCGCAGTCTGATTAAAAGTCATTGCTGTAAACTTGTTGCGCAGTGAAGTGCGGGTAAGTGCGCATTTTTTTGGGAAAATCGCTAAAAAACCGAGAAAATTCGTTGGCATGATTTTTGCTTAGTATTCAGCAAGGAGATAATTCATGAAGACCTTACAATTCTTATCCTATATCGGGCTTGCCCTTTCCTGCGCTCTCGTTCCGGTATCTTGCGCGAAAAACGGCGCCTCATCGGGATCTGAGTACACTACCTCGACGATTCAGCGCGGCTCGATCGAAAAGACCGTTTCAAGCAGCGGAACCATCGAGCCGGTTTCCTCGGTCAGCGTGCTCGCCCAAATGAGCGGCGTCGTTGAAAAAGTCCTGGTCGACTATAACGATCGGGTCACGAAAGGCCAGACGCTCGCGGTGCTGAACACCGACATGCTGCGCTTGCAGGAAACGGAGCAAAAGGCATCCGTCGCGAAGGCGAAGGCAAACTACGAGTTGCAACTGCTGAACTATCAGAACCAAACGAAGCTTGCGGAAAAAGGCCTCATTTCGGACTATGACCTGAAATCGGCGAAGACGAGTCTCGACGTGCTTGAGGCTGAACTTTCATCCGCCGATGCGGCGCTCGCCGTCATAGAGACCGAGATAAATCAATATGCCTACATT
>QKAR01000001.1 GCA_003246335.1 Spirochaetales bacterium | reverse complement strand
GCGGCGAGCACGGTCGCCATGGCCGAACCCGCGAGCAGAAACGACAGGATGAGCCGAAACGGCACGCGTAGGCCGGAACGTTTTCCGAAGTGCCCGGTCGAATGCGCGATTCTCGTCGCGAATAGCTGAAAGGGCATCGCGAAGATTGCGACGGCCGCGTTGCCGGGAAGATTCGTCGCGTACAGCGATCTCATGGCCCGTATCGCCCTTCCCGCATCCTGAGAGACGAGCGGGGCTGCGTAGGGCGCGAAGGGGAGCGCCAGGAGTATGAAAAACAATGTTTGCGCCCAGGGCCTTCGCGCGTGATAGGCGATAAAGCTGATGACGTACGCGCTGATGAAGGCGAATGAGAGGGAAAAATCGGCGCCGGCGAAAACGAAGATGTCGACGAACGAGATCACGCTCGCGATGTACCCGTACATAAAGCCGTCCTCGGGTAGCTCGATGAATTGATTGACGGCGACAACCGCCATGAGAGCGAAATACGCGCCGGCGATTTTCGCCGCGAACGCGATTTTGGGAAGCAAGACCCACGCGCCCGCGTCGCCGAAGCGAAGCCGCACGAAAAGCGAGACGAGCGCCTGGCTCGCCTCGAGGGCGAAAAGGTCGGCCGCGAAAAAAACGACGGGTATCCACCAAACGCGGAAAAAATCCTTGAATCGCTGCTCGTTCTTTCCGCCGAACAGAAAGCTGAAAAAGACTATGCCGAAAAGTATGATCGCCGAAACAACGACCGTGCTGACGACGAGGGCGATTTCGGGTATTAACGCGTACGACCCGTTCCAGGGAAATACGAGGTAGTGAGCGTCAGTCTGTTCGGGTATCGTCGGAGGAAGGGCGTCGGCGATCGCGATTACGACGGATCCCGGTATCGCCTCACCGTCGATTTGCAGGGCGGGAATTCCCGCGTCGAGAAATGGGGCGACGTTAGGAACGTCCGCGCTCCAACCGAGCCGATAGAGCGTCAGCACCCGCTCGGCGAGTTCCCATTTCGTTCCCGTCGCGTCGAGCGATTCCGCCGTGGCTTTAAAAAGCCACATCGGCGTCATATTACCCGAGGCGCCGTTTGAGACCCGCGCGACGGGACGCTGCGAGGGCACGAGCGCGAGCACGGCCGTTTTCTCGTCGCCTCCGAGCCTTTTCGCGAGATCGTCGGGTTTTTCGCGGACGACGGATACCGGGACCGCCGGTTGTCTCGCCTGAAGCGCCTCCGCGACGCTCGACGCGAGCGCGTCGCCGCCGTCGATGCCCGGGGGAATATTCACCAGGAGATTGGTCCGTTCCGCGTCTGGCGTCTCGACGGACTGCGCTTGCGCGACCTCGGCCGCCGTCAGCGCAAGGAGCATTATAATAAGTAGTCGGCGATGGCGCATATACCGTCCAGAATAAAGTCTCGCGGGATAAACCGTCAAGTGAGGGTTGCGTCCGGGCCTGCCCGCAGAAACTTGCCGTTTTTCTTCGTGTACAAATCGACGGAATTAGTGTATGATACAACCCATTAGATAGCTGAGCGGGGTACTTGATGGGCAGCGGCGAAAAGAAGAGCGTTCTTAACCTACCGTTGAAAATCATTCTGACGCAGGAAGGCTCGACCTTCTTCATCAGGCAAAATAAAAAACTGTTAAAATTTAAGCTTGCCGACAACGTCGAGGAATACGGAATTTCGCTCGAAGAGTTCACACCCGCTACGGTACAGCGATTATTGCTTCTCGATTACATCTCGAAAATAGAGATTTCTCAACCGGAGTTCGTTTCGTCCCGTCAGGAAACGATGGATCTCACGAAGCTCATCGTGTATTCCGTCCTCTATCGGCAGTACGACGCGTTCATATTCGAGAAGATCCTGAATTCCGACGTCATAAAAAAATGGAACCGGTACAATCCGGCGAACATCATCGACGAAAAAACGCATATTAACGAGAATTTTCTCCGCGCGGTGCTCAAGAAAAACGAGAAAATGATCGCCGACGCGAAAGCGGAGATTTTGTCGCCGCTTTACGCCTTCATAAACAAAAACGACTCGCTCTTGCCCGAGGAAAAAAACATTCAGCTTCTCCTCAGCGAGAAGTTCCTGAACAACCTTCGGCCGTTCACCTGGTTCATCATCACGAAATTTCAGGACGCGGCGGAGTTCGACGCCATCTTGCGCATAATCCGCGCGAGTCTCACCGAGTACATGGACAAGGCTAAAATCGCCGAATACGTCGCGCTCATGCTCATGGAGCTCGTTATTAACGCCGAGAACACGAATATCCGAAAAGAGGCGAAAGACATGTATAAAGGGTCGGTCGATCCCAATACCGTCATGTTCGACCCGAATATCCGGAAGAAAGTCATCGCGGAGCTGGAGCGAAAGCATGAGCTCGTCTTCGTGACGTGGAAACTCGGCGGCGGAAGCACCTCGATCGGCACGCAGGGAAAGCTCCAGGTGACCCTTTACAATAAAAACGACCAATCGGACAGCGTGCGCGAAATCATCAACGACAAAAAAAACGCGGACTTAAAGAAAAAGTCCTTGATAGACTTTTACCGGGAAATTCCCGAGGGCGGGGAAGACACGAACTTGGGGATGTACTATCTTTCGTACCTGAGCGAGGCATGCGAAAAAGTCAACGTGAAATTCGAGTCGATGGCGAATCAGTTTCGGGATACCGACCTGACCGTCATCAATCTATCGTTCATTTTTTAATGAAAGCGCGGCTTTCCCTAACTGCGGCGTTTTGCATCGCGGGTATGCTCTGCTCCCTCGTCTCCTGCTCTCAGTCGGTTCCGCAGATACGCTCCGTCGAGGCGAAAACGCTCTTGGCCCAGAATGCGATTGGTTCGTGGGACGAGAGACTTTCCGTTTTCGTGTGCTTTACCGACGGGGATGGGCTCGCCGATTTCGCGTCGCTTCGCCTTACCCATGGGCCCTCCGGCCTGACGTGGGTTCTGCCGCCCGAGGAATGTTCGTCGCGGCTCGTCGGGCAGGACGTGTGGACCGGGTCCAACGAAATCTCCGGGCCGGGAGGCGATGCGCTCCCGCCGGGGAAATATACCGCGACGGTGTACGATCTCGCGGGAAACGCCGCGTC
>QKAR01000054.1 GCA_003246335.1 Spirochaetales bacterium | reverse complement strand
ATCGTTCGCGGGAATGTCCCCGGCGCACATAGTCGACGCGGTTCGCGTCATGCGCGAGCGGGTCGCCGCGGAAAACCTCGCATGAGCCTGCGGTTTCCCCTCCGCGATCGGCCGATCGAGACGGATTTGCCCGCTTTCGTCATGGGCATCGTGAACGCGACGCCGGATTCGTTTTGGGAATCGAGCCGCGCGGCGTCGGCGGAATCCTGCGTTGAATTGGCCCTCTCGATGGCGGCGGACGGCGCCGACATCATCGACGTCGGCGGGGAGTCGACCCGGCCCGGATCGGCCTACGTTGACGAGGAGACCGAAATCGCGCGCGTCGTGCCGGTCATTCGGGGCATTCGCGCGCGTTCCGGCGTGCCGATTTCCGTCGATACGCGAAAGGCCGCGGTGATGCGCGCCGCTCTCGACGCGGGCGCCGACGTCTGCAACGATATTTCCGCCCTCGAGGACGACCCGACGCTCGCCGCCCTCGTGGCTGAAGCGCGAATACCCGTCGTCTTAATGCATAAGAGGGGATCCCCTCAAACCATGCAGACCGCCCCGAAGTATCGTGATGCCGTTCGCGAGGTCGCCGATTACTTATTCGGGCGCGCGAGATACGCCGAAAGCGCCGGCGTAGCCCGCGAGAAAATCATCCTCGACCCGGGTATCGGCTTCGGCAAGCGGTACGAGGATAATCTGTCGCTCATCGCGGGACTTGCGGAAATGACGCGCGGGGGGTACCCTGTGCTTATGGCGCTCTCGCGCAAATCCTGCGTCGGGACCATGACGGGACGGTCGGTGGACGATCGGCTCGCGGGAACGCTCGCCGCTAACGTGCTGGCTGTCCAGCGCGGCGCGACTTTCGTGCGCGTTCACGACGTCCGGGAAACGCGGGACTCCCTTTCGGTGCTCAAGGAGATCACGGCCTTTGGAAATCATTAAAAAAATAAGCGCCCTGTACGCTACCGTTCAGCCTTTTCTGGACGTGACGATACTCGCGTTCATCCTGTATACGGCGTATGGCATTCTCTTAAAGACGCAAGCCATTCAGCTTTTAAAGGGCGCCGTGTATATCGTTATCGTGTACGCGATCGCGTTCGTGCTGAAGCTCAACACGCTCTTGTGGCTCCTTAACATACTCGCGCCGGGACTCTTGATCGGCGTCGCTATCGTCTTCCAGCCGGAACTCCGCAAAATATTCCTCAAGATAGGTCAGAGCGATTGGTTTAAGCTCGGCAAGAGATCCAAGCACAGTCACCTCGATTCGGTGCTGACGGCGGCCGAAATCCTATCGAACCAACGACGCGGCATGCTCACCGTCTTTATCCGCCGCGATAGCCTCAAGGATATCGCCGAGACCGGCACCCGGCTTAACGCGGATTTGTCGTCGAGTCTCCTCGTCACGATTTTTGGGCACGATACCCCGCTCCATGACGGCGCCACCATCGTGCAAGGCGGGAGGATCGTCGCCGCGGGATGTTTCTTGCCGCTTTCCGAGCAGCAGGATATCCGAAAGACGTTCGGCACCCGCCATCGCGCCGCGCTCGGCCTTTCAGAGGTGACCGACGCCGTCGTCCTCATCGTCTCCGAGGAAACGGGCGCCATAAGCCTTGCCTACGACTCGAAGCTCTACTACGACTTATCGTCGGCGGAGATAACCCGCCAGCTCGAGGGCATCCTTGAGCTCGGCTCGGAAACCCAGGGCGCGGAGGAAACCGGCAATGACGGTAAAGACTTTAACTGAGCGGCTCCTCGCGAATTGGCCGGCGAAAATCGTCTGTCTCGCGCTCGCCCTTTTGCTCTTCATGTTTTATCGCATGAGCACGCTGCAGGAGCGATTCTTCTCCGTACCGCTCGAGGTCGAGACGAACGGGGATATCGTTCCCGCGTCGGCATTTCCGCGCATGGTGAAAATCGGCCTGCGCGGCGATAACGAAAGCATCTATCCCATCATCGACAGCGACGTCGTCGCCGTCCTTGATTTGACGCGTTTCACGAAAGAGGGGGAATACCGCGTCGCTATCCAGACGAAACTGAAGGGTACCGCCGTTGACGTTTCCCCCCTCGAGGTTTCCGTCGACCCGGTCGAGGTGAACCTGCGGGTCGAGCATCGCGTCGTGAAGAAACTTTCCGTGACCCCTTCGTTTAAGGGCTATCCCGAGGCCGGCTTCGAGTTTTCCGGCTACGCGCTCAACCCGACGACCGTCGAGATTTCGGGCCCACGCTCGGCCGTGGAAAAGCTCAACGACCTCGCGACCGAGCAGATCGAGCTTTCCGGGAGGAACGCGAGCTTTAACGGCACCGTTTCCGTGCTGAACGCGAGCCCGCTCATTTCCGCCTCCGGCGGCGGAAAGATCGAGTATTCGGTAACCATTAACCAGAAAACCCTCGTCAGGAACTTCGGCGCGGTCCCGTTCTATTTTGAAAACCTCGACCCGTCGCTTTCGGTCGAGACCGACGTTCCCTCGGGAGACTTGCAACTGAAAGGTTCGGAATCGGATCTCGCCGAACTCGCGTTACCCGAGAATTCCCTGACGGTGCTGTGCGAGAACGTAACCGAGCCCGGCGTGTATAGCCTGCCCGTGCAGGTCATCGTGCCCGAGCGTTTCGAGGTGCTTTCCAGCTCACCCGGGCAAGTTCAGCTTACCGTGAGGAGAAAGGCGCCATGATCGTCGGTATCGGTTTGGACGTCGTGCACGTGGATCGCCTCGAGCGGTGGCGGCGTACCCCGGGGCTCATTGATCGGTTTTTCAACCCGAGGGAAATCGAGGACGCGCTGAGCCGCGGCTCGGGCGCGACGCTTTCGCTCGCCGCGCGGTTCGCCGCCAAAGAGGCGTTCGGCAAGGCCCTCGGCACGGGGCTTTCGGGCATCACGCTCAAGAACGTGGTGGTGTACAATAACCATAACGGCAAGCCGTGCATGCGGCTTTTCGGGAACGCGCTTGAGGCGCTCGCGCGAATCGGCGGCGAAAGCGTGCACGTGAGTCTCACCCATGAGCGGGATAACGCGCTCGCGATGGTGGTGATCGAGGGAGGAAGCCATGGGTCTGTCTAAGGCGGCCGGTTCCGAAAAAAACGGCAAGGCGCCGGTCCTCACTTTTTACGCGAAAGACCAAACCGAGTGCCCCATCTGCAACACGAAGTTTAAGCGCGAGGAGCTCATGTCCGGAGGGGGACGGCTTATCGCCGGCGAGCTCACCGACGAGCTTAGGCGGCTGTACGAGCCGTCAGTCAAGTACGGGGAGATTTTTCCCCTCGTGTACACGATGACGGTTTGCCCAAAATGCCATTACGCGGCTTTTCCGCAGGATTTTTGCGTGCTCGACAAGGAGAGCCTCAATAAAATTTACGAGCGCATGAAAGAGCGTTTCGACTCGGTAAAGTCGCTGTTCCCGAACATCAATTATTCGCAGGCGCGCACGCTTAACGAGGGGGCCGCGTCCTATTATCTCGCGCTCCTTTGCTATGACCTCGTCGAGCCGAAATATTCCCCGACGATCAAGAAGGGCGTATGCTCGCTCCGCGGCGCCTGGATGTTCGGGGAGCTCGGCAAAAAATTTCCCGAGGAAAATTATGCCTACGTTTCGAACTTGCTGTACCGCAAGGCGATGTTCTTTTATCGCCACGCGGTCGAGTTGGAGACGAGCGGAAAGGAAATGATCGCCAACCTCAAGGCCTTTGGCCCGGACATCGATAAAAATTTCGGCTACGACGGCGTGCTCTACCTTTCGGCCCTGCTGGAGGTGAAATACGGCTCAAAGGCCGATCCTGAGGTTCGCACCGCGCGCTTGGCCTATCACCGTCGCTCGCTCGCGCGCATGTTCGGCCTCGGAAAATCCTCGAAAAACAAACCCGGTCCCTTGTTGGAGCACGCTCGCGCGCTGTACGAAGGCATCGTGAAGGAAATGGACGATAGTGGGTTCAACGAAGAGTCCTGACGCGGTCGACGGTCGGTTGCGAAACGTCGCGCTGACGGTCTCGTACGACGGCTCGCGCTTTTGCGGATGGCAAAGCCAGAGTTGCGGCGGCGAGGATTCCGGCTGCTCGGTTCAGGGCGAGATAGAGCGCGCTCTCGCGCGCATGCATGGCCACGCCGTGCCGCTCATCGGCTCGGGGAGAACCGATTCCGGCGTCCACGCGGCCGGGCAAGTCGCCAATTTTCACACCGATATCGCGAGTATCCCGGTGGGGCGTTTCATCGTCGCGCTCAATTCCCTGTTGCCCCGGGACGTGCGCGTCCTGGAATCGAGGGAAGTTTCGCGCGAGTTTCACGCGCGCTTCGACGCGCGGGCGCGAACGTACCGCTATTTTATCCATTGCGGCGCGCGACCGCTCGCGCACGAGTTGCCCTACGTGTGGCATTTGGGCCGCTGGCCGGACGTCTCCGCGCTCAACGCGATGGCCCGGTGCCTTTTCGGCGAAATCGATTGCTCGACTTTTACCGCCGCGGGCGACCAAAGCAAGTCTCGTTCGCGCTACCTGTACGGCGCGCGTTTTTTTCCGGAAGGCGAGCGCCTCGTGTTCGAGATTTCTGCGAACGCCTTTTTGTGGAAGATGGTCCGTTCCATCACCGGCACCTTGATTCAACTCGAAAAAAAAGGATCTCCCGTCGATGAATTTTCCCGGAGACTGCGATCGCGCGACCGGCGCGAGGCGGGGCAAACGGCGCCGAGCGAGGGGCTTTTTCTCTGGAGCGTCCGTTACTGACCGGTTTTTTTAGGTTACAATAGGGTGACGGGGTCTACGTCCGTTTCTACGTAAAGCGCCGGGGGCGTCTTGTAGTCGGTGAGGAAGGCGCGAACCGCGTTTTGAAGCGGCTGCAACCTTGGGCCGCGGAGAATGATCTGGTGCCGGGCGTTTCCCGATAAGAGGGCGATGGGACACTCGGCGGGACCGAGCAACTCGGCGTCTGAGGGCAGCATCGGCCGCAGTATCTCGCCAGCGCCTTCCGCGCCCTTTTCGGCGAGACGCGCGTCCTTACTCCGAAAAACGAGGCGCACGAGTCGAGCGAACGGCGGAAAACCGAGCTCTTCCCGCTCCGCGAGCTCCCGCTCGAAAAAACCCTCAACGTCGCATCGCCTCGCGTATTCGATCGCCGGATGATGGGGGCTCCACGTCTGCACGATTACCCGCCCATCGGGAAAAAAACGGCCCGCGCGGCCCGCTACCTGCACGATGAGCGAGAAGGTTCTCTCCGAGGCGCGGAAGTCGGGCATATGGAGGCTCGTGTCGGCGAGCGCGATGCCGACGAGCCTGACTCCGGGAAAATTAAGCCCTTTCGCGACCATTTGCGTGCCGAGCAATATGTCGACTTGTCCCGAGCGAAATTCCTCGAGCGCCTTTCGGGTGTCTTCCGCGTTCGCCATCGCGTCGGTATCGACGCGGCGGATCGAGAAACCGGGGAATGACCTTCGCACCTCTTCCTCGATATATTCGGTGCCGAACCCCGCGTAGCCGACGTCGAGCGAGCCGCATTCGGGGCAAGAGTCGGGCGGGCGCGTTGACCATCCGCAATAATGGCATTTCATCGCCCCTTCCGAGCGGTGCCAGGTGAGCGGCACCGAGCAATTTTTGCAGAGAATCTCGTGTCCGCAAGTATTACAGCGAAAAAAATGCGTGAACCCGCGGCGATTGAGGAAAATGATGGATTGCCGTCCCGCTTCCTTCGCCGACCTGATTTCCTCCGCGAGTCGCGCGGAAATGGCGCGATCGGACGTCCCGAGCGGCACGATCTCCATGGCGGGAAAACCGCCGCCGGCGAGGCGCTTGGTGAGCCGAAAAGATTTGAGCGCGCCGGTTTTCATTTGATGCCAAGCCTCGAGCGACGGCGTCGCGCTCCCCATCACGAGGGAACACGGCGTCCCTTTCGCGCGGAGCCCCGCGACCCGCCGCATGGCGACTTGGCGCGCGTGATATCGGGGCGTCGTCGATGATTTATACGAGCCGTCATGCTCCTCGTCGACGATGATAAGACCCAAATTCTGCACGGGAGCGAAGACGGCGCTTCTCGCGCCGACCGCGATTTTCGCCTCGCCCCGCCGGAGTCTCATCCATTCTTTCAGCCGCTGGCTGCCCGTAAGCCCCGAATGAAGGATTGCCGCCAAATTCCCGAAGCGCCGTACTACCGCCTCGATCACTTGGTGCGTGAGCGCGATCTCGGGTACGAGATAGATGATTCCCCGACCCTTCGCGAGCGTAGCCTCGGCGGCTTGGAGAAAGACTTCCGTCTTTCCCGAGCCCGTCACCCCGAACACGTAGGCCGATCGCGCGTCGGTTTCGTCAACGATTCCCCGCACCGCCGCCTCTTGCTCGTCGGAAAGTTCCGCGCGCGCGTCTGAAAAATCCTGATCGTCGAGGATCGCCATGCCGTGATCGGTTTCCCTCTTGCCGGACGGAAGCATCGCGCCGAGGGCCTCTCCCTCGGCGCACAGGTAAAACGATGCGACCCACCGCGCGATCGAGATTTCCTCGTCGCCGTACAGCTTTTCCGCGTCGATGACCCGGACGATCGGCTTAATCGCCGATTCCGCGACGGGGAAGTTTTCGGGGAGCGCGTCGGCGTCCGCGATGGCGAAACCGATTATTTTTCGGGAGCCGAACCATACCTCGACGCGCTTACCCGCGAGTTCGGTTTCCCCGTGGGGATTTTTGTAAGTGAAAGATTGATATACCGGGAGGTTGAGTACGACCTCGGTCCAGCGCGCCATCGTTTCGGCCGACCCGTCACGCTTGCGCGTTTTTCAGGCGATCGAGTTCCGCGCGAAACGCCTTGAGGTCTTCCCACGCGGGGCGCTTGAGCGTCTCGTCGCGCAGCAGGGCGCTCGGATGATAGGTGGGGAGGAGGGGAATGCCGTCGTAGTCGTAAAACGATCCGCGAAGGCGATTGATCCCCTCGCTCGTCCCGAGCAGGTTCTGCGCGGCGGTCCTGCCGAGCGCGAGGATCATTTTCGGTTTAACGAGAGCGATTTGCGCCTGAAGGTATTCCCGGCAGGCTGCCGATTCTTCCGGCGTCGGTTCCCGATTTTGAGGCGGTCGGCATTTTACGATATTCGCGATAAAGCAGTTTTCCGTTCGCGATAGGTTAATGGAAGCGAGCATTCGATCGAGGAGCTGTCCCGCCTTTCCGACGAAGGGGCGACCCGATGCGTCCTCGTCGGCGCCGGGGCCCTCGCCGATGGCCATGACCTCGATCGCGCGTAAGTCCGCCGGTCCTTCGCCGGGAACGGCGTTCGTCCGGGTCGCGGCGAGCGGGCATCCTTCGCAATGAGCGACGGCGCAGGCGACGTCATCGACGGTCGCGAATCCCGATCGCGGAACTTCTTGACGCGAGTCGGCAATCCCATCGTCCGCGAATTCCGGTTCGCTCGTCTCGACGCGGAATCCTTGGGCCCATCCTTGCGCGACGGTCAGAAAACGGTATAACTCGGCTTTTTCGTTTTTCGTCATGCTGAAGAGGACTATACCCCGAATTCCCAGGCGCGGCAATATCGTGTTACTATAGGGTGCTCTGGGTGTTATACAGGGAACAAAGGGGTTGTTTGTATGAAAATTGTGATGTTCACCGACGCCTATTGGCCGCGCGTGAATGGAGTAACCGTTTCCGTCGATTCGTTTTCGCGCGCGTTGATGCGCGCGGGCCATAAAGTCGTCATTATCTGCTCGTTCTATCCGGAATCGCAAACCGTTGAGTCCATGTCCACCCCTCATATGGATAAAAGGGTCGGTGAGTTCGACCCGACCGTCATACGGGTGCCGTCGTTCCCGATTCCCATATCGAAGGAAGACCGGGTCGCGAAATTCCATAAGTGGTTTTGGGTTTCTCGGCAAATTAACGCGTTCGCCCCCGACATCGTCCATATCAATAGCGAGTTCGTCATCGGAGAATTCGGCTTTTACTACGCTCGTCTCCATGGCGTTCCGGCCGTCTACACTTTCCATACGCTGTGGGAGGACTACGCGAGCAATTACATCCCGTTCGTGCCGCATTTCGCCTTGCGCTTCACGGCTCGTCGTATCATAAAAAACATGGCGAAACGCTCCGAGGCGGTGATTGCCCCTTCGTCGCAAATCCTCGACGTATTGAAGAAATATAAGGTAAAAACGCCCACGTACCTCTTACCGACCGGAATCGATCCCGAGTTTTTCTCCCACGGTCGAGAGGAAGTGGACGCGTTCCGGCGCACGCTTGAGGGAAAATTCCCGACGCTCGCCGGAAAGCGCATTCTCCTGTTCGCGGGCCGCGTCGGCAAGGAAAAAAACCTCTCGTTCCTCATCAACATCATGCCGGGAATTCTCTCGAAAGTTTCCAATGCCGCGCTGCTCATCGCCGGCAACGGGCCCGATCTTCCCCTTTTCGAGGAAGAGGCGCGCGAACTCGGCGTCGCCGATCACTGCGTGTTTACCGGTTACCTCGATCGAAAGGACCTGGCACTCGTGTATTCCATGGCCGAGGTTTTCGTCTTTCCGTCGCTTACCGAGACGCAGGGGCTCGTCACGATCGAGGCGATGCTTTCCGGGACGCCCGTCGTCGCCATCGGCGCGATGGGCACGATCACGGTCATGGGCGGCGATAACGGCGGCTTTATGGTGCGCGACGACCCCGCGGTGTTTACCGCCCGCGTCCTTGATTTGCTGACCGATCGGTCGTTGTATGAGCGCAAGGTCGCGGAGGCGAAAGTCCACGCGAAAGATTGGACTATCGGGACGATGCGGGAGCGGCTTGAGGGAATATACGGCGAGACGATCGCGCGAGCGAAGGCTAACCCACGCCGAAGTTTGCCGCCGAAGCTCGCATCGCTGATTTAAGGGCCCCTTTTGAACGCTTGCCCTTGCCGCGGTTATCCGTCATACTGACGGATAACGTATGAAACAGCGAATCGCTTTCCTCTACCTTAATACCGGAGGCGGTCATCTCGCGCCCGCGCGGGCGCTTGCCGCTGCTCTTGGGGAATCGTATGCCTCCGAGGATGAATGCTTTCTCCTTGACGGTTTTTCGGATGGCATGCGCTATTCCCGTTTTTTTTTCGAGACCGGCTATTCCCTCACGTCGAACTATTTCGAGCCGGGATACGTGCTATTTTACCGCGTCACCGAGCTTCCCCTTAGCATCCGTTTCGGGAATTACTTAGTCGCACTGCACGGTGTCGCCCATATCGCCCGCTTCATCCGCGAGAACGCCATAACCAAGGTCGTATGCCTGCATGAGGTTCTTTCGATAATCGCGCGAACGGCCATCGATCGCGTCGATTCGAGCATTCCCCTCATCACCATGGTCACCGACCCGTTTACGGCGCACGCGCTGTGGTTTTACCAAAAAAACGCCGAATTGGTCGTGTTTTCCGAAAAACTCCGCGAGGAGGCGATACAGCGGTATGGCTTCGCCCCCGATCGCGTGCGCGCCTTCCCCTTTATCCTTTCGCGGCAATACGAGCGTCCCTATGGGGCGGAAGAACTCGCGTTGGCCCGCGCGCGGTTTGGGCTTGATCCGAAAAAGAAAGTTCTGCTCGTCGCCGGCGGCGGGGAGGGACTCAAAGGCGCGAGGAAAATCGTGGCCGAATTTCTCGATCGTCGGCCCGACGTGGAGCTCTTCGTCGTTTGCGGGAAGAACGCGTTGCTGCGCCAATCCCTTTCGCGCCAAATCCGTCGCGCCGGGGTCGAAAACGTCCGAATTTTCGGTTTCGTCCCTTTCATGTGCGATCTCCTGAATATCTGCGATTGCGTGATCACGAAGGGCGGCGCCTCGACCGTAATGGAGACGCTCGCGGTCGGCAAACCCGTCATTTTCTCGACGTTTATCCGGGGCCAGGAGCTCGGCAACGTCCTTTTCGCCGTTCACCGCGGCGCCGGTTGGTATCTTCGCGATCCCAAGCAAATCCTCGATCAGGCGCTTCGCGTCATGAGCGACCCGAATCTGTCCGCGCGCACGACGGAGCGCATCGCCGCTCTCGGCGTGCGAAACGGACTCGATGACGTCGCAAGATTCATTCACGAACTATGAAACCATTACCCATAAAAAAACACGCGTGCCTTCGCGCCGCGGCCGTTTTGTTGCTGCTTTCGCTTTCCCTTCCCGCTCTGCCGTTTTCCCCGGTTTCCGAGCTATATCCTTCGGGGCACTGGGTCTACGACGCGATCTCCCTCCTTTCGCTCGAGTCGGGCTCGGCGACCATGGCGGTCGACGCGCCGATGAGCGCCGCCGAGTTGCGGCTGTATCTTTCGAGCGTCCGCATCGAACGGCTTGGCTCAGTCGGCCGCGAGCTCTATCGACGCGTTGATCGGGAGCTCTCGGAACGATCGCCGCTGATTGCCGACGGATTCGCCACCATCGACGTTCGGCCAACCGTGTCCCTTTCCGCGCGCCTGCGATCGGGCGGTGACAACGCGCTTTCCTTCGACGATGTCGCTTCGTTCAACGAAACGAGCCCGCTGGTGTCCGTCCCCGTCTATTTGGGGTTTTCGCCGTACGTCACCGCCTTTTCGGATTTTTCGATCGGAGAGGGCTATTGGTCCTCGACTCAAGGCGATCTTTCCTCGAACGTACCGACGGACTCGAGCTCGTTCGACGTGAATATCCCCGGTCACTCGTATCTCGCCGTCGGCAATTCGTTTTTCACCGCCTCGATCGGACGAGGGGCTTTATCAATCGGGCGATCGAACGTCGGTAGCATGATTTTATCCGATACCGCGGATCGGCTCGACCATTTTTCGCTCGCGCTCTTTTCGCCCCATATTCGCTTTTCTCTCACGCCGATCGAGCTCGCTCCCGACCGCTTCGCGTATTATCATTCCCTGAAGATCATGCCTGCCTCTTGGCTCCTTATCACGATGACTGAGGCGTCCCTCGTCAATTCCTCGCTTGACCCGCGCTATCTCAACCCCGCCATGGTTTTTCACAGTTATGCCGGTTGGCGGGACGATTACGGGGACGATGCCTCGAATTCGTCAAAAGTCGGCTCTGAGTTCGGCTTATCGCTGGAAGTGGTTCCGGCGCGAAACGTCCGCCTGTACGGCCAATTCGTCATGAATCAGTTCCAGACGGAATACGAACTGGAAACGTACGGGGACGCGGGAGCGGTCATCCCGAACGCGCTGGGAGGCATGGTCGGCCTTGAGTACGCGCGCCCGTACAGAAACGGCTATGGTCGGGTGACGGTCGAATGCTCGTACGCGAATCCCTGGCTTTACGTGCTCGAGAATCATGACATAAGCTACTACGCCTCGCGTAAGGAACTCGTTGCGCCGTCCGGCTATCCCTCCCAAGGGATCGATACGTGGCTGGGCAGTCCCTATGGGCCCGATTGTTTTGCCTGTAACGTCGGCCTTTCCTACGAACGCCCCGCCGATCGTTCCATCGGGCTCTATTGGCGGACGCTGTTCCGGGGCGATAACGGCGATGATTTCCTTGCTTCAGATACCGACGATTATTACCCGACGACGACCGCGGAGGCGAGCGACGAGACTCCAACCGGTTCTGCGCGGCTTCGCCATCGCCTTTCCGTCGCGGGGAGTCGCTTCGTGACGGCGCATCTTGAGCTTACGGCGAATGTTGGCTATAATTGCCTCGCATCCGCTTTAGCCGCCGGATCT
>QKAR01000062.1 GCA_003246335.1 Spirochaetales bacterium | reverse complement strand
CCGGCGGTGACGTTGTCAAAGACGGGACGGGCGCGCTCGATGTCCACCGAAAAAGACTGAAACGTGTTCACGAGGGAAAGCGCGTCGGCGCCCGAATCGACGGCCGCGCGGGCGACCGCGACGAGGAAGGGGGCGTTCGGGGAAAGCTTCACGATGAGCGGTTTTTTCGTCGCGGCGCGCACGGCGGCGACGATGGTTCCGGCGGAAGCTTCGTCGAGGCCCCAGGCCATGCCGCCCGCCTTGACGTTCGGGCAGGAAATGTTGAGCTCGATCATCGGGATCGCGGTCGCGTCGAGAAGGCGCGCGCCCTCGACGTAGGTTTCCATCGTGGAGCCGGAAAGGTTCGCGATGGCGACGGGACCGAGGCCGAGCATCCGCGGAAGCTCGTGCGCGATGAAGTGCGGGATGCCGGGATTTTCGAGGCCGATCGAGTTGATGAGGCCCGACGGCGTCTCGACGAGGCGGCGGCCGGTATTGCCGGGTTTGGCCTCGAGCGTGAGCCCTTTCGAGCAAATGCCGCCGAGACTCGCGATGTCGACGATGCGGGAATATTCGGTTCCGTAGCCGAAAGTGCCGGACGCGGCGATGACCGGATTCGCGAGGCGAACGCCGGCGATCGTGACCGAAAGGTCGGGAGCGGTTGGACCGTCGGGCGAGGCCCCCCCGGACGAACCGATATCTCCGGCGATAGCGGTTGCTCCGGCGCCGGTGGCGGCCGCCCCGCCGGACTCGCTCGCAGAGGGTGAGGAATTTCCGCAGGAAGCGGCTACTCCGGAGGCACGGGGCGCCGCGCTCGATAAAAGCCCGGCGGCAGAAATACCCGCCGAGGGAACGCTTTCGGAAACGCCTTGGGCAGAACGAACCCCGCGCGCTCGCGGAAGGCCAGCGGGCGCGGTAACGGCGATATCCGCTACGGATGGGATGACCGGTGGGTTTGATACAATCCCGGAAGCGATTCGCTCAACGGAGTTCGCTCGATTTGCCGCGCGCGCGTTTAAATTTTTCACCACAGCACCTCCGAGGAATCGAAAACGGGGCCGTCCACGCAGCAGCGGCGGTTCCCGTTCGTCGTGCGCACGGTGCAGCCGAGGCAGGCGCCCGCGCCGCAGGCCATGCGTTCCTCAAGGCTCAAGTACGCCCGCGTTCCCGTTGCGGCGCAGGCTTGCTGCACGTATTTGAGCATGGGAGTCGGGCCGCAGGCGTAGACGAGGTCGTAGTCGGCGGCGTTAAAAATCGCGGGGAGCATTCCCTTGACGCCGACCGAGCCGTCTTCGGTCGCGATCGCGAGGCGCGAGGCGCGCTCGGCGATGCCGTCGAGGCCGTACGAGCCGGTGCGGAACGCCGCGAAAAAATCAAAGGATTTTGGGTTGAGGCTGAAGGAGAAGCCCGCGACGGGCGCGACGCCGATGCCGCCGCCGACTAAGGCGACGCGGGAAGCCGAGTCGCCGCCGGGGACTTGCGCGGCCGATGCGGCATGCTCTACCGAGCAATCGCCCGCTCGCGAAAGCTCGCCGCGCGCGGGTAGATCCTGCGGCGCAACGAAACGGTTTCCGACGGGACCGACGAGATCAAGTTCGTCGCCCGCGCGGAGACCGCACAATTCGCGCGTGCCGCGACCCTTGCGCAAAATCAAAAAAGAAAGGGTTTCGCCGTCCGCGCGGTACACGCTGATCGGCCGACCGAGCAGGACGCCCGACGGACGCGCGCGGAGCATGAAAAACTGGCCGCACGCGGGAGGGGGAACGCGCTCGCCTCCGGAAAGGCTCTCCGTTTCGGCTACGAGAAGGAATACGCCCGGCGCGACCTCGGCGTTCGAGCGAACGCGGACGGCGCAGGAGGCGCGGGGATACGGATCGTGACCGGCGGTCTCGCGCATCGTCAGGACGCGCCCCCAAGCAGGGCTTTTTTCGCGCCGACGAGCTCGGCTTTCGCGGCGAAGGCGGCGCGAGCGGCGGCCTCGACGATTTCGTCGAGCGTCAACGAGCCGGAGCTCATTTTTATCGCGAGCGAGGGATCCTTTTTCCAGGCGGTGAGAATTCCCCGCGAGGAGTTCACGGTTCCGCCGGCGCGATCGAGCAGGGTTGCCGCTATGCGCGCCGCGCCTCCCTGCGCGCCGTAACCGGGTATAAGGAAAAACAAGTCGGGGTAGCGATCGCGCAGGGCGCGGGCGTCGGATTCCTCGGTACAGCCGACGACGGCCCCGATGGGCGCGCATCCGCCCGCCGAAAAGTCCCCGTATTTGCGCGCGATCGCCTCAAGGCCGGCGCCTACCGCGTCGAGAACGCGCGAGCCAGCGGGAATGGGTTTCGATTTCGGCGCGGGGAAACAGGTTCCCGCGGGGCAGTCGCCGGTTCCTCCGCCCGCGGAAGCCGCGAGCGGCAACCATTCGATATCTTTCATGCCGGGATTCGAGGTGCGAAGGAGCGCGAATGCGCCCTTGCCGGCTCGTTCGACGTATTCAAGGAAGGGATCGAGCGTTTCGAAACCCATGTACGGATTAAGCGTGACGATATCTGCCTCGAAGTCTCCCTCGAAATGCGCGCGGGCGTAGGCCTTCGCGGTATCGGCGATGTCGCCGCGCTTAACGTCGGCGATAGCGACGATTCCCGCCGCGCGAATGGCCGTAAGCGTTTCGGCGTACGTTCGGAGGCCGGCGAGTCCCATCGCCTCGTAGTAGGCGATCTGAACTTTGAAACAGGCGGCCGAAGGGGCCGTTTCGCGAACGAGCGCGCGATTATAGGCGAGAACCGCGTCGGCCGGCGAATCGTGCATTCGGATCACTTCCGGCGGAAGGTAGGAGGGATCGGTATCGAGACCGACGCACAGGGGGCCCTTCTCGGCGCAGGCGGCCTGGAGGGCGAGCATCGCATACGGGGTTTGTTTCATACCCGCAGTGTAGCAAAAAAACCCGGGGTTCGCCACCGGTCTAGGCGCGATACGCGACGCGTCCTCCCTTGAAAACGACGAGAATTTTTCCGGGGAACGAACGGCCGGCGAACGGCGTGTTTTGTCCCTTCGATCGCCACGCGTCAGCCGTCGGGTCGACGACCGTTTGCGCGCCAAGGTCGACGAGGACGAGGTCCGC
>QKAR01000050.1 GCA_003246335.1 Spirochaetales bacterium | reverse complement strand
GCCCCGGACGGCCTGTCCCTGCACGCTTTCGCTCACCCAGGCCGATTCGTCGAAGACGAGCGGCTCCGGCGTCGCCCACGCCGACACGAATTCGCCGCTCGCCGCCCGATAGCGCCCGAAGAGGGCGGGAATGCGGTTCGAGCCGAAGCCGGGCAAGCCCGCGCTGGCGGCCGTGCCCTCGACGAGCACGGCGGTACCGATGAGTCCCTCGGAGGACAGCGGCGCGATCGCGACCGAAATCATTGTGGAAAGCGCCAATATACGATAAAATGTTTGCATGCCAGCCCCAACAGACCTTTCCGTAATACTTAGATTATACGCGAATAAGCAAAACACGCCCACGATACTGATATCGGAATTCTGCGATTACGTGCAAAAATACGCGCGGCACTACCTGCAGGAAACCCCTGATCTCGTCATGTACCTGTCGGACACGGCTGGCGTGGTGCAAAAAGGTCTGGAAAAACTCCACGAGGAAGAAAAGGCGGTAATAACGGTCGACGCGAAAGAGCGAAAATTCATCTTCGTCCCGCATTTTTTTATCGATCGGACGGTACAGCGCTATCGCGAGCTCGACGAGCACCCCGAGGTGCCCTATCCGCTGGCGAGCGACATTCCCCAGGGATTTCCCGCAAACTTCATCAAACCGGTCTACATAACCACTGACTTTAGCGACCTTATCGAGAAAGGCGAAAGAACGAACGCCTATCTGTTTCAGCTCATTTTTCCGGACGACACCCCTCCCATGGTCTATCCCGCCGCGCTTTCGCCGGAAAAACTCCTCGACCTCGCGCTGTCGAAGCTCCGGCTTTTCCTTCGGAAGGACGAGTCTAAGGATTACATCCAAAAGCGGCTCATGATAGCGAACCCGGGCAAGGAGCTCTCGATCAAGAACCACCTCATCCAGTTCCAAACCCGCCCGTCCGAATCCCTCAGCGCGCTCAAGCACTCGGGAGACTCCTACCTTTTCTGGAGTTATCTGTGCTCGTTTATCCGGCAAGACTTCACGAAAAAGGCCGAGAAGACCCCGGAGGAAACCGCGTTGCTCCAGTCGGTCTTCATAACCGAATATCTCAATAACTATTATAAAAACAGGGCGCAGCAAAGCCTTCAGCGGGAAACGGCGCTTAAGAATCTCGACCTCGCCTTCCAGAAGCCGCCGTACTACTTCGACATGGAAACGATCATGAAATTCGCCGACTCGCGCGGGGTTCCCCTGCTCGGGCAGTACAAGAATACCGACCTTGAGGCGTTCATTAAGGAAAAAACCGGGGACGAAAGCCTTACCACGCTGCCGCCCCTGCTCGTGTTTCGCCCAGCCAACGGCGCGCGATACTTCGTGCTGAAGGAAAACGTCGTCCCGCTCGCCATCAAGCTTTGCAACGACGCCCGAACGGCTATTAAGGACTCTCTCGTGCGCGAGTGGTTTCATGCCCTGAAAAATTTCGAGCAGGAGGAAGCGATGCGCAACCAAGCTGCCTTCGAGCGAAAAATTCAAGGACTCTGCAAGGACGCGGCGCCGGTTTTGTTCGGGCTCCTCAACGCGACGTTCATCCCGCTTGTCGCCATGGAAAGCGGAAGCAAGGGCCAAGACGGCGACTCGCCGAACGGCTTCCGCATGTTCGACAGGGGACGGCTCCTGCCGCTCAGCCAATTGCTCATGCTCGACCGCGGCCACTTGATGACGGACGCGAAAATACTTCTCCCGTTTTGGTATACCTTGCCGATCATTTCTGGAATTTTCGCATTTTTCCACCGACCGCGCAAAACTTCCGCGGAGGCGCCGGCGAAACGGCAAATGACGGCGGAAAAAGAAACCGACTCGGGGGAAACGACGAAAACGACCCACGCGGACCCCGCCCACCAACGGGCGAGCGAGCTCAAGGCCGCGGCGGCGGTCATAGAGAAACGACTTGTCCCGAGCGGGTCAACGCTCGAAGAGTCGCTTGACGAGGAACTCGAGCGCTGGAACCGAAATCTCGACCGCGGCATAAAGAACAACCTGACCGAGGACGTGAACTCCCTTATCCGGGACTACGTACGAAAGACGATCCGTTCCATACGCGCCGCTAGTTTCGATCTCGCCCGCGTCGAGAATCTCGCCGTTACTCTCATAGAGACGCCGAATTTAATGAAGATCAAAAACAGAACCGCGCTTAAGGCGTACGTGCAACTCTACATCCTGAAGCTCGTGAAATCCGCGGCGTAATCCCGCGCCGCGCGCTTATTTTTCTCGCCTACCGTCGCCGCGCCGCTTTCCTCCGCCAGTCGGCTTGTTGCGCTCGACTTTCCTGAAGTTCGCGCGTTCGGTCATCCGCTTGCGTTCCTCGATTTGCTCGGGGTCGTAAAAACCGTCCTTCCAGTTAAATCGCGACACGTCGGGAATGGGCGTGCCCTTGCGGAACGAGTCCATGATGATGCGGTATTCCTGCTTTTTCACCGAAGTTTTCGATAAATCGACGATAAAACGGGTAAAGCCGGTTTTCTTTATCGCCGTCGCCTTATCGGCTATGGAAAAGGGGTTTTCCGGCAAAACGAAGGACCCTTCGTCGGTCGACAGCACTTTGAACGAACCGTCCTGCCTATCCGAAAAGAAACCGAAATCATACGAGGCAGGAAGCTTAAAGCGCATGCGAAACAGCGTTGGCCAGGCGAACACCGTCAGGAAGACCATGCTCCGCGCCTTCGGGTCAAAAGTCGCCTCGAGATTCTCGCGAGAGTTCTCGAACGGCGTGACGACGGCGCGCAGGCCCTGCTTCGTGAGCCAGTCGACGGACCAACGATTGAAGGAGTATAGCCACGGGCCGGCTATCAGCTTGAGGCCCCGATTTCGGAGCATGGCGATGTGGCCGGGGTTGTTCACAATGAACTGCGTATAACCATTCTCCACGAGCTCATCAAGCGACGTCGAGAGGCCGTCCTCGATGGCCTGCGGCAAGAACGGGTCGAGGGAAAGGATCGTCTCGCGCTTGGAAAAAGGCAAGGGCCGATCGTTCTTTCGGCCGTCCGGGCCCGGAAGGCCGAGGAGGGCGGGTATCGTCTCGCGATTGAGCTCGACGATGGCGCGAACGGGGCGATCCGAAAGGATCGTGAAAAGGTCCTCAATCGTGGAGACTTGGGCGTATACGCCCTCGGGGAAATCCACGAGGTCCAACGCCGTACGCGGCCGAGCGCGTGCCGGGCCCGAATCGTTTTGCGCCGATCCCGTTCGCGCGGACTCGCTCGAGTCAGGCGCCTCGAGCCGCAGCGACGGCAATTTCTCGCCGCCGGGCTGGCTCCGATAGGCCGACATATCGTTCGGAATGACATGAGGATAGCGCTTGGACATGTTTTTCGTCTGCAGGAGGTAGACCGCGTCGCCGACGCCGAATCCCGGGGGAACGTCGACCCATCGCGCGTCGCCGTCGGCGCGAATATTCTTGAGCTTGTGGCTTTCCCGCCCCGAATCGTCCTTTTTGTGGAGACGGATCGAGTCGCCTTCCTCGGGATCGTAGGAGCCGCCTTTGAGAAGGGCGAATCTTCCGTCTTCCTCGGTTTTTACCCGTTCGATCTTCCCGAGGAAAATGCCGGTTCCCCCCGCCTGCTCGGGGTTGAGGACGTTCTCCGCCTTGGGAGAGTCGTACCAATACCGAGTCTTCGCGCGGGCGAAATCGTTCGCGAGAATTCGCCGGGCCGTCTCGATCGCGCCGCGCCGGTCCTCGGCCCAATGATCCAAGACGTACCGGTACGCGGAGACGACGGTGCCGACGTATTCGGCGCTCTTCATCCGACCCTCGATCTTGAACGAGGTGACGCCGGCCTGAACGAGGTCGGGAATCTTATCGATGAGCTGCAAATCGTTCGGCGAAAAGAAATACCCCTGCCGGGTGCCGCCCGACACTTCCGCCGTGTAGAGCCGTCGGCATGCCTGGGTGCACATGCCGCGATTCGCGCTTTTGCCGCCCAAAAAACTCGAGTAGAGACAAAGCCCGGATTCGCTGACGCACAGGGCGCCGTGCACGAAAACCTCGAGCTCGCACGACGACCGCGCCTTAATATCCTGCACTTCCTCGAGCCCCAGCTCGCGCGATAGCACTACGCGGGAAACGCCCGCGCGGCTCATCGCGTTCGCCGCGCGGGCGCTCGCGATGTTCATTTGCGTGGACGCGTGGATGCGCAATTTCGGGAAATACGTGCGCGCCAGGTTGAGGACGCCAAAATCCTGGACGATGAGCGCGTCGGGGCCCATGCGATCCAGATAGGCGAGAAATCGGTACATTCTCTCGGTTTCCGATTCCTGAAGGACGGTGTTGACCGTCACTAAAACTTTTTTTCCGCGATGGTGCAGGGACTCAAGCGTCGCCTCGAATTGGGACCAAGCGAAATTCGACGAGCGAAGGCGCGCGTTGAAGCTCTTCAGGCCAAGGTAAACCGCGTCGGCTCCCTCGTTAATTGCGGCGTCGAGCGCTTCGGGATTTCCCGCGGGCGCGAGTAATTCGGCCATGAACACCTCCCCTCACGCCTCATATACTACCCGGAAAGCCCCTTTTATGCAAACGCGCGCGGCCGCGCTCATCGCGCGGCGTTAACGGCCCCTGGGGAACACTTACTCGTCGCGCAGACCGCCCAATCGCCCGGCCCGTCCGTATCAGTCGAGAGAGAATCCCGACCTACCGTTCTCGTCGGGGACGCGCCGAAACTCGACGCCGCGTCCCCGATACCCGCGCCGGTCTGCCAGGCGCCGCTCTCGAAGGCTTCTTTAGCCGCGGCGCGCACTTCGTCGGTCGGCCAGTCGGCGAGCGTCCCCGACGACAGCAAAAGCGCGTCGACGATCGGCCCGCCTTTTCGCGCGCGAAGCAATAGGGCGTTATCGGCCTTAAGGGGTGAACTCGAAAAATCCGACCAAAAATCGCGGGCGTCGATTCGCGCCTCGGTGCCGCCCGAGGCGTCGGCTGCCCCGATTTCGTCGACTAAGCCTTCCTCGACCGATCGAACGTGCCAAACGACGTACTCGCCCGCGCGAACCTCGGCGGAGGGAAACTCGTACGAGGGATTTTTCGCGTTTCGGGGGTTTTCGATTTTCACGCCGCCGAGGTTTCCGTCGCTCAGCATAAACAGCTCGACGTACTCGACTTTGGGTTTCGAATAACTGACGCGCACCTCGTTAATAACCATGTCCGGAACCCGATCGTTCCACCCGGTGTACGGAAAGGCGAACGTAAGAGTATTGCCTCGTTCATCCTCCACCGTTCCGGAAAGAACCGCGCGTACCCCGATTCCCGGGTTTCGGGAAACGGAAAGCTCGACCGTTTTTCCGTCATCGGCGTAGCCCCAGGAAACGTCGAGAACCTCGTCGCCCGAGTCGGCCGTGGCCGTGCCCGGAATCGCGACCGAGGCGACGGTCAGCGAGACCGGCCGAGAAAAACGCGCGACAAGGCCGGTCTCGGAGACCACCTCAAGCGACAGCAACTCCGGCACGGAAACGTCTCCGCCCCAAATTCGCACGACCTCAGGATCGATCGCGCACGAAAAAAAAATCGCGGATGAAACGGCAAGCGCGACAAGAAAGGATTTTCGCATGGACAACGCCCCCTTACGCGATTGAATTCGCGCGGGGCGTTCAATTTTGCCCGATTTTTCTGTATAGTTTCCGGCATGAACTACGACATACACCGGCTTGAGTTGCATCGGGATATAGTTTCTCCCCCTGGGGCGGTTGCCCCGGACGGGACCGTCGCCATAGTCGAATACGAAAGCCGCGTCCGAGCGAACGATCTGGAACCGAAAGCCGAAGACCATCTCGCGGGAGGAACGCCCGTCGGTTCGATACCGAAAGGATTTTATTTTTTTACGCAAGGTCCCTGCGGGGAAGATGGCGAGGGCGAAAGGCCCCTGAGCCTGCCGGAATCGGATATTCGCGACGCGGCCGAAGCGGTGTGGCTTGAATCGTTATGGAAGGAAATTCCCTTCAGCTCCGACAGGATTCTCGTGCGAATCCTGTCGGAAGAAGGCGATCGTATTTTTCAGGTTTTCCGGGAGATACCGGCACCGAGTGAACCTTAAGGTAACCGAAGCGTCTCGACCATAAAGCGGACGGAAGACCCGCGCGCCGACGGCATCGTCTTCTCGACGATGAACACGAGAGATTTGCCTTTTTCGTCGGCGATGATGCGCCTGATCGCGTACGAGGAAACGCCCGCCCGCTTAAAGCCCGGATGACCGACGGTCTTGCGAACGGTTTTGCCCGCGGCGTCGGTGACTTCCGCGATTATGTAAAATGAGGACGTAACGTCGGGGCCGGCCCCCTCGACGTAGGCGTTCAGCGCGACGGAATAGCGCGCGCCGGTCTCGAAATCCCGAAACTCGATCGGAGCGGCGGGCGCGTCGGAAGAGTCGTCCGAGCGAACGTAGAGCGCCCGTCCTTGGTCGGCGCTATCGATACCGACTTTTTTGAGATAGGGCGCCGCGGAGTTTTGCAGCGCCGCGAAGACGCCTTTGCCGTCCTTACCCGCGGTCTTCGCCGAGGGGGCGGCCGTAAACGACCCATCATTTAAAAAAGCGTTTTTCGCCACGTCGACGCAGCTCACGTCGGCATACGCGCGAAAGTCCCCGTCGGAGACCCCATATTGCCCGAAGGAATAGCGGCTCCCGTCAGGGGAAAACCCAAGGCCGACGAACGTCGCCACGTCGCCCGCCGAGACCGCGGCCGCGAGCGCGCAAAAGAATATCACCGCAAATTTTCGCATTGGTACCTCTCCCTGCCTTTCTTTATCGTCATTATCGACACGATGCCGGGCCGACTTGAGCGCGCGATTCCCTTACGCCCGGAATGATGCTATCATCGCTCCATGACCATCGCCACGAGAAACCGCTTTATCAGGCTTGCCCTTGTCGGGTCGATCGCCCTCGTCGTCGTGACCGTCGCCGCGACCGTTCTCATCCTCGCGCGGAAAACGCTGCCGTCCGAAATTCCCGGGCCGAGACCGCTCGCCGTCCTTTCCGCCATCGCGCCGCTGGCGTGGAGCCCGCGCGCCGCGCTAATTTCGATCTGCGTATACCCGATTTTCTCCGCGGTTTTCCTCGCCTACACGCTCATCGCCTTCGAGAAAACGCAAACCGTCGAAATCACTTTTTTCGCGACCGCCGTGTTCGCGGTCGCCCTTGAGTCGATCCGGGTGTTTATCCCCTTTTACGGTTTTTGGGCTCATTCAAGCTTTTACGCCGAGGCGATTTCCCGCGTCGCGTACTTTAGCCGGTTCGCGGTCATCATCCTCCTCCTGGCCAGCGGCATTTACGCCAACGGACAGGCGGTTCAGCAACTCGCGTCGAGCATTTTTCTCATCGCCTTTTTCGCGTTCGGCATCGCCAATTCAATCCCGATCGACACGAGCTTCGTGGACTCGAATTTTTTCATGAAGTCGGGCTATGAGGGAATGATACTGCTCTTTTTCTCCCTGATCGGGTTCATGTCCGTCCTACCCTACCTCATTCTCGGCAAAACGAGAGGAGTCCGCGAATACTCGCGCGCGGGGTTCGGGGCCCTGTCGTTTCTCCTGGGGTTTGGGCTTTTAGGGGTCTGCGACTCGTGGATTTTCCTAATTGGCGGGACGGTGCTTCTGTTCGTCGGCGCGACGGCTTATCTCACCCAAATGCGCAATTACTATCTATGGCAGTAAGACGAAGGCGAGCGCGGAGACGACCGGAATGAACAGGTTATCGTAGTCGCGGATCGGCAGGGCCTCGATGAACGTCGCGACGAAGGCGACGATGAGCGCCGCGAGGGGGCGATCCGTCGCGAGGGCGGCGGATACGTAGACCGCGACGAAGCAGGCGACGCTGCCCTCGACGGACTTTCCGCGCAGGACACGGGGGCGGAATCGCCCGAACGTCTTGCCGACGAGGCTCGCGACGCCGTCGCCGAACGCGAGTGCGAAAATACCGACCGTCGCCGCCTCGGGCGGGAACAGGACCAGCGTGGCCAAAACGCCGAACGCCATCGTCACGGGGCCGAGCACGAACCGCCCGACGTCCCGCTTGCGGGATGCGTACGCGATGAGCCGGGAGACCACCGGCACGGGATGGCCGATGAGCCGCAAATACTCGCAAACCATATAGGCGAACAGAACGGCGGACAGGCCAAACACGGTTAGCCGATAATCCCATCCGGCGAAAACGGGAACTATAGAAGCGGCGATATGGATTAATTTGCGGAAAAATTCTTTCAGGAGGTCGTTAACCGTCGCGGTGCGCGAGATCCGTCGATACCGAAAATCGGAAATGATGCCCATGGCGCGTCCCCTTCGCAACGCGAGCGAAAAAAAACCCTTTCCTTGGACGTTACTGGGTTTGAACCAGTGACTTCTACCGTGTGAAGGTAGCACTCTACCGCTGAGTTAAACGTCCAAGAAAAGAGCTTATGATGACATCACTATACCAGGACAGTTCGTCCGTGGCAAGATGATCCGGCGAAAAACCTCCGGCGGTTGACCTTACTGATCGACGCGCTGCTGGAGGACTTTCTCGTTTTCGAGCGTCTTGGGAATATCCTGGTAGATTTCCGGCTTGAATTCCGCGCGCGGCGCGACCATATCCTGAATATTCAGATAGGCGAGATTCGAGCCCTGGGCCCGAATCATGGTCTCGGGGTTGCGCGTCAGAGCGTCCCAGGCGCGGTTCGACTCCGAAAGGAGCGCAAGCGCGCGCGACCTCTTCTTCGAATCCCCGGTACGCTCGGCCACTCGCTCAAGCGCGACGCCGAGGTTATTCGCGGCGTGCATGTAAAGCTCGACGAATTCGCCGTGGTCCGCGCGAATCTGCGGCAGCATGACGCCCTTGCGAATCCGCTCGGCGTCGAGCTCTTCCTGCAAGCGCTCGTAATAGCCCTGCGCGGCGAAATAATCGCCCTTGCGGAACAGCGTATTCGCGTAACCGTACAGGAGGTTGCGATCGTCCTGGGTATCCGCGTAGCACAGCAGGAAATTCCGCATCGCCGCGGGATAGTCCGCGTTTTGATAGTCGATGTAACCCAAGCGATAGCGAATGGACGGGGTATCGTTCATCTCAGCCGCCGACTTCTCGTAATTGAGGCGCGCGGTAGCGAGATCGCCGGAGATGAAATAGTCGATATCCGCGTAATCGGCGTACAGGCGGCCGACGAGCGGGCTTTGCCCGACCGAGCGATTTGCCCGCGCGTCCTCGTAGACCGATAAGCCCTTCGCGTACAGGTCGCGCGCCTTGAGGTACTCAAGGTCGCCCGCGAGCAATTCCCCGAGCAGGCGATAGGCGTCCACGTGGGCGACGACTCGCCGAGGGGACATGGAATGGGCGTCGTCGAACCGCTTCAACGCCTCGCTCAGCGAGGTTTTGGCGAGATCGTTCTTATAGTTATAGATAAAGAAACGGGCCATGTTGTAATGCGCCTCGGGCGATGAATCGTCGGCGGCCACCGCGCGCGCGAGGAGGGTTCGAACGTCCTCGATTTTATCGCGCAGGAATTCGCTGTCGCCGGGCGCGGGCTCATAGCGTTTTTTGAGCAAATACCCGCTGAGCTCGACGAGGTCGCTCGCCCCGATTTTCGCCCTCTTGGACATAAAATGGTCTTTCAGCGGGAGGACTTCCTTGAGGTTGTCCGTCCGGATGAAGAAGCGCATCATCCGCGAGAGGTAGACGTCCTGCTCGCCATACAGCTCGATGAGCTGGGCGTAGGATTTGCGCGCTTCCTCGAATTTCGACGGGTCTTCCTCCGCCCAATCGAGGTAGACGTCCCCGAGCAATAACAGGCCGTCCGGATCGTTGACGTAATTGTCGAGAATGCGCCGGCGAATGACGGTTTCCGCCTTTTCGAAATTGCGCAAGTCCGTTCGGAGCATTTCGGCGTACTCAAGGCCCGCCGTCTTGTCGTCCTTAAACCGGGCGAGTATGCGCTCGTACATTTGCTCGGCGGTCAAATACTGTTTCTTATCGCGGAAAGCGCGCGCATACCGGAAATACCATTTTTTCTTCTCTTTAACCGCGACGGCCTCGTCGAAAAGCGAAAGCGCCTGCGTGTAGCGAGCGTCCTCTATCGCGGCGTACCCGCGCTGGTACAGGCTTTCCGCGGCGAGCGGCCGGTAAATGAACTGCCAGGACAGATAGACGACGCACGCCGCGAGCGTCGCCACGACGGTAAATAAAAAAACGAGCGGCAAGATGCGGTTGCGGATGACGTACTTAAGCGAGGCTTTTTCGCGCTCGAGTTCCTCAAGGTTTTTCTTCTCGAAATCCTTCGGGATCGCGATCGTTCTACCCAGGGAAGTCTCGAGCGTCCGCGCGATTTTACGCGGCGACTCGCCGCCCAAAATGCCGTGAACGAGCTCGAGTTTTTGCGTATCGGTGCCGGCGTCGCCCGAGAGGAATTCCTCGGTCGCGATTCTCAGGTTGAGGGGAAAGCCGGCGAGCTCTTCGAGGAAACGGCGGAAGTCCTCCTCGGAAATTTCCCTCGGCAACTCCTTTTTAGCGCTCTTTTTCGAAACGCCCGCAAGCGGGGGAAGGTCCGAGACGGAGGCACGGGCGGGCCCCGAAGTGAAATCGGAAAAACCGGGAATTTGAAAAACATCGTCGGGGGCACCGGCGGACTCGATGCTGGTTTTAAGGAAATCCTCGTCAAGGCTAAACCCGTCGAACCCGTCGGGAACCGCCGGCTCAAGAACCTCGGCCGCGGAATCTCCACCCGAGGAGACGTTTAAGTCGTCGGGAATCTCGAAATCGGAGAAGTCAGAACCGGCTTCGTCGCTCGGCGCGGCTCCTCCCGCCGGCGTCGAGGTCCCCGAACCGAAGCCAAAATCGCCTAAGGACGCAAGGTCCGGCATCGAGAAAGAATCACCCTCCGAGGCCGGGCTATCGCCCGAAAATTCGGGAGGCGACGGGAAGTCGAGGGAATCGAGCGTCGAAGGGCTTTGGTCGGGGAACGTCATCTCGGGAACGTCGGACTGCGAATGAATCGCGGGCCCTTCCTCGAAATCGGGCGTAAAGTCCATCGCGGCGAGATCCTCGACGCCGTCGGCGGTATTCTCGTCGACCTCGGGGCTTAACTCCGCTATTTCCTCATTCGGCGTTTCGTTCGGAACGGGCGGGGATTCAATGTCCGGCGGGGTAAGGTCGCCTTCGGGAAACGAAGCGCCAAAATCGCCGGGAAGCTCAAACCCGCCGAGGTCACCTGCGCCGAGACCCGCCGCGGGGTCGGCGAAGTTTTCGAGCGAAAACCCCTCGGCTTCGGGGATCGAGGCCGAGGGTACGTCCTCGGGAAAATCAGACTCAGACAGGGCATCAACCGAAGGAATATCTTCGAGACCGGGAATTTGCGGGAAAGCGGAATCAGGTACCGACCCGCCAGAAGGCTCGGGGATTTCAAAGTCAGGGAGCGTCTCCGCCTCGGGAATCTCCTCAAGCGGCGCAATCCCTTCCGGAGACGCGGGGATATCGGCGGCGGAGAGGTCCGGTTCGGCCGAAGGAACGGAAAAATCATCGGCGGCGCCGTCAGCGTTTTCCGCGCGCGCGGACTCTATATCGGCCGCGAAACCCGACAGCAAATCGTCCGGAAGCGCGAAATTATCCGCGTCGAGTCC
>QKAR01000147.1 GCA_003246335.1 Spirochaetales bacterium | reverse complement strand
TCCGAGATGAAAATGAGCGGGAACCACAGGTCGTTCCAAAACGGCACGAGGTTGTAAATACCGACCGTCGCGAGCGCGGGTTTAATCATCGGCGCGATGACGCGCGAGTAAATCCCGAATCTGCTCGCTCCATCGATAACCGCCGCCTCGGTAATGTCTCGCGGAATGTCCCCGATGAACTGCGTCAGCACGAATACCGCGATCGGCAAACCCATCGCGATATAAATAGGGTAAAGCCCGAGTATCGAATTGAGGAGTCCGAGCGCCTTAATCATCTCGAGGAGCTTGATCGAGCCGATTTTGAGCGGGAGCATCATGCCGGCGATGAACGCGAGGTAGATAAAGCGGGTTTGCCGATTCTTCCAGTTGACGATGGCGTATGCGGCGAGCGAGCCGAACAGCAACACGAGGGCGATCGAACCGACCGTCACGAAAAGGCTGTTTCGGAAATACATGAAAAAGTCGGAATTGCCGAGAACCGATCCGTAACTGTCGAAATTCCAAGCTTTCGGCAGGCCGAAGGGATCCTTGTAAATGTCGAGCTTGAACTTGAACGAGTTGACGACCATCGTCCAGAGGGGAAAAAGGACGATCACTGACCAAAGGCACAGGATGACGTGATATGGAACGTGACGGTTTTCGCGCTTGAGGGATGCAGTTCTTGCCATGATATGCTCCTTATCGTTCCGTTCGGGTAAGTTTGAGGATGAAAAACACGCCGAGCATCAGCATGAAAAAAGTGCTCGTCGCGATTGCCGCGCCGAGACCGGGATTCGGGATGCCGACCGGATGCTGACCGGCGATGCCGACGCGGTAAAAAAGCGTTCCGATGATATCGGTCGCGTATTGCGGGGCGCCGTTCGCGTTTTCCATCGAGAAGACGACGTCGAACGCGTTGAAGTTATTCACGAACGTGAGCGTCGAGACGATGCCGATGACGGGCAATATGAGCGGAAGCCGGATGTACCGGATTTTTTGCCACGTCGAGGCGCCGGCGATGTCAGCGGCCTCGATTAAGTCCTCGGGGATATTCTGAATCGCGGCGAAGAACATCATCGTCGGGATGCCGACCCACTGCCAGGACGAAACGAGGGCGACGGCGGTGAGCGCGTATTTTTCGTCGCCGAGCCAGGGCTGAATGAGGTTGTCGAGATTGAGCGCGTGCAGGGTTTGCGCGATCGCTCCCCACTGGGGGTTTAATATCAGTTTCCATAAATACCCGGTCACGAGAATCGCGAGGGTAACGGGAACGAAAATGATCGTTTGGTAAACTTTCGAGCCTTTCATGGTCTTTTCGCTGAGCATGAGGGCAAAGGCGATGGCGAGCACGTTTTGCACGACCATATGAATGAGGAAAAAATACCAAGTGTTGCGGAACGCGCCCCAAAAGCGGCTCGCGGTTTCCGGGTCGGCGAAAAGCCTGACGTAATTATCGAATCCCGCGAACGTGCGCGCCCCCGCGTCCGTGGTCGCGTAGAGGCTGAGGCGGACGGAATCCGCGAGGGGCCAGGCCATGAAGGCAACGTAGAAGAACAGGGCCGGCAAGAGATACAGATACCAGCCATATGATTGCAAGACACTCTTTTTCATGGCAAAGCTCCTTCACAAATTCCGCGCGTCATTTCGGTGGATTACAGCGGCTTATACCACTTGGCGAGGCCGGCGGCGAAATCGTCCGCGGCTTGCTTGGCCGTTTTCTGTCCCTTCATGACGGCGATGACGTCCTGGTTCATGAGCACGTATCCCGACGGATCGCCGCTCATCAGGCGCGGCCAGCAGAAGCGGACGTCCTGGTCCTTGCCCTTGATAAGGCCGTACATCTCCGCGCTGTGCGGGTCGGATACGGTAATGTCGGCGTTGATCATCGGATAGAATCCGTTCGGAAGGTACTTCGCGACGGTAGCGGCTCCCTCGGCCGAGCACATCCACTCGAGGAAAGCCTTGCATTCCTCGGGATATTTCGTGTGCGCGTTCATGGTGAGTCCCGCGTCCGCGTGGAAGCAGATGGCGGCGGGTTTGCCGGCCGGGGACGGGAACGCGAACGTTCCCCACTTGAACGAGACGTCCTTGAACGTGTCGAGCGTCCAAGAACCGTCGGCGAACATCGCGGCCTTGCCGGTCGCGAACAGGGCGTTGGCGTCGTTATAGGTAAGCGCCTCGAATCCCTTGGGGCAATACTTCGCGACGTCGGCCATTGCCTGGAACGCGGCGACCATGTTCGGGTCGTTGAACGGTACGGTTCCCGCCTCGTACGCGAGTCGGCCTTTGTATCCGCCGACGAATCCGGGGAGGAGTCCCATCATGAAGCACTCGTTAATGTCCCATTCCTCGCCGACGCCGTTGGCGAGCGGGGTGATGCCGGCTTTTTGGAGCTTGTCGCAGGCGGCGAGGAATTCTTCCCACGTCGTCGGAACGGCGATTCCCTGCTGCTCGAAAATGTCTTTATTATAGTAGACGCCCTGAATGACGGCCGCGAGCGGAATGGCGAACGCCTTTCCTTCGGCGGTTGTCCACGGCGCGCGGTTTCCTTCGGTGAAATTTTCTTTCAACCCCTTGAGGTCCGTTACGTCGGCGAAGTAGCCGATTTTAAAGAGTTCGGTACCCGTGTCGTAGGAGCGGGCGAACATGAGGTCGGGACCGGTGCCGCCGTCGAGCTGAAGGCGGAGCGTCGCGTTGTAGTCCGGCGGATTCGTCGGCTTGAACTGAATTTCCACTCCCGTCGCTTTTTTGTATTCGGCGAGAAGGTTGGTCCACGCGGTGACGTCGTCCGCGCGCCATGATCCCATCGTCAGAACGGGTTTTTCCTTCGCTTTGGCGCAACTGGTAACTCCCAGCGAGAGCGCCGCGGCGACAGCGAGGCAGGCTACCGCGGTAACGAGGCTCATTGTTTTTCGCATAATTTCTCCTTATACCGGCGAATGCGCCGGTTATAAAAAAGTATGGACCGTTGAGCCCATCGCGTCAAATGACAGGTGTACGCGGATTTGTACTTAAAATGTACTGAAAACCGGTTTCCTGCCCGCCGTGGGTGAGAACCATTTGACGTGATTTACTCAGGATAGAACGACGGCCCGCCGTTGAGTCGAGCTAGAAAGTGTAATTATTCAGGATAGAACGGCGGCCCGCCGTTG
>QKAR01000025.1 GCA_003246335.1 Spirochaetales bacterium | reverse complement strand
GATTACCGCGCCGGTGAATTCGTCGAATTGATTGTGACTCGGCTTGTATTCGACGCGATAGCGCGCGTTTGAGCCTTTGGGCGTCCATATAGGGTTCGATCCGACTATCTTGAACGCGTGTATCGCGCTATTCCCCTCGGGGAAAAGCTCGGGGAGAAGCGTTGCAATATTTTTGCCGGCCAAACTCCCGCGCTGCGCGATGATTCCCGCTTCCCGGGATGTTTTTATAATCGAGCCTTTCGCGTCAATCGCGATTGTTATCCCGTCGAGACAATCGAATAAGAGCGCGCTAAAGTCGAGCTTCCGTTCTTGAAGATGCTGAAAACGCGTTATGAGAAACCAATACACGAAAATCCCCAGGCCGCCCCCAAGGCAGGACATGTCGGGCATGCCCCGCGAAAGCCACAATACTCCCGTTGCGTACGTGCCCCAGAGATTCAGGAGGACGCTCAAGACGATTATTAGCGTCGCGATGAGGCGATATCGATGGGCTTGCGAATGAATCCATCCATATACCAAAAAGTAAAAACCTACTATCGCATTAATCGTTGGCTGTATGTGCGTCAGGGCGGATGCCAACGGACGATTGGCGAGATGATACACGTTTCCGTTCAGCGTGGTGTGAAAACCGTTGATAATCCAGTTGTCGGTCCAAACTAGAACCAGCTGAGCGAGAATCACGATCGTCACGGGAATGAGTGGCGCAAATTTTTTCCACCCCTGTACGTGCCCAAAATCCGCGAGCACGGTTAAAATGGTTGGACTCACGAGAAGGTAGGCGCTCGCCGCGAGCATGAGGGCAGCGTTGAAAAATCGAGGGTCCTTCGCGGAGAACATGATGCCCATGCTCAGTTCGTAAATCGCGCCGAACCCGCAACAGAGGGTCAAGCTGATATTAAGGCTCGAATGGCGATCGGCCGAAAGGACCCTAATCGCGAGGAGCACGCAGGAAAGGCTGAGAAATATACATGCGGGGGTAATCCAGTTCATGGTGCGGATCCTAGCGATTTTGTCGGATTAGCTAAAATATCGGGATCAGTATATTTTATTTATCGATGATAAGTCAACAAAAACGAGGGAATGGAGACTTTAACGCTCTCTTGTCGCACGGAGGCCCGTTGATTTCCCCGCCCACAAACGGTACTCTTGCTGTCATGATTACCGTCGTCGGCGCCGCTAACCTGGATGTGCAAGCTTTCGTAACCGACCGTTTAGTACCCGGGGATTCTTCTCCGGGCCGAATTTCGACGAGCGCCGGGGGCGTCGGGCGCAATATCGCGCATAACCTCAGGCTTCTCGGCGACGAGGTTCGATTTGTCACCGCTCTCGCGGAAGATGAAAATTCCTCCCTTATCCGCTTAAACTTACGGAATCTCGAAATCGACCATTCCCGCTCGCTGGTGTGCCCGAACGCGAGAACTTCGTCGTACGTGTGCATAGTCGACGAGAGGGGGAAGCTTTTCGGGGGCGTCAACGACATGGGAATCCTCGAGCGGCTAACGCCCGAATTTCTCCGCGACGCTTTGAGCGTTTTGCGCGCGGACGACATCGTTATTGTCGACGCGAACCTCCCGGAGCGGAGCCTCATCGCCGTGCGGGACGCCGCCGTTTTCTCAGGCGCCCGCCTCGTCGTCGACACCGTCTCCGAAACGAAGTGTCCCCGATGCCTGCCAATTTTAGGCTCCTCTTACGCGATTAAGCCGAATCGCGCGGAAATCCGCGCGCTTACCGGTGTCGAGGTCTCGTCTCACGAGTCCGCCGCTCGCGCGGCGGACGTGCTGCATGGAATCGGGGTTCGGTACGTTTGCGTGAGCCTCGGGCGGGATGGCGTGTTGTATTCGGGCGACGGGGTTTCCGGCGTAGTCGCGGTCGCGAACCTTCCCGTCGTAAACGTCTCCGGCGCCGGCGACGCGCTTTCCGCCGGCCTTGCGCATTCGCTTGCCCTTGGCGCGGATATCCGCGCGGCGGCTTCCTTCGCCCAAGCGTGCGCGAGCCTCACGTGCGCCTGCGAGGCGACTACGTCCGACGCCTTATCAGAGTCTGCGGCCCGAGAGCTCGCGACTTCCCTCATCGTTAAAGAGATCAAAGGAGAACGATCATGAACGAATACCTAGAATTGTCGGCCGAGGTTGCCGCGGCCCTTTCCGGCGGGAAACCCGTCGTCGCCCTCGAGTCCACCATCATCAGCCATGGAATGCCCTATCCGCAAAACCGTGATACCGCGCTCGCCGTCGAGAAAATCATTCGCGACTCAGGCGCCGTTCCCGCGACGATCGCCATTATCGGCGGTAAACTCAAGGCCGGACTCACCGGCGAGGAAATCGAGTATCTCGCGAAAAAAGGCCGCGACGTGATTAAGGTTTCCCGTCGCGACCTTCCCTTCGTGCTCGCCCGTAAAGCCGACGGCGCCACGACGGTCGCCGCGACCATGATCGTCGCTGAGCTCGCCGGCATCAAAGTGTTCGCGACCGGCGGCGTCGGCGGCGTTCACCGCGAGGGAAACGTTACGTTCGACATTTCCGCGGACCTTCAGGAACTCGCGCATACCTCGGTCGCCGTCGTGTGCGCCGGCGTCAAGAGCATTCTCGATATCGCGCTTACCCTCGAATATCTCGAGACTTACGGCGTTCCCGTCGTCGGCTACGGTACCGACGAATTTCCCGCGTTTTATACCCGGGAATCGGGCCTCAAAGTCGAATACCGGCTTGACACCCCGGAAGAAATCGCCCGCATGCTTGAGGCGAAATGGGCGGTCGGTCTTTCCGGCGGCGCGATCATCGCGAACCCCATTCCCGTTGAGTCGTCGATGGACGGAAAGTTGATCACTAAGGCGATTGAAAAAGCCCTCGCTGCGGCGAAGAAGCGCGGCATTAAAGGAAAGGAAACGACGCCGTTCCTCCTCGCGCGCATCAAGGAACTTACCGGCGGCGACTCGCTCGACTCAAACATCCAACTCGTGTTCAATAACGCCCGGCTCGCCGCGCAAATCGCGGCGTCGATGGGGAAATAAAACCGGCGAGCCGGCAGGCTCCCCGCGCAAATCGCAGTATCGATGAGTAAATAAAAAACGGCGAGCCGGCAGGCTCCCCGCGCAAATCGCAGTATCGATGAGTAAATAAAAAACGGCGAGCC
>QKAR01000146.1 GCA_003246335.1 Spirochaetales bacterium | reverse complement strand
GACGAATTCGATTACGCTGTGACGCGCCGTCGCGACGCCGGGGCCCGCTTTTTTCTCGGCGAACACCGACCGGAACATGGCGAGAATCTCCGCCTGGTTCGGCGGGACCGCGCAGTTTCCGATGTTCTTGGACGCGGCGGCCTTCGCGGAAAATTTTTCAAGCTCCGCGTCGGTGATTTTTTCCTTTTCGCCAAGTAAGCTCTCGATGACGAAGGCCAGTCCGGAAAGCGAGCTCATTTTGAGCGGGTCCAGGACTTTTTTCACGAGATCGGGCCGGGACGTTTTCACGAAGTCGAGGAACGCGGTCATTAACAGACCGTTCGCGCGGCCGTGGTCGATTCCCTTGAAGTAGGTGAGCGAGTATCCCATGGCGTGCAGGCCCGTCGTGCCGGTATTCGCGATAACCATGCCGCCGATGGTCGAGGCGAGCATGAGCGATCCAAGCTGGTCGGCGGACAGCGTTCCCGCGCCAAGCTCGGATAGGCATTCGCCCACGAGGGCGATGCCCCGCGCCGCGAGCGCGTCGGTAACCGGGGACGCTCGGTTCGATATGATTCCCTCGATCGAGTGCGAAAGCGAGTCGACGACGGTGTTCGTCATCGTTCGCTTGGACACGCTCTCGAGGTATTTCGCGTCGAGGAGGGCGAGCTTCGGGAAGAAAATCGGCGTCGCGATGCCGGACTTCGTCTCGGCGCCGTGGTTCGTGATGATCGCGTATTGCGTCACCTCGGAGCCGGTGCCGGCCGTGGTCGGTATCGCGACGATGGGAAGCGCCTGGTTTCCGTAATTGCCGGAGAAGAGCTCCTCTTTCGGAAGCGGGTTCTTCGCGAGCAGGGCCATGACCTTCGCCGCGTCCATCGGCGAGCCGCCGCCGATCGCGACGACGAAGTCGCAGCCGGCCTTGCGGGCGACCTCGGCCCCGAGGTAAACGCAGTCTACGCCGGGATTCGCCGGCACCTGGTCGAATACCTGGTGGCCCTGTCCGTTCGCGGCGAGGGCGGCGATCACGTCGTCGAGCGCGCCGCATGCTTTCGCGGACGAGGCTCCCGTGACGATCAACGCCTTCGTGCCGAGCGGGGCGAGCTCGCGACCGTTCGCCCGGACGCAGTCCTTGCCCATGACGACCCGCGTCGGCATCGCGTATTTCAGTTCCATCAGGCCTTAACCTCCCCGAGAACCTCGTCGAGTTTCTTCATTTCCTCGCGAAGCTGTTCCTCGGTGATGATGAGCGGCGGAGCCACGAGGATCATGTTCTCGTGGGAATAGGTCATGAAGCCCTTTTGCGCGAGCTTCCCGACGAGTCCTTTCATCACGCCGTCCGGGTCCTTCCCGTAGGGGACGAGCGGCTCTTTGGTTTTGCGGTTCTTGACGAGTTCGACGGCCGCGAAGAGGCCGATGTACCGGACGTCGCCGACGCACTCGTGCTTTTTCTTCATGGCCTCAAGGATCTCGCCGAGGGTCTTGCCGACTTTGTTTACGTTGTCGAGGACCTTATGCTCCGTGTAGTACTTAACGCACGCGATGCCGGCGGCGCAGGCGAGCGGATGCCCACTGTACGTCAGTCCGCAGGAAAGGACGTTATCGTCGAAGAACGCCGCGATTTTCTTGCTCACCGCGACGCCGCCGAGCTGGACGTAGCCGCAGGTGACGCCTTTCGCGAAGCTAACGAGGTCCGGCTTGATATTCCAGTTCTGGAAGCCGAACATTTTTCCGGTGCGGCCGAATCCCGCCATGACCTCGTCGCAGATCATCATGATGCCGTAGTCGTCGCAGATCTTGCGGACTCCCTCAAGGTAACCCTTCGGGGGAATGATGATGCCGTTCGAGCCGGTGATGGTTTCCATCACGATCGCGGCGACTTTATCGGAACCTTCGTAGCAGACCTGCTCGCGGAGCTTCGCGACGTAATAGGCCGAGGCTGCTTCCTCGGACGCGAACTCGATCGGCTCGCGGTAGATGTACGGGTCGAAGAATTTCACGAAGCCGGGAATGCCGGGCTCGAGCGGGTAGCGGCGCGGCTCGCCGGTCAGGTTTCCCGCCCCGAAAGTCGATCCGTGATAGCTGCGGTAGCGAGAGAATACTTTGTAGCGTCCCGTGTACATGCGCGCCATCTTGATGGCGTTCTCGTTCGCGTCGGCGCCGGCGTTCGTGAAGAACACTTTGCCGATGTTGTCGGGCATGAGCTCGACGAGCATTTTCGCGAGCTCGGCGCGGGGCTCGGAGCCGTAGCTCGGGGAGATGTAGCAGTATTTCTCGGCCTGATCCTTGATCGCGTCGATGATCGCGCGATTCCCGTGCCCGAGGTTGAGATTGACGAGCTGGGAGGACATATCGGCGTATTTCTTTCCGGAATGGTCCCAAAAATAAATGCCCTCGCCGCCCTTTACCGGGATCGGGTTGAGGCCCTTCTGCTTAGACCACGATTGCAGGTTGTACGTCGTCGACGTCCTGGTGATCTCTTCTGGTGTCATGATGCTCTCCTTCTATAACGATTGCATTAAAAAAGACTTTTTGGTTTTGGTACGCGCTTGCCGGCGGTTATCGCGCCGCTCGGGCAAACGTATTTGCACAAATGGCAGCCCACGCATTTCTTGCCGATAAGCGAGGGCGTTCGGTTATCGTTCCACGCGATAGCCTGGTGGCCCGCGTCCCTGCAGGAAACGAAGCAGCGCCCGCACCCGACGCACTTTTCGCGATCGAAGGATGGATAGACGACGGTCGAGCGGTCGAGTTTGTCCGCGCTCACGACGTTCGGCACCGCGACGCCGACCATATCCGATACCGACGCGATGAGGTGCTCGGCCATGTAGGCCTTGAGTCCCGCGATGAGGTCGTCGACGATGCGGTATCCGTACTGCATGACGGCGGTCGTTACCTGGAGGTTCGAGCATCCGAGCGCGATAAACTCGAGGGCGTCCCGCCACGTCTCGATGCCGCCCATGCCGCTGATCGGGACGCCGTCAAGGCGCGGGTGGCAGGCCATGTCGTAAATGAAACGGAGCGCGATCGGCTTAACCGCCTTTCCAGAGTAACCCGAAACCGAGGATTTGTCGCCTACCGCGGGGTAGGCTGCCATCGTCTCGAGGTCCACGCCGGTGATGCTCTTGATCGTGTTGATCGCCGCGATGCCGTCGGCTCCCGCCTCGACCGCCGCGATCGCCGGGATCTCCATGTGCGTGAGGTTCGGCGTCATCTTGGCGAGGA
>QKAR01000129.1 GCA_003246335.1 Spirochaetales bacterium | reverse complement strand
CCTGCTCGCGCCGCATATCCATGAGGAGAAAGATCGCCCGAAGAGAGTTTCTCGTCGACGCGTAGTCCGCTATCATCCTGTCGAACGACTCGCCTTCCTCCGCGGAGCGGCGGGCGTAGCCGTAGCCGGGCAAGTCCGCGAGCGTAAACGCGTCGTTCACGAGGAAAAAATTTATTATGCGCGTCATGCCGGGGCGAGAACCGCTCTTCGCGAGCGCTTTCCGGTTGGTGAGCATGTTCACGAGCGACGACTTCCCCGCGTTCGATCGCCCGAAAAACGCGAATTCGGGAACGTTCGTCTTCGGCCAGGACCCGGCCTCCGCGGCGCCTTTTAGGAAATCAGATTTAACGATTCTAATCATCGAGATAACTATACCACACCGCGCCGAAAAAAAGGAAGCGGGCGAAACGTCCCAAGGAGAACGCCTCGCCCGCGCGCGAGAGGAAAGGAACAAGGAACTAAAGAAGGAGGAGAAACGCTTAGCCCTTTCTTTTTTCCTTCAAAGTCGCAAAGACGCTTTGCAGAACGATGAAGAAGCACAGCAGGGCCGAAAGCACGATTTTGTTCCACCACGACGAAAGCGTTCCGTCGCAGCGGATAAAGGTCTCGATCGTCGCCTTTATAAGGACGCCGAAGAAGGTCCCGACGACCGTTCCGACGCCGCCCGTCAGCAGCGTACCGCCGATGACCGCGGAGGCTATCGCCTCCATCTCGAAACCGCGCGCCTGCTCGACGAAACCGCTCGTCGTGTTAAGGCAGAACGCGAGTCCGGCGAGCGACGCGAGAAACCCGTTTAGCACGTAGGTCATGAATTTCGTGCGGCGCACGTTTATTCCCATCAGCAGCGCGGACTGCTCGTTGCCGCCGAGCGCGAACAGCGAGCGGCCGAAACGCGTGTATTTGCACACGTACCAGACGAAGAACAGGGCAAAAAGCGCGATGATGACGTTCGGATGCACGAACGGGTACAGCAGCTTCCCGCGCTTATTCATCGTCGCGCCGAAGAAACTGTAGATATTCGCCTGCGCGATGCCGAGGAACGTCTTGTTCGTTATCGCTATTTGGCTAACGCTGACCATCGCGGTAAGGCCGCGGCAGAAAAAGAGCCCGGCGAGCGTCACGATGAAGGGCTGCAGCTTAAGGTAGGATATGAGCCATCCCTGAGCGGCGCCGAAAACGATTCCGAAAATAAGCACGATCGAAATAGCGGTACCGGCGCTGACGCCCTTATTTTCCATAAGGTCCGCGAGCATCATGCACACGAGCCCGACTACCGAGCCGATGGAAATGTCTATCCCGCCGGCGATGAGCACGAGCGTCATGCCGGACGCCGCGATTATGAGTCCCGCGTTGTCGATGAGCATGTTGAAGAACGTCTGCATCGTGCCGAATCCCCGGTCGGAGAAAAGCACGAGGCCGATGCAATACATCGCGATGAACATGACGACGGTCACGAACAGCAGGAAATTGTTCCCGCTCAGTTTTTTGGAAATGAAATTGCCCTTCATTGCGCGACCTCCCTGGCGGTTTGGCGACGTAGCCGATAGGCCGCGCGCCAGCGCTTAAGCTCGTCAGACTGTATCGCGACGATGAGCACGACGACGATGGCCTTGTAGACCGGGAGCTGGTCCGCGGTCACGCCCATCGCGTACAGGCTCGTCGTGAGGGCCTGAATGGTTATCGCGCCGATTACCGAGCCGGCGATGCTGAACTTACCGCCGCCGAGGCTGTTCCCGCCGAGCGCGACCGCGAGGATCGCGTCGAGCTCCATGTTGAGCCCGATATTGTTCGCGTCGCTCGAGTAGATGCGGCTCGAGGCGATGAAGCCCGCGAGCGCGGAGCAGACGCCGCAGAACATATACGTGAAGAAAATGATGAGGGTCGAGTTGAGCCCGACGAGGCGACCGGCTTTTTGGTTGATGCCGACCGTCTTGATATAGAGGCCAATCGCCGTCCGCTTCAGGAAGATTATCGTCGCGAGCACGAACGCCGCCGCGATGAACACCGGGGTCGGCACGACGCAGTGCGGGAGGAATCCCCCGAAGCGCTTGAAGTCCTCCATGCGAACGTACAGGATTTGCCCCGGGACCATCTTCCCGTTAATCTCCCGTGCGCTGATGAGCTGGGCGATACCGCGCCCCGCGGTGAACAGGATGAGCGTCGCGACCATAGGCTGTATCTTCAGCTTCGCCACGAGAAACCCGTTAAACGACCCGCACAGGAGTCCCGCGCCGATGCACGCCAGGAACGCGACGATGAGCGGCGTCGCGTACGAGTCGTAATTCGAGCCGAGCATGCGCACGCACACGGCCGCCGAGAGCGCGCTTATCGCGCCGACCGATATGTCGGTTCCCTTCGATGAGGCCACGACGAGCGTCATTCCGACCGCGAGGATGATGAGCTCGCTCGCGCGGTTAATGATATCTATCGTGTAACCGTAGAGAACGCCGTTTTGGATCGAGACGCGAAAGAACGTCGGGGTGATGATGACGTTTACCGCGAGCATGAGACACAGCGCGAAAATGGGCAGAAATAGCTGTTGCCGCGCGATGTCCTTGAAGTGCAGTTTGTTCGGTATCATGAGTTCTTACCTCCGGCGATGGCGGCCATGACTTTCGGCCTATCAAGGTCAACGTTATTCAGCTCGCCGACTTTCATGCCGTCGCGAAGCACGCAGAGGCGATTGACGGTTCGCAGCATCTCGTCGATTTCCGAGCTGATGAACATGATCGTCATTCCCTCGCCGGCGAGCTTGAGGATGAGCTTCTGGATCTCGGTCTTCGTTCCGACGTCGATTCCGCGCGTCGGCTCGTCGAGAATGAGGAAATCGGGATTCGTGATGAGCCAGCGGCCGATGATGACCTTTTGCTGGTTACCGCCGGAGAGCTGGCTGATGAGCGTCTCGGGCGACGGGGCCTTGATGTTCAGCGCCTTGATGAATTTCTCGGCGAGCTCGTTCTGCTTCGCCATCGGGAGGAGCTTGAACGCGCCGAGCTTCGCCTGAAGGGCGATGATTAAATTCTCGCGGATAGAGAGGTCGCCGATGACGCTCTCCTCCTTGCGGTCCTCGGGAAGGTAGGCCATGCCCGCCTTCATGGAGTCGATCGGCTCGTGAGCCTTGAGCGATTTTCCCTTGAAGAAGAGCTCGCCTTGGTCAGGCTCGTCCGCTCCGTAGAGGGCGCGCGCGAGCTCGGATCGTCCGGAGCCGAGAAGTCCGGTGAGGCCGATGACCTCGCCGCGGTGTATGTCGACGTCGAACGGCTTGATGGTTCCCGCGTGCGAAAGACCGACGGCGCGAATCACGTTCGGCGCGTCCGTATGCGCCCGCATCTCGTCGTCGGGGACGCGGATGGCCGCGAGATCGTCGAACTCGTGGCCGAGCATCTTCGCGACGAGCTGCACGCGCGGAAGCTCGCTGACGTTATATCGACCGACGAGTTCGCCGTTCCGCAGAACGGTGATGGCGTCGCACACCTCGTAGACCTGCTCGAGAAAGTGCGTAACGAAAATGATGCCGACCCCGCGGGACTTCAGATCACGCATGACCGAGAAAAGCTTATCGACTTCCTGCTCGTCGAGCGAGCTCGTCGGCTCGTCGAGGATGAGAACCTTGCAGTTGAAGTCGACGGCGCGCGCGATGGCCACCATCTGCTGAATCGCGACCGAATAGTCGCCAAGCGCCTTCGTTACGTCAATATTGTCCAAGCCGACGTTCTTTAGGATAGACGCGGCCCTTTTATTCATCGCTTTCCAATTCACGCCGAGAACGTTGCGGGGATGCCGTCCCACGAAAATGTTCTCCGCGACCGAGATGTTCGGGCAGAGGTTCACTTCCTGATACACGGTGCTGATTCCCACTTTTTGAGCCTCTTCCGGGGAATGGTTCAGCACGGGGTGGCTCACGCCGCTTACGCGAACGTCGCCTGAGTCCATCGTGTATACGCCGGTGAGCACTTTGATCAGCGTACTTTTTCCGGCTCCGTTCTCTCCCATGAGGGCGTGAATCTCGCCTTTTTTCAACGTGAAATCGACGTCACTCAGGGCGCGCACGCCGGGGAACGTCATGTTGATCTTATTCATCGAAAGAACAACTGAGTCGTCCATCGAAATCCTCCCATTACTCCTCATTTACTGCCATTTGCCATTATTGGGAAGATATCCCAGTCCAGCAATAAACCGAAAGGCACAAGGAAGGCGGCGCGATCGCCGCGCTTCCGTTCCCCGTGCCCGACGCGAACCGGATTATCGGTTCGCGACTTTCAAGATACCGCCCGATTAGTATTTGCGGGTCGGAAGCATCTCTTTCGCGTTAGCGGTGTCGAAGACATCCTCTTTCACGTACTGGATTTTCTCGACCGCCTGACCGGCCTCGAGCTTCTGGATGATCTCGGCGACGCGCGGACCGTGGAGCGGGTTGCACTCGACGTCGGCGTTGATCTCGCCGGCGATCATGCGATTGAAGGCCTCATGAACGGCGTCGAAGGAAATGATGATGATGTCTTTTCCGGGTTTCTTGCCGACGGCCTTGATGGCGTCGATCGCTCCGAAGGCCATGTTGTCGTTCTCGGCGAACACGACGTCGATTTTCGGATAGGCTTTAAGGAAAGACTCCATGACTTCCTGGCCCTTGGCCTGGGTGAACTCGCCGGTCTGCTTCGCGAGAACCTTGTATCGGGGGTTCTTGGCAAGGCCTTCGAGCTCGCCCTGGGTGCGTCCGACCTGAGCGGAGGAACCGATCGTTCCCTGAAGGATAACGACGTTGAGGTCTTTGTCCTTAAGGCCGTTCTTCTCGACATAGGTGTTCAGCCACAGAACGGCGTCCTGTCCTTCTTTGAGGAAGTTGCCGCCGACCCAGCAGGTATACAGGCTTTCATCGGCGAGTTTCATCTGGCGGTCGGAAAGGATGACGGGAATGCCGGCGGCTTTCGCTTCGGAGAGCACGGTTTCCCAGCCGGTCTCGACGACGGGCGCGACGACGATGTAGTCAACGTCCTGCTGGATAAAGTTTCGGATCGCCTTAATCTGGTTTTCCTGTTTCTGCTGGGCGTCGTCGAAAATGAGTTTGTAGCCGTTCGCCTCGGTGAACGTGCTCTTGAACGACTCGGTGTTCGCGGTACGCCAGTCGGACTCGGCGCCAACCTGGGCATAACCCACGGTGATAAGTTTTTTCTCGGAAGCCTTGGGTGCGGAATCGGATTTTCCGCCGGCAAACGTCACGCCGCCCGCTACCGTCGCCAACGCCAATGAAAGCGCCAACAATTTCTTCATACATTCCTCCTTAAGGATGATTACTTGACGGCATCCTAAACCCGCTACAGGGGGAAGTACATGAATTATCTTACCGTTTTTCGTTGAACTTTTTACCGAAGGTCCCGCGAAAAGGTTTGTTTTCTTATCCGTTCGGTTCGTTTTTTTCGGCGCGGTAGTCGCGCGGGGAAACGCCCGTGCGTTTCTTGAAAATAAAGCTGAAATAATGGGGATCGTTAAAACCCGATTCATAGGCGATGTCGGCGCCTTTCATCTGCGACGAGGACAGAAGTTTTTTCGCGTGATCGATCCGCACGCACGTAAGATAGTCGATGAAGCTCTCGCCGGATTCCTGCGAAAAAATCGCGCTGAAATGGTTTGGGCTCACGTTCACGTACGAGGCGACGGTATGAAGGGAAATGTCCGGATCGGCGAAATGCTCGTCGATATAACGCTTGGCCTTCTGGATCATGCCGCCGTAGCGGCTCGCGTTGAGCGACTCGCGCAAGTCGACGATCGCGCCGACGATGCGGCACACCTCCGCCTTAAACGCCTCGCGCGACGCGGAAATTTCCCCGATCGATTCCTGCTGGACGCCGTTCGGAAACACGGCCTTGATGTCGCCGCCGAGCTCGTCGATGATCGCCGCCGCGGCGACGACGACGTCGTAGAGAAGGTAATAGGCGATGAAATTCGTGCGGACGGGATTGTCGCCGAGCATGTCGGAGTATTGATCGGCGAGGCATTCGATGTCCTCGCGGTTTACGGTCCTAAGGCTGTCCGCCACCGGGTCCGTGCCGCGCGCGCCGATCCCGGACTCCTCCGCGAGCTGGACGTCGTTGACGCCCATGATGACGCGCCGGCCCGTAGCCGAGAGGTATTTCATGACGCGCGCGGCCTCGGCGAAGGAGTTCGAGATGCCGCCGATGCGGCCCGTCTGCGGGCCGATCGCGACGGCGACCGAGCAGCGCGTGTTCCGCTCGGCCTCGAACTTGATTCCCTGCGCGTACGCGTAGGCGGTCTCCTCGAGGGCAGGCGCGGACTCTCCCTTAAACACGAAGACCAGCCGGTCTACCCCGTGGGCGAAAGCGATCAAGTCGGCCCGATCGGCCGCCTGGGGAAGGATCGTTCGCTTAGCCTTGGCGATCTCGCGGAAGTCGTCATCGTCGGCGCGGAGCTCGGCGATCGCGACGCAATACAGGCGCGCGACGAGGTCGATGCCGTGCTCGCGGGCGCGCTCGGCGGCTACCCCCGTCTCGACGAGGCCGGTTACGAGGTCGGCGAGCCAGCGCTCGCGCATGGCTTCCGCGTGCGACTGCACTTGCAGGCGTAGGCTTTCCACGCCGTCGAGCTTCTTCTTCTCTTCCTCGATCCGCGCGGCGACTTTCCCGAGCGAGGCGAGCATCTCAAGCGACGTCACCGGCTTCAGGAGATATTCCTCGACGCCGATGGAAATCGCCTCCTTCGCGTACTGAAACTCGTCGTGTCCCGACAGGATGATGATCTTGATCCACGGCATCGTCTTCTTCACGATGCGCGAAAGCGCGAGCCCGTCCATGAACGGCATGCGGATGTCGGTGATGAGGATGTCGGGCTTCACGTCCTTGATGATCGCGAGCGCCATCTCGCCGTCGGGGGCCTCGCCCGCGAGAGCGTACGGGGTCTCGTCCCAGGGAATGCTGTTGCGGATGCCCTCGCGCACCACGATTTCGTCCTCGACCAAAAATACGCTATACACCGCCTGCAGCCTCCGGCATCCTGAGCGTGACGACCGTGCCCGCCCGATATTCGCTTTCTATCTCGAGGCGCGCCTCGTCGGAATAGTACAATTGCAGTCGCTTGCTCACGTTATAAAGCCCGTACACGTCGTTCAGCGTCTCGGGATCGTCTTGCCCGTCGATCTTCGCGCGAATCTCGGCGAGCCGATCCTCCGTAATCCCGATGCCGTTATCGGTGACGGAAAAGCAAAACGTCCCCCGCTCGCGCCAGCCGCGCACGGCGAGCACGCCCCTGCCCCGCTTGCTCTTGATGCCGTGATAGAGCGCGTTCTCGACGAGGGGCTGAAGCAGGAGCTTGAGCATGGGCCGGTCGAGCATGGTCGGCTCGCACTGAATCGAGTAGTCGAGAATGTCGCGGTAGCGAATTTTCTGGATCTTCAGGTAGCTTTCGACGTGCGCGATTTCCTCCGCGACCGTGATCCACTCCTTTCCCTTGCTGAGCGAGATGCGGAAAAAATCCGAGAACGAGCGCGTCACGTCGATGACTTGGTCGTACTGATGGCCCTCGGCGAGCCAAATGATCGTGTCGAGCGTATTATAGAGGAAGTGCGGCGTGATCTGAGCCTGGAGCGCCTTGAGCTCGGACTTCTGGAGATTGCGCTGCTCGCGCACGTTCGCCTCGATGAGCTCGGTGATTTTCTCGGCCATGATGTTGAGGTTCTCGGTAAGATTGTCGAGCTCCTTGACGTGGGGAGTTTCCGCGCGCGCGGAAAGGTCGCCAGAGGCGATTCGGGTCGAGAGGCGCTCAAGCACGGCGATGGGCCGGTTAATGCTTTGGGACACCGAGCGCTGGGCGAACACCGAGAAGGCGGTGACGCAAACGACGGTGAAAATCTGGAGGACGGCGAGAACCCACACCGTCGTCTTGATGTGCTCGTTCGTCCGCTCCGCCGACTCGATCTCGAGAACGATGAAATCCTGGAGGATGTCGGAGATGAGGGCGGCGACGCCGCGGATCTCGTCGAGGATTGCCTCGTTCTCCACGACGGGATAGCGATCGCGCATCTGATCGCCGAGGCGGTCGACGTAGCTGGTGAGCGTCTTCACCGCGCGGCCGGCGACCTCGAGGAGCTGTCGGTTCCCCTTCACCTCGGTCGTCGCCATGATGTCCGCGAGGCCGTCGTTTATTTCCTCGATGATCTCGTATTGGTTGCCGTCCTCGAATTTCTTATTGCCCGCGACGACGTCCCACAATTCGTTCGATATTTTCGTCTTGACGACCTGATTGAGGCGATTCGTCTTGCTCACGCTCGCGATCATGCGGTCGTAGCGCGCGCTCTGCAGCAGAGAACTCGCGATCGTGGTCACGGGCAAAATGAGCATGAGGAGGATGATGACCGTATACGAGGCTTGGAGCTTTTTGCGAATGCTCGTCGCATGGAAAAAAACGGCGTCAGTAACCGCGCGGCGGAATCTCGTCAAGATTCGGGTCCCCCTCGGAAAACACCCGCTCCTCCACGTGGAGAAGCCGGGGTATGGGCTGACCGCACGCGAGCTTGCGGGTAAGATCCATGATGGAGGGCCCCGTTTTGGGATTGCACTCAATCACGCAGTTTACCTCGCCGGCCTTCAGCGCGTCGATAGCGGCCTGCTCGGCGTCGATGGATACGATGACGATGTCCTGCCCGGGCACGATGCCGCGCTCGCGCATCGCGTCGAGCGCGCCGAGCGTCATTCCGTCGTTATGCGAAAAGAGCGCGTCGATATGGGGAACCTCGTCGAGGAGTTTCAGCATGATCTCGTAGCCCTTTGAGCGAAGGAAATCGCCCGATTCGGAGCGAACGATCTCGAAATCCTTGTCGGCGCCCAAGATCGATCGGAAGCCCCGCGCGCGGCCGGTCGCCGCCGAAGATCCCTCGGTGCCGGAAAGCTCGACGACGCGGACGGGCCCGACTCGCGGGCGGCTTGAGGCGCGCGACGGCGGAAGGGGACGGCGCGCGCGGAATTTATCCTCGAGAAACTGCGCGGCCTCGATTCCCTCGCGGTCGCTGTCCGTGCCGATAAAACCGGCGAAGAGCGTTTCGTCCGCCGTGGTAATTTTCCGGTCGGTGACGAGCACCGGGATGCCGGCGTCCCGCGCCTCGCGGAGCACGTTATCCCATCCGTCGGACACGATCGGCACGAAGGCGATCACGTCGACCTGATAGGCGATAAAGGAGCGAATGGCCTTGATTTGGTTTTCTTGCTTTTGCTCGGCGTTCTCGAACAGGAGCTGAATGCCCGAAGCGGCGGCGGCGTCCTGCACCGATTTCGTGTTGCAGTTGCGCCAGGCGCTTTCCGCGCCGATTTGCGAAAACCCGAGAATGATGTCGTCGCCTTTCGCCTTGGATTTAGCCGAGGTTTTGCCCGGCGCGCAAGAGACGAGCGCAAAGCCCGCGAACGCGAGCGCGACGAGCCATCGCGCTGCCGCGCGATAATCCTGCCGTCGAGTCCTCATTCCTGCATCCTTTGCCATGCGTGTACGTTCACTTTACCCATAGTATACTGAAAATCGCTTTCAGGCAAGGACTTTTGGGGCCGCTGCGACCTCGGGGGGACCGAATCCTCCCCCGAGGCTATTTCACAAAAACGACGGTCGGCGCACTGGCTCGTCGGCGTAGCCGTCGATGAGCGAATCCTCCAAGCCCGGATACCCGGCGCTTTCGTCCTTGAACGGCGTCAGCTCGATGAGGGTAATCTCGTTCCGCTCGAGGGTAACGCGCAAGGCGAGCGTTCCGTTTTCCGGCTCGATCACGGCCTGCTCGGCGCCCGGGGCGGCGGCGATTTTGAGGAATTCGATTTGCGCCGGGCTCGGGTTGAGCGGCCTGCCCATCGCGCGCCAGGCTTCCCAGGGGTTGCCGAGCGTTTCGTTGACGCGAACGCGGAGGGCGAGCGCGGAAGAGCCCTTCCACGGAATCGAAACGCTCGCGACGCGGCGGTCGTCCGACGCGCCGACTTCGCGGCACGGGTTCCACGCGACGGCGCATATGACTCCGTCTGCGCGGCGGGTGGCGAGGCAGCGCTCGTCTTGATGGACGATTTCCGAGCCCATGCGACTAAAGAACGCGAACGCGTGATAGGTCGGCTTGAGGATGCCGTGACGGCCGATCATGCCGAAGCCGCCGTGAAAGAGGGCGCGCGGGACATCCTGCTCCTCGAAGAGGTCGCTGAACGTCCAAAACGACATGAGATCGGCGTGCTCGCCCGCCTCCGCGAGGAGGGAGGCGAGATAGGCGGCGTTATAGGGCGTGTCGTGCACCGGGCACACCGGATTATACGACGTGTTGAATTCCGTTATGTGGAGCGGGACCGCGGCGAAGCCGTTCCCGTCGATGCGGGCGCGAACCTCGCGCAGTTCGTCGATCGGCTTTCGCGGCTCGGCGAGCGCCTGGTAAAAGATATCCTCGGTTTGCTTTTTCGGCGGCTCGCCCGTATAGAGGTGGCGCGTGAAAATGTCGAGCGGAAGGCGCCGTTTCAGGACGAACGCGAGGAAATCGTCGATCCAATGATCCTGGCCGCCGCAGATGGCGGGGCCGCCGACCTTGATGAGGGGGTCGACAGACTTGATGGCGGTAACCGTTACCTCGTACATATGGAAGTAAGCGTCTTGGTCGGCGTCTTTCCAGAAGTTCGTGAGATTCGGCTCGTTCCAGACCTCGAAAGGCCACTGGCGCACTTCTTCCGCCCCGTAGCGGTCGATCCAGTGCTGGGTGAGCGCGACGACGAGGTTCGCCCATTCGTTCCAATCTTTGGGCGGCGTGACGTTTCCTTTCCACCAAAAAATGGTTTGATCGCCCGAGGCGAGATCGGTCGGCATGAAACCCCATTCGACGTAGGGCCGCACGCCGTGCGCGCGCATGGCGTCGAAGGCTTGGTCGAGGTAGGTAAAGTTATAGAGGATGACGTCCGCCCCGTTTCGCTCGCGGCGGCGCACGACGCCGAGTTCGTCGCAAAGGAGTCCGTGGCAACGGATATATTGAACCGGCATGACCGCCTTGAGCGTTTCGAAGCGTTCCCAGTATTCGGCGCGAAGCATGGTCGAAACGCGGTCGCTTCCCACGCAGAGAGCCCAGGGTTTCGTAAATGTCCGTATTTTATCATTCATATGGTTTATTTATACGTTCGACCGCGCCGCCGCGCAATCAAGGAAATCCCCTATATACGCGCGCAAGTTGCCCCTTTTCGCGCCGCGCGCGGGGCAAAAAAGGAACCGCCCTCCCGGGAGGCTCCAGGAGGGCGGCAAAAAGAAAGCTCTTGCTTTTAGCTTTTTAACAAAATTAGAAAAATTATTGCCAATGAATGGCGTCGATATAAAAATCGGTAGTCGTTGAAGTAGTTCCGGTAGAACTCCTTAAGCGAATAATAAAGAATCGAACGGTTGAGGGATCAAAATTAGCACCACAATAATTAACTCCAGGAACACTCGCATCGCCTGATACAGTCTCGATAAGAGCTGGTCGTTTCTGTGTCGGACTAACTGATGTATCATCAAGAAGCGAGGTAGAAGCTGATGCTCCTGTTACGTTAAAAACATAGTGGGCCCATGTGCCGGGAGTTATATCTTGTTCCTTAGACTGAAGGGTATTATAACCTTGATCTCCCAAGGCAAACATAACCTTATCCACAGTTGAACCAACTGGTACCATTAAAGCAAACGACCAACTCATGGTTTTTCCAGAGTTATCGATAACGTATTTTGTTGTGTCGTTTGTATCTGAAGTTCTATAGCTATTCGACCCAGGTTCTGCGAAAGTACCTGGTACCTTACCTAAAACCCCCGACGTTCCCGCGCCACAACCAATTTGTAATAAAGTAGCTCCACCGCAACCCGAACCCGAATAATAAGCTAATGAAATATTACTTTTCACCGCTCGGCTTCCAGCGTATATAAAAGGAGCATTGTGCGCCACATCATTGGTTAGAGTTGCGGTTCCAAAATTGTCATAAAGATTTTGTCCTTTAAACCAACCTCCATTGGTTAATGTGCTAGATTGAAAGAATGACGGCGTATC
>QKAR01000058.1 GCA_003246335.1 Spirochaetales bacterium | reverse complement strand
CGCCCTCCGTGCTGCCCGTTCACGCAGGCCCCTTAGCCGATCCCGCCCGCGATTTAATGAGCCGGGGCGGTAAGCGTTGGAGGCCCCTGCTCATGGTGCTGTCGTGCGAACTGGCCGGCGGCGGGGCACGCGCCTACGCATTGACGCCCTTGGTGGAACTTGCGCATACGGCGAGTCTCATTCATGACGACATTGAGGATGGCGCGGACGAGCGGCGCGGTAAGCCCGCGGTGCACGTTCGCTATGGCGAGGACGTGGCGATTAACTGCGGCTCGTGGCTTTATTTTCACGCCCTTTCGGTTTTGGACGGTTTCGCGGCACCGGAATCGACGCGTCTCGCCCTGTACGAGGCCGCGACGTTGGAATTGCGTCGCCTGCATCTCGGCCAGGCCATGGATATCCGCTGGCATCGCGACCCGACTCTCATCCCGACGCGCGCCGAGTATGAGGCCATGGTTTCTCTGAAAACGGGAACGCTTTCCCGCATGGCCGCCAAGATCGGCGCGATCGCGGGCGGCATGGCCGGCCCCGAACTGCGCGATTTTGAGGACTTGGCCACGTTCGTCGGCGTCGGCTTTCAGGTAATCGACGACGTGCTGAACCTTACGACGGGAAATCCCGGAAAAAAACGCGGCGATGACATCGTCGAGGGTAAAAAAAGCCTTCCGGTGATTTTACACCTTGAGCGGCGCCCGGAAGATCTCTCTTTCCTCTCGGCCTCGTTTGAGCGCGCCCGCGGGGAGGGCATTTCCTCGCCCTCCGTGGAAGCCGCTATTTCCGCGCTAACGGCCTCCGGGGCGGTAGACGACGCGCGCGCGTATGGTACTGCTCAAATAGCCCGCGCGTGTATGGCTCTTCGGGAGCGGTACACTGCCGCGCCGGTCGCGACGCTCATCGCCGAGCTGTTTGAATCGATGATTCCCCGGTTTGTTTGAGCGATGACTTAAACAGTCCCTAATCTTTTGCGATTGATCCTTGTTTTCCCCTATCCGGTGTAGTACGTTTAAAGCATGAAGACGGCACGGTTCTTGTCCTCGCAAATATGGACGATCTCGCAAGCCGACGCGGGGAACGCGGTTTTTATCCGCCCCGAGGGGTCTAAACTTGCGCTTCCCGTGTACGTCTCCGAAGCCGACATTCAGCTCTTGCTCGTTGAATTAACCCACATTCTCGCGCCGCGACCCCTCGTTCACGAACTTTTTCTCGCTTCAGTCGCCGCATTGCACGGAAAGCTCGATCGTGTCGAGATATACGGCATTCGCAGCGGAACGTACCTGTGCCGCGTCGTTCTCGTGCAGAACGGCAAGGAAATTCGGCTTGAGGCGCGTCCTTCTGACGTGCTCTGCCTTTCCGCGCGAGTGGAGTGTCCCGTCCAGGTAGACGACGAATTGCTTTCCCAGCATGGCGTTCCCGTGGATAGCGTACTCGATTCCGCGACTCCCGCGAGCGCGGGTCCAGATCGACCGTCCGTAAAATCATTCCTCCAGAAAGAATTGCAAAACGCCATCGGTACCGAGGATTATGAGCGCGCGGCGATTCTCAGAGACCGGCTGAACTCGCTTGCGGACGAACGATCCGGTCAAGTATGATGTGAGCCCATGGAAGAGACACCCAGTAACCTGAACGACAGCGCCGTAAAGCTCGCCTCAGAAGGCGCGCACAACGAGGCGATCGCCTGTTTGCGCAAAGGCCTTTTAATTGATCCCGAAAACGGCGTGCTTTGGTTTAATTTAGCGTTGAGCTATCGCGCGCTCGGCAATCGGGAGGCTGCCCGCGAGGCGCTGATACGCGCCGCGGAGGACATTCCCAACGATACTGACGTGTTCGATACCTTGGGCGTCGTGCTCCATGAGCTTGGCGACGACGCGGGCGCCGAGCGTTGCTATGATCGGGCTTTGGACATCGACCCCGGAAACGGCCGCGTTTGGAACAATTTCGGGGTATTGCTTTTCGGCTCGGAACGCTTCACCGAGGCCCGGTCGGCGTTCGAAAAGTCCCTTACCCTCATTCCCGATTTCGACGATGCATTGTATAATTTGCGGGACACTTACGAAGAGCTTGGTCGATTCGACGAGATGCGCACCTGCGCGGCAATCCTCGATCGCCGGGAAAACGGATCGGGCGAATCGAACCGACGCTCGTAAGGCGATTTTGGGAGTCTCGCGTTGAAAATTCTGTACATCAGCGAAATTGTCGGGAAACCGGGAATTTGGTGCGTGAAAAACGCTTTGCCGTCGATAAAAGCCGCCGAAAAACCCGATCTCGTGATCGCGAATGCCGACGGGGCGACCGGATGCTTTGGCTTGGGCCGACAACACGCCGGGTATTTGCGAAAAATGGGCATCGACGTGCTAGTGGGCGGCGACTCTATTTTTTATAAAAAAGACCTTGTCGAGGGATTCGATTCCCTTCCGTACGTGCTGCGTCCGGCTAATTTGCCTCCGGAAAGTCCCGGAAGGGGGTGGAAATTCGCGACGGCCGGAAAGGAAAAAGTAGCGGTCGTCTCGTTATTGGGGCGCGTTGGGTTTGGGCGCATTCACGCCGACAACCCTTTTACGGCGCTTTCGTCCATCGCCGAGCGGTTGCGCGCGGAAACTCCCTACGTTATCGTCGATTTTCACGCCGGTGCGACGGCGGAAAAGCAGGCGTTTTTCTTTCACGCAGACGGAAAAGTATCCGCCGTTATCGGGTCGCATGGCCGAGTCCCAACGGCGGACGAGGCAATTTTCCCGAAGGGGACCGGCGTTATTACCGACGCGGGCCGCACGGGGAGCGTCGATTCCGTCGGGGGTATGGACGCTGGGGGAAAAATTCGCGAATTTCTTACCCGTGTTCCCGAGTGGTCCCGCGAGTCTTGGGGTAAACCCGCGCTCGAAGGGGTTATCATCGATCTAGATCGCGGGGGAAAAACCGTCGGCATTCGCAGGATAAAGCAAGAATGCGCCGAGCCGCCCCAAAACGATCGGGAAAAGGAGTGATGAAATGCAGGAAAAAGCGCGTGTCGTGGAAATAGACGGAGAGGTCGCGTCGGTCGTCGCTCTTGATTTAGACGTATGCATCGGTTGTTCAAACGCGGATTGCAAAAAAAACGGGAGCGTGTTTCGCGCGGTCAACGCGCGTCATCTGCCGCTTTCCGTCGGTGACGAGGTGCGCATCTCCGCGGCGGCGAAAAACCAGGCGAAGCAAGGGCTTTTCGCCATTGGCGTTCCCTTCGCGTTCGCTATCCTTGGGTATGTGGCTATTACCCTCGCCGTTCCGTCGGCGGGGGACGGCTTACGCACGGGCGTCGCCTTACTCACCCTCGTAGTCGGTTCCCTGCTCTCGTTCGGCTTGCGGAAGTTTTTCGCGCAAGCCTTACCCGAGATCGTCGAAGTTTTGTAGTTTTTTCGCGCCGAGCGTCGCTCGGCGCTTTTCGTTAGGGGGCGAATTCCTTACCGTATCGATTGATCGCCGCCGCCATGTTCGAAAGCGATATCTGCTCCATGACCCCGCCCATTTCCCAGGCGACGCGGGGCATCCCGTACACGATGCTCGACGGTTCGTCTTGCCCGATCGTGCGCGATCCTTCCCGATACATTTCCGCGATTTTCGCGGCCCCGTCCTTTCCCATGCCGGTCATGATGACGCCGAGGGCGCGGTTTTGATATTCTTTCGCTATCGAGCCGAATAGGACGTCGGCGGACGGGCGATGCCCGTTCTCGGGTTCCGCGGTCGACAGATGCGCGACCGTCGCGAGCGAGCGGCGCTCCACGAGAATGTGGCGGTCTCCGGGGGCGATGAGGATACGGCCTTTTTTGACGAGGTCCCCCTCCTGAGCCTCTTTGACCTCAAGCGGGCAAATTCGGTTCAAGCTGTTCGCGAATTCTTCCGTGAACCCGGCGGGCATGTGCTGAACGACGACGATCGGTTGCGGCAGGTCCGGATCGAGTTTCGCGAAAACCTCGCGGAGGGCGTTTGGCCCGCCGGTTGAGATGCCGATGGCGATAATTTCGATGGGGCCGGGCGCCCGCGTCGGCGCGATTTTGCGGGGTTCTTGCCGGTTGAGCGGGGAAGCCCTCCCGCTTTGGGACAGCGTCTCCAGGGCAGCCGCGGGGAGCTCTTGCTTATGCTCATACGTGTTGCGTTCGGCGTCCACGATGCGCGATTCATACGTTTTCAGCCGCTCGATCGGGAGTTTCTTTGCCGTTCCCGCGATTTTCTTAAGCTGGTATTGCCCGCCGTAGCCAATGAGCAATTCGGCGAGCTGTTTCGCGACCGTGTGCAAGTTCGCCGATTCCGAGCCTGAGGGTTTCGTGATGAAATCGCTCGCTCCGAGCTCGAGGCATTCCATCGTGACTTTGGCCCCTTCTTTCGCGATACTCGAAAGAATGACGACGGGAATGTCGATACCGAGTTTTTTTCGCTCGGCGAGGAATTCGAGCCCGTTCATTTCCGGCATTTCGATGTCGAGGACGATGATGTCGGGCGCGCAACGCGCCATCTTCTGGAGGGCAAAACGCCCGTTCATCGCCTTATCGGCTATTTGAAGGCCGGGCGTCGCCTCTATTATTTTCCCGATGAGACTGCGCATCAAGGCGGAGTCGTCGACGATTAAAACCGAAATTGCGTCCATGAGTACTTCCTGTCAGGTGTTTTTTTGATACAAGCAAGCCCAATCCGTTTTCAGAAATTCGAACTTGGTTTTCATGCCAAAAAGGGATTCCGAATGGCCGATGAATAGATAGGCTTTCGCCGCCATCGCGTCCCAAAAGCGGTCTATGACGGCTTTTTGAGCGGCTTCGTCGAAATAAATGAGGACATTTCGGCAGAAAAGTATGTCTATGTTTCGTTGGCCGGAATCGTTTTTGAGGTTGTGATAGTCGAATCGGATCATTTTCATCAACTCGTCCTTCACTTGGTAGCCGTTGTTTTTTTTGTCGAAAAACTTCGGCAAATACGCGTCTGGGACGCCGACGATGCGCGTTTCGGGGTAAAAGCCCGACTTGCCGACCATGAGTGATTTGAGCGAAAGGTCGGACGCGACTATTTCCGCCTGATAGGGCGCCGGCAATTTATCCTTGAAAATCATGGCGAGCGTGTAGGGTTCTTCGCCCGTAGAGCAACCGGCGCTCCATACGCGGATTTTCGTGTCGCCTTTTTCTTTTTTTATTTTGAGTACTTCGGGAATTACGTAATTGATGAGGGCGTCAAAATGCGGCTGATTGCGAAAAAACCTCGTAAGGTTCGTCGTAACCGAGTCGAGCATGAGTTTGAGTTCTTCTTTGTCCTTGAGCAGGAGCGCGTAATAATCCCTTACGACCGCTATTTGCTTTTCGCGGAGACGTTCTCGAAGCCTGCTTTCGAGAATTGCCCGGTTTGTCGCCGAAAAAGTGATGCCGCTTTCGTCGTATATCAATTTTCGATATAAGTCAAAATCGGCGTCGCTAAGAAAATCTGCCATATAAGCTCCTGTTTACGAACCGGGAAACCCCGGTTTAAGTCTAAAACCTCTTATGCTGACTGTCAATGTAGCCCGCTTCCCCGGAATCGCCACGCTTTGACGAAAAAGCCCGGAGCCTGTATATTTCATGGATGAAATTCGCGCTCGCGTACATTGCGCTTTTTTCGTCGCTTACCCTCGCCGCCTGCTCGTTCGACTATTCGTCGGGAGCCGATTCCGGTCGCGCCGTACCGGAAATAGTGTTGCGCGGCGCGGACGCGTCGCGGTACGAAGACGGCGCGGTTTCCGTTACGCTGACGGCGGAAACCCTCGAAATGTACGCGGCCGACGACGTATGGGCGGGAGAGCGGGTTTCTTTCACCCAATTCGACCGAAACGGGAACGTCGCGTCCGACGGTTCCGCGGGCTTACTCCTCGTGGATAACGCCGCGGAATCCTATTCCTTGGGAAACGGGCTTTTGTTTCACGTTTGGGACGACGATTTGTTTTTCCGCGCCTCCGACCTTCAGTGGTCCAAAAAAACGCATCGGCTTTCCGGCGGCGCCGGAGAGACCGTCTCCGTGGAAAAATCCGACGGCACCGAGCTGCGGGGTAAGGACTTTTTCGCCGACACCCTCGCTCGGACGTATCGATTCGCGTCGGGCGTCGAGGGGAAAATCGTGGACGGGAACGGCGATGAAGAATAACTTTTCGCGGCGACCCGTCGCGCGTCTTTTCGCCTTTGCCCTCGTCGCGTTCCCCGCGGTTTCGGCTTTCGCCGCGAAGCCGATTTCTTTCTCCGCCGACCGAATGAGCGGGGCGTCGGGGAAACGCGACGAATTCACGGTTTTGGAAGGCTCGGCGACCGTGACGACGGGAGCGCTCTCGATTTCAGGGGATCGCATCGAGCTTACGGGAAAGGATTATCGATACGTTCGCGCCGTGGGGAACGTTCGGGGAAACGACTCCGAGAACGGCTATACGCTGTCCTCCGGCGAGCTGACGTACGATCGCGAGACCGAGATCGCCGAATTCCGCGGGGACGCGCGGCTTTCCGACACCAAGCACGGAGTGGAAGCCTCGGCCGTCTCCATCACGTATAACCAAAAAACCGAGGTCGCCCTCCTGCGCGTTTCCGTTCGACTAAAAAAGAATAAAATCGACTGTACCTCCGGTTTCGCCCTCTATCGTCGCTCCCTTTCGGCCTTGGAGCTGACCGGGAGCCCATTCGTGACGCGAGACGGCGACGTATTCCGCGCCGATCGCATTTCGGTCGATCTCGACACCGAGCGAATAACGCTCGATGGCACGGTGAGCGGAACGCTTAAGCGAGACGACGAAAAGAAAAAAAACGACGCGCCCGATCGCCCGAACGCGCCTAAAGCGGAAGGCGGGAGCGAGGCCGGGGGGACCCCCCCGTCGGACGGACCGATCGGGGGAAAGCCGTGAGCGATATATTGCGCGTCGAGGGCCTCAATAAATTTTTCAGGAAAAAGCACGCCGTGCGCGACGTGACGTTCTCGATGCGCTCGGGCGAGGTATTGGGCCTTTTAGGCCCGAATGGGGCGGGAAAGACCACGACGTTTTACATGGTCGTCGGCTTTTATAAACCCGCGAGCGGCCATATCTACCTTAACGACGAGCGCATCACGGACTTGCCGATGTACAAGCGCGCGCGCGCGGGACTTTCGTATTTGCCGCAGGAGGCGTCGGTGTTTCGCAAACTGACCGTCGAGCAGAATATCGGCGCGATCCTTGAGGGGCGGAAAGACCTCTCGAAAGCGGAACGCCGGGAAAAACTGGAGTTTTTGCTCGAAGAGTTCGGCGTCGCCGCGAACCGCTCGCAGCCCGCATACACGCTTTCCGGCGGCGAGCGCAGGCGCACCGAGATCGCGCGTTCGCTCGCCATCGAGCCGAAGTTCCTCTTGCTGGACGAGCCCTTCGCCGGGATCGACCCCATCGCGGTGCACGACATTAAGGGTATCGTGCGGCGGCTTTCCTCGCAGGGAATCGGGATTTTGATAACGGACCATAACGTGCGCGATACGCTGGAAATAACCGATCGCGCCTGCATCATCAATAAGGGCGAAATCGTCGAGGAAGGCGATAAGGATTACATACTGCGCTCTGAGGTCGCGCGGAGCGTGTACCTCGGCGAGGAATTCCGCATGTGACCGCTTTCGCCGTCACCCGTCCGAAGGAATGTTATGAACGAAAAAAAAATCATTGACGCCGGCATGGGGCGCGAGGCGTGCGACCTCAATCTGGAGAACTGCCGGCTCGTGGACCTCTTGCGCGGCGAGATCCGCTCCGGGGTCAACGTTTCCGTTTTGGACGGTTTCGTCGTGGGCGTCGACGACGGGCTCAAGGCTCGCGAGACGATCGACCTCGCGGGGCTGTATCTCGCGCCGTCGCTCATCGACGCGCACATGCACGTCGAGTCCTCGATGCTGACTCCCTCGGAATACGCGCGGCTCGTCGCTCCCCTCGGCACCGGTTCCGTCGTCGCCGATCCCCATGAGATCGTGAACGTGCTCGGCTACGACGGCATGCGCTTCATGCTCTCCGCGAGCGAGGATTTGCCGCTCGATATGTATTTCATGGTGCCGTCGTGCGTTCCCGCGACGTCCTTCGATACCTCCGGGGCGGTGTTTCACGCGTCCGACATGCATCCGTTCATAGGCGATCCCCGCGTGCTCGGGCTCGGCGAGGTGATGAACTATCCGGGCGTTCTGGGGAACGACCCCGAGCTTCACGACAAGCTCGCGCTTTTCCGCGCGGCGGGAAAACCGATCGACGGGCACGCGCCGGGATTAAGCGGCGCCGCGCTCTCCGCGTATGTGGCGGCGGGGATAGGCTCTGACCACGAATGCGCCACGGCGGAGGAAGCCCGCGAAAAAATAGGCAAGGGAATGTACGTGATGCTGCGGGAAGGTTCCACAACGCGCGATCTGCGGAATCTCGTGCCGGCCATTGATCGGGGCACTGCGCATCGATTCCTTCTGTGCTCGGACGATCGGCACCCGGACGATCTCGTCGACGAGGGAAATCTCGACAACTCCCTGCGCGCGCTGCTCGCCGCGGGCGTGGACCCGATCGACGCGTTTAGGATCGCCTGCCAGAATCCCGCCGCTTGGTTTAACCTGCGCGGAGTCGGCGCGATCGCGCCCGGTTATCGCGCGGATTTCGTGGCGTTCGAGTCCCTGGGGGACTTTCGCGCGAAACTCGTCTTTAAGCGCGGCGCGAAAATCGCCGAGGACGGAAAGCTCCTCGCGCCGGTCGCGCGCCCGATCCCGTCGGTACGCGACTCGGTCAACGTGAAGTGGCTTTCCGCCGACGATTTCAAAATTCCTGCCGAGGGGAAAAAAATTCGGGTGATCGCGGCGCGTCCCGACTCCGTCGTTACCGGAGTCACCGTCGCCGAGCCGAGGGTCGTCGACGGTCTTTGCGAGTCCGACGTCGCCCGGGATTTTCTCAAGATTTTCGTGATAGAGCGGCACATCGGCTCGGGGAACATCGGTCAGGGATTCATTCACGGGCTCGGCCTCAAGCGCGGCGCGATCGGGGGGACCGTCTCGCACGACTCTCACAACATGATCGTCGCCGGCGTCGACGACGCGTCGATATTCAAGGTCGCGCGCCATCTCAATAAAATTAAGGGCGGGTTCGTTTTCGCGGTGGGGAACGAGATCATCCTCGACCTGCCGCTCCCCATCGCGGGCCTCATGAGCGACCGCGACGCGGAGTTCGTCATCGGGAGGCTTCGGGAATTCGAGGAAGCGTTCGCCCGCGAGGGTCTTTCGAACCCGACTCCGCTCATGACTCTTTCTTTCATGGGACTGCCGGTTATACCGAGCCTGAAGTTAACCGATCGCGGGCTCATCGACGTGGACGCGTTTTCGCCGGTGAGCCTCTGGGCTGAATAGAGTCGGACCGGCGCGGCTTCTTGTCAGACTTTAAAGAACTTAACCTCTCCGTCGAGGGCTCCGCTCACCTCGCCGACGGCTTCCGCGTGGGCCGCCACCGACCGTACGGTGTCGCCGATGTGATGGATGCCTTTCGTAATTTCCGCTATGTTCGTGAAAACCTCGTGGGATATTCGCCCGAGGTCTTTCGCGGTGACGTCGATGGTCGCCGAGCTTTTCGACATCGCGTCCGAGCTCGACGCGATCTTGGCGGATATTCCGTTGAGGTCCCGCATGGCGCGCGACACCGACTCGCTGTTCGCCGACGTGTCCGCTATCCCCGCCTGTATCGTATTGATCGATGCCGTCATGTCGCCGAGCCTGTCGATCATCCCGTCGAACGTCTTGTTCGCGTTTTCGGCGAGGGCTTGCGTTTGCTCGATTTCGCCGACTATCGTCCCGATGTTTTTCCCGATTTCCTTCGACCGCGCGGACGACGCCTCGGCGAGCGAGCGTATTTCGTCGGCGACCACGGCGAAGCCCTGGCCGAACTCCCCCGCGTGCGCCGCCTCGATGGCCGCGTTCATCGCGAGGAGGTTCGTGCGCGCCGCGATGCCCGCCATGACCCCGGTGATTTCCCGTATCGTGCCGGCGCTCTCGTTGATGCGCGTGACGCTTCGGTACGTCTCGGCGAGTTCGTCCCGGCTTTTTTCCACCGAGGAAGCGAGGAGCGAAGAAGCTGAACGCCCCTCGTCGACGACGCGGACCACTTCCTCCAAGGACCCGATGACCGTGTCTATCTCTCCGCTCGCCGCGGCGACGGTTTCGTTATGCCTCTTAATGTCCAAGTGGAGAGACTCGATTTGCGCGGAGACGGCCGTCACTTCCTCCCCCGTTAGGGACACTTGGTCGTTCAGCTTTTCGATTTGGCGGGCGATCGACTCGGAGTTGCTCTCGATCTGCGCAATGGATGACGAGGCTTCCTGAACCTCGCCCAACAGGAGGTCCCTGACCTCGACGTTTCGCCCGGAAGCCGAGTGAATTCCCGCGATGGAGCCGCGGAGCGTCGCGACGAAAGCGTTGAGCGCCTCGGCGAGCGTGCCGACCTCGTCGTGGGACGTTTTCTCGAATCGGCCCGTGAGGTCTCCTGAGTCGAGAATCGCGGCGCTTTTTCCCATGCCCTCGATGGACGCGGTGAGCCGCGCGGCGATTCGCGTCGCGACGACGAGCGCTATGACGATGAACAACGCGACGAGGGCGAACGTGGCGATTCCGACCTTTATCTGCATCGCGGCGACCGCACCGTCGATCACTTCGATCTGTGCCTTGATAACCTTGTCCTGCATCTCGAGAACTTGGTCGAAGCTGAGAATTTCCGCGGCGTATTTATTCCTCGTGGCGATGAGGCTTTTGCGCTGCTCAACGGTAAGCACGGTGAACGCGAAGTCTGAGACCTGCGTCATGGAATAGTAGGAGGGATCCACCTGTATGGAGTCGCGGATCTCTGCCGTGAAGTCGCCTTGCGCGGCGGACGTAGACGCGAGTTTCGCGTCGATCGTGTCGCGCACCGATTGGAGGTTTTGGAAGACGCCCTTCGCTTCCCCGCCGAGAGCCTTGAGGCGCCTGAGTCCGTCGATTTCCTCGAAGCTCGCCGCGAGTTGATCCTTCGCGTCGCTGAGACCGATTTCGATCGAGCCGAACGTGCGGCTGTCCATCCGGTTTACTTCGGACCGGAGTAAATTGACGGAAAGCGTGAGATCCTGGAGCGCCGTCGCCTCGGTTTTGATACCCTGAATATAACCGTTTCCGACGACGTAAACGGAAGCGCTGAGCGCGAAAAGCAAAACCAATCCCGCGACGAGAACCATGAGCTTAAGACGGATCTTCATGGGTTACCTCCAAAATGTTTGCGCGCGGCTTCGTTGCCGCTTTCATGATGTTCACTTTTGGTAATCGCCATGCAAAAAGAAAAGCCCGCCGGCGGCTGGGCGGGCGGGCTTTCCGTTAGGATAGCTTATTTCGCGATAAATGTTCCAGCCTTGATCTCCTCGATAGCCGCGAGATATTTGGCTTTTACGTCTTCGCTGACGGCGGCGCCGAATGTCCCGACCGACAGGCATCCGTTCGAGAGGTTTCCGTAGAGAGTCTTGTTCCCGAACGACCCGTTTTTCGCGTCTTGGAGGCACGCGCGGATCATTGCGGCGTTGTCGGTGACGACGCTTCCGATGACACACTCGATCTGCTGGCTTTTCAGAATGTCGTCGGGCTGGCCGATGTCGTAGCGGTTCGGGGTCTTCGCGAGGGCCTGGCGCGCTCCCGAGTCGACCGCGCTCGCGTCGCCGAACATGACGTCGACGTTTTTGGTGGTGACCATCGAGTTCGCGATTTCAAGGCCTTTCGCGGAGTCGCTGAACGTGGCCGCGTAGGCGGCCGAGACGGAGATCGCGGGATTCATTTTCTGCGCCGCCGCGGTAAAGCAGGCGAGTTTTTTCTTCGTCGTATCGAGTTCCATCCCGCCGATAAAACCGATGCTGTTGGTTTTCGACATAAGGCCCGCGAGGGCTCCGGCCATGTAGCCGATCTGCTCGGCGTCGGGGAGCACCGACTGGACGTTCGCGGTCTCAACCTTGCCGTTTAGGAGGATGAATTTGACGTTCGGGTAGTCGGTGGCGACTTCCTTCACCGCGTCGGAATATTG
>QKAR01000124.1 GCA_003246335.1 Spirochaetales bacterium | reverse complement strand
ACGCGCGGATCATTGCGGCGTTGTCGGTGACGACGCTTCCGATGACGCACTCGATCTGCTGGCTTTTCAGAATGTCGTCGGGCTGGCCGATGTCGTAGCGGTTCGGGGTCTTCGCGAGGGCCTGGCGCGCTCCCGAGTCGACCGCGCTCGCGTCGCCGAACATTACGTCCACGTTTTTGGTCGTGACCATCGAGTTCGCGATTTCAAGGCCTTTCGCGGAGTCGCTGAACGTGGCCGCGTAGGCGGAGGTGACGGCGATCGCGGGGTTCATTTTCTGCGCGGCGGCGGCGTAGCACGCGAGCTTTTTCTTCGTCGTGTCGAGTTCCATCCCGCCGATGAAGCCGATGTTGTTCGTCTTCGACATAAGTCCCGCGAGGGCGCCGGCCATGTAGCCGATCTGCTCGGCGTCGGGGAGCACCGACTGGACGTTCGCGGTCTCAACCTTGCCGTTTAGGAGGATGAATTTGACGTTCGGGTAGTCGGTGGCGACTTCCTTCACCGCGTCGGAATATTGGTTCCCCGGCGCGAAAATGACGTCGAAGCCGAGCGTGCAGTAACTGCGAAGGCTCGAGGTGAAATCGGCGGTCGTGATGCCGTCGGTGTATTGCGTCTCGAAGCCCTCGGTCGCCGCAGCGTCGACCATGCCCTTATAGCACGCGGTTCCCCATCCGCCGTCGGCGATGCTGGAGTCGCAGATCATCGCGATTTTCCAAGCTTTAGCTGCCGCTGCGGGTTCGGCCTTCTTTGCGCATCCGGTAAGTCCGGCGAGCAATACGCCGGCGCAGACCACGGCGGCGACCGCCGCATTCTTAGTCTTCATGTGAAATCTCCTCATCTTTGCGATCTATGTCCGAACATTATCGCTGTTCGCGATAAAACGGCTTTCCGTTTGCCTGTGGACCGTTTTTGCTGATACCGAAACAGGCGAGCGCGAGCAGCGTGCTCAAGTACGGGAGCATCGCGACGAGCTGGTAGGGCAGGTCGGGATTGAGCACTTGGATCCTGAGCTGAAGCGCGTCGCTTAATCCGAAGAGAATCGACGCCGCCAGCACGCCGACGCCGCTCCACCTGCCGAAAATAACCGCCGAGAGCGCGATGAAGCCGCGTCCCGCGACGACCCCATCGGAATACGTGCTGATGTAGCACGTCGTCAGGTAGGCCCCGGCGATTCCCGCGAGCGCGCCGCAAATAACCGTCGCGAGGTATTTCGTGCGGCGGACGCCGATGCCGAGCGACGCGGCGGCTTTTGGGAATTCCCCGACGGCCTTAAAGTTAAGACCCGCCTTCGTGACGCCGAAAAAAGCCGCCGTCGCCGGGACGAGCAGGTATGCCGCGTACACGAGCGGAGTGTGGTTAAAGAGTATTTGACCGACGAACGGGATGTCCGACAGAATCGGGATGGGGACGCTTTGCATCAACGGCGCGACGATGAGGGTCGAGTTGACTCCGAACGCAGCCTTGTTCGCGAACGAGGCGATTGCGGGCCCGAGAATGTTGAGCGCCATGCCGAAGACGATTTGCTCGGCGCAGAGAGACACCGTGAAGAAACCGTAAACGAGGTTAATCGCGATCCCCGCCAAGGCCCCGGCGAATATGCCGATGACGGGATTCCCCGTCGCTAGGCTCGCGAAAAAGCCGACGAAGGCTCCGAGCGTCATGATGCCGTCGAGCCCGATGTTCACGAGTCCCGCGCGCTCCGAGTAGAGTTCCGCGATCGCCGCGAGAAGGATAGGCGTCGCCATGCGGACGGACGAGAGAAAGAAATCCTGCAAAAGGGGGATCATCGTCGTCATTTCCATGGTTTCACGCTCCTCGCGAACAGGGCTTTAATTTCGGGTAAGTTGATAGCGGCGCTCGCTCCGACGGAAAGCACGATGACGAGGGCCTGCACGATGCTGATAACGGACGTCGGCACTCCGCTCCCCACCTGCATCATCGTGGCTCCCGCGCGGAGAGCCGCGAAGAGGTAGGCGACCGCGACGGTTCCTATCGGGTTGAGCTGCCCAATGAGCGCGATCGCGACGCCGTCGAAGCCGTAGCCCGAGCCGTACCCCGACATGAGTCGGTATTGGGTCCCGAGGAGCTCGATGGCGCCGCCGAGGCCTGCGATCGCGCCTGAAGCGACGAACGAGGCGAGCATGTAAACGCGCACGGGATAGCCGTTGAATAGCGCCGCCGTTTGGTTGAGGCCGACGGCGCGGAGCTTGAAGCCCTTTGACGTGCGGAACAGGAAATAGTGCACGATCGCGGCGACGGCGATCGCGACGACGATTCCCGCGTGCACGCGCGTCCCGGGGAAAAGTCGCGCGAGTTTCACGGATTGGGGAACCGCGGCGGTTTGCGGAAGGTTCGCCTCTCGCAGCGGCCCTGTGTAAACGAAGCCCATGAAAAGGAGGGCGACGTAATTGAGCATGATGCTGACGATCATTTCGTTGAGGCCGCGCGCGATTTTGAGGAAGCCGGGAATCGCGCCCCAAACGCCGCCCGCGATCACGCCGACGAGAAGGCAGAGTAGGATTCCACCAAGCCCGCCCGCGGGGCCGAGCGCGTCCGCGACCCAAACGGCCGCGACCGAGCCCATGATGAACTGCCCCTCGGCCCCGAGGTTGAAGACTCCGCACCGATAGGCGAACGTGGCGGCGAGCCCGGTGAAAATAAGAGGGCACGCCTTCACGAAAGTCTCACCGAAATTCGCCGGCGTCCCGAAGGCGCCGAGCGCGAGGCTTTGAAACGCGCGATCGGGATCTGCCCCAATGAGCGCGATGATGAGGGCCCCGATGGCGAGCGCGAGAAATATCGCGAGCGTCGGGATGGCGACTTTGACGATCGTTCGGTTCATTCGGCGTTCCCCGTCTTGCCCGACATGGCGAGCGATATTTCCGGGATCGGCGGCTTCGTCCCGTCGTATTCCCCGACGATCTTTCCTTCGTACATGACGACGATGCGGTCGGAGAGCTCGAGTATCTCGTCGAAGTCCGCGCTGATGAGAAGGACGCCGCAGCCGCGGTCCCTCGCGCCGATCATGCGGTTTCTCATGTATTCCGTCGCGCCGATATCGAGACCGCGCGTTGGGTGCACCGCGACCAGAAGCTCGGGGTTTTTCTCGAGCTCGCGGGCGAATATGATCTTCTGCTGGTTTCCTCCCGAGAGGCTCCGCGCCTCTTGGTCGACGCCCTCGCAGCGGATATCGTACGATTCCTTGACCCGGCACGCGTACGCGGCGATTTCCCCGCGCCTGAGCCTGAAGCCGCGCGCGCGCGAAAGCTCCGGCGACTCGATCGACTTAAGCACGAGGTTTTCCTTGACGCTCATGTCGCCGACGAGACCCATCCGGTTGCGGTCTTCGGGGATGTGCGACACGCCCGCGGCGATGAACGCCTTCGGGGAGGTTCTCGCCATCTCTCGCGAGTTCAGCCGCACTTGACCCGATTCCGGCGCGATTACGCCCGTGACCATTTGCGCGAGTTGGGACTGCCCGTTTCCGTCGATACCCGCGACGCCGACGATCTCTCCTTTTCCGATGGAAAGCGACACCGCGGAAAGTCCGCTGTGCCGGGATTTCGCGTTGTAACTCACCGCGTCGAGCTCAAGAATTTTCTCTCCGGCGACTTTCGCCTTGGGGTAGGTTTGCTTCTCGATCTTTCGTCCGATCATGGTTTCGGCGAGCGTTTCGGCGTTCGCCCCCGCGCGGGCGACGGTCGTGATCGCCTGGCCATGTCGCAGCACGGTAATGCGGTCGCTGATCTCGAGCACTTCGCGCATTTTATGCGAGATGAAAATGACGGAATTGCCGTCTGCGGTAAGCTTTCGCACGATGTCGAAAAGCGAAGCGGCTTCAAGGTCGGTGAGCGCCGCCGTCGGCTCGTCGAGGATGAGGATGCGCGCGCCCCGATAGAGTGCCTTGAGGATCTCGACGCGCTGCTGCTCGCCGACTGAAATTTCGGTGATGGTTTTGTCGAGATCGACCTCGAGGCCGTAGCGAGCGGCGAGCTCGGAAAGCCCGCGTTTTATGGCCCTTCGGTTGAGAAACGGTGAGCGGTCGTTCGTCGAGCCGAGAATTATGTTTTCTAGGACGGTCATCGCCTCGATCAGCATGAAATGCTGGTGCACCATGCCGATGCCGTTTTTCATGGCGACTGCGGGCGACGAGATGGGCGTTTTTTTCCCGTAAAGATAAATATCCCCCTCGGTCGGCTGATATAGGCCGATCAGGATATTCATCAGGGTGCTTTTTCCCGCGCCATTTTCCCCGAGAAGGGTATGGACCTCTCCCGCGCGAACGTCGAGGTCGACGCTCTTGTTTGCGTAAAAATTGCCAAAGCGCTTCGTGATGCGCTCCATTCTGAGGGCTTCGCTCACCGAACACTCCTAAAATAAAAAAAGGCGCGTATACGCGACTATTCCCCCGGCAGGGAATAGTCGGATATACACGCCTTCGTGGGCCGATCGTCGGCCTTCGAAAGGCACGATACGGTAGCCGAAAATAATAGTCAAGGGAAAATCGGCCCAAAACGGCATATTTTTGATTGATTAGTCAATTTATTATTGACTTTTCCCCTCTGCCGGATATACTGACGGCGATGAGAAGATGACAACGAAGCCGTTGCATACCGCCCTTGCGGTATGCTTTTTTTTTGTCCTTCTCGGGAGGCATTGCGCATGAATCATTCAGACTCGTTCGCCATTCGGGGACATATCGTGGTCCCAAAGCGGACGGGACCGACCGAAATCGTTGAGAACGGGTACGCCGTTTGCGTTGGCGGGGTTTCCGCCGGCGTATTTGAGGCCCTTCCCGGGCAGTATGGCTCGTTGCCCGTTCGCGATTATTCAAATCAGTTCGTTTTCCCCGGTTTCGTCGATCTACACGTTCACGCGCCTCAGTATACTTTTCGCGGCGTCGGCATGGATTCTCAGCTTCTTGAATGGCTCGAGCTCAACGCCTTTCCCGAGGAAGGCAGATACGCCGATATTTCGTACGCCGATCGCGCGTACGGGATTTTCGTCGACGATCTGCGCGCGAGCGTCACGACGCGCGCCTGCGTGTTCGGAACCGTTCATGCGGACGCGACGCTGAAATTAATGGAAAGAATCGAGCAAAGCGGGATTCGTGCGATGGTGGGCAAGGTGAGCATGGACCGCAACTGCCCGGAGTTTCTCGCCGAAGGAACCGCGCTCGACGTCGCCGCGAACTTGCGCGGCTGGCTCGGCCGTTCGGCGAAATTCAAAACCGTTCGGCCGATCTTAACCCCGCGCTTCATCCCGTCGTGCACCGACGAGACGATGCGCGCGATTTCCGCGCTGCAAAAAGAATACGGATTGCCCGTGCAGTCGCACCTTTCCGAAAATCTCGACGAGATCGCCTGGGTCGCGCGGCTCTGCCCCGACTCGATTGACTACGCCGACGCGTACGAGCGGTTCGGCCTTTTCGGCGGGGATTGCCCGACCGTCATGGCCCATTGCGTGTATCCGTCCGACCGCGAAATCGGCCGGTACGTCGAACGGGGAATCTTCGTGGCGCTGTGCCCCGAGTCGAACGCGAATATCGCGTCGGGAATCGCGCCCGCGCGAAAACTGCTGAACGCGGGCGTTCGCGTCGGTCTCGGTTCAGACGTCGCCGGCGGATCGAGTCTCTCGATGCTCGACGCGCTTCGTCTCTCGATTCAGGCGTCAAAGCTTTATTGGCGCATATTCGACCAAGATTCTCGGCCGCTGACGCTCGACGAGGCCTTACATGCCGCGACGGCGGGCGGCGGGGCGTTTTTCGGGAAAGTCGGGAGCTTCGACCGCGATTACGAGTTTGACGCCGTCGTTATCGGCGACGCCCGATTCCCTTCTCCCAGAGACCTTCCGGCGAGGGAACGGCTCGAGCGCCTTATATATCTCGCGGACGATCGGGATATCGGCGCGAAGTTCGTGGCCGGCGCGCGGCTTTTCGATAAAAGGGATGGGCGATGAAAGACCGCAATTGCGAAGAGCTCATTCTCGAGGCCGCGCTCGAGGTCGTACGGGAAAATACGATTAGCGGGACGCGGATGCATCAGATTTCCGATCGCGCGGGAATGGTGCAGTCAAACGTCCACTATTGGTATAAGACGAAAGATAAGCTCATGTCCGCCCTGCAGTCGAAGGTCCTCAATAAGTGCCTCGAAATCCGCTCCGCGCTGCGAGAGACCGCTGAGGACACGCTTGAGTCCCAGCTCGACGTCTTTATTCGGCAGAAAAGGGAATTCGTCGTCAACCTCAAATCGTACGACTACGCCGAGATAGATTTTTGGGTACAGGGACGGATCAACGACGAATGCCGCGAGGCGTTCGCCGCGTCCTTCTCCGGCTGGCGCGACGAAATCGGCGCCTCGCTCGACCGATACGTTCCCGACCTCGCGCCGGATCGTCGTCGATTTATCCCGTTTCTCGCCGTGGCGCTTCTCGAGGGCGCGACGCTTCAGTATCTCACCGACGAGAATTCCTTCGACCTCGACGAGTATTTCGCGATGAGCAAGCGGACGCTGATGGAGGCGTGCAAGTGAAGCTCGTTCGGACGGTCGACGCCGTCGGTCACGTGCTTTGCCACGATTTGACGAGAATCGTCCGTGGCGAGGGGAAAGGCCCCGCGTTTCGCAAGGGGCACGTCGTTTCCGCCGAGGATATTCCGATGCTCCTTTCGATGGGAAAGGAAAACTTGTACGTGTGGGAATCAAAGCCCGGTTTTTTCCATGAGAACGACGCCGCGAAAATTTTAGGCGAGCTCTGCATGGGGGCGGGTACGAGGCCTGCGGGCGATATTCGCGAGGGTAAGCTGGATATATTCGCCGAGATCGACGGCGTGTTCATCGCGGACGACGATCGGCTTTCCCGGGTTAACGGCATAGAAGAGATCGTCATCGCGACCCGACACGGCAATTTTCCCGTAAAAAGCGGCGAAAAGCTCGCCGGCGCGCGCGTGGTCCCCCTCGTCATCGACGGCGCGAAACTTGACGTCGCGAAAAAAATCGTCGGCGGGGAACCGCTTCTTTCGGTTCGGCCGTTTACGCTGAAAAAAGCCGCGGTTCTGACGACGGGATCCGAGGTGTTCCATGGCCGGATCGCCGATACGTTCACGCCGGTGATTCGCGAAAAACTCGCCGAATACGGCGTCGAGATCGTCGCGCACGAGACTGTCGGCGACGACTCCGATTCGATCGCGCGCATCGTAACGGGTTTCGCGGACTCGGGCGCCGAGCTGATCGTCTGCACTGGCGGCATGAGCGTCGATCCCGACGATACGACGCCGCTCGGCATCCGAAAGTCGGGCGCGCAAATCGTCTCCTACGGGGCTCCCGTCCTTCCCGGCTCGATGTTTTTGCTCGCGTATTTGCGCGGCTCGATTCCCGTTCTGGGACTTCCCGGTTGCGTGATGTACTCCCGAAGAACGATATTTGACTTAGTGCTTCCGCGGATCCTCGCGGGCGTCGCGATTCTGCGAGAAGACCTTACGCGTCTCGGTCAGGGAGGCCTCTGCCTTGACTGCGAGACGTGCGCGTACCCCAACTGCGGATTCGGGAAATAGGAGCGAGTATGCCGGGTGATTTTACGCATATAGACGAGAACGGCTCCGCGCGGATGGTGGACGTCGGCGCCAAGCGTGAGACGGTTCGTGCCGCCGTTGCCTCAGGTACCATATCGATTACGCGCGAGATCTACGACCTGCTCACCGCGGGCGGCATGCCGAAGGGCGACGTGCTCGCCGCCGCGCGCCTCGCCGGTATCATGGCGACGAAAAAAACCTCCGACCTAATACCGCTGTGCCATCCGCTTTTTATCGAGCATAGTTCCGTAGATTTGACCGTACGGGAGAATCCGCCGTCAGTCGAGGCCGTGTGCACGGTTCGCCTTACCGGGAAGACGGGCGTCGAGATGGAAGCGCTCACCGGCGTTTCGGTCGCGCTGTTAACCGTGTACGATATGTGCAAGGCGGTCGACAAGGGCATGGTAATCGGCGACATCCGGCTTAACCGCAAATCAGGCGGAAAAAGCGGCGACTACCGGGCGCCTTCGGCGGAGGAAGATCGATGATCGATCGATATGGCCGCCTAATAAATTACCTTCGCGTCTCCGTGACGGATCGATGCAACTTGCGCTGTCGCCATTGCATGCCTCCCTCGGGGATTCCTTCGGTCGGTCACGCGGAGATTATGAGGTTCGAGGAAATAGCGCGCGTCGTCCGGGTCGGCGCCGGCCTTGGTATCTCGAAGATTAAGCTGACCGGAGGCGATCCGCTCATTCGCAGGGGACTCGTGTCTCTCGTTCGCGAGCTTCGATCGATTTCCGGGATTGACGACGTCACGCTTACGACGAATGGCGTTCTGCTCGCACCGATGGTCGAGGAGCTCGCCGACGCGGGAATTTCGTCGGTGAACGTGAGTATGCACGCGGCGAACGCCGCAGCGTATGAGTCGTTTACCGGCGTCGACGCCTTTCCCGAGGTTTTGCGCGGGATCGCGCGGGCGCGCGAGAGCGGCATGAAAACGAAAATCAATTGCGTAGTCGTCGAGGGCGTTCCGATCGACGACTATGTTTCGATCGCGGGCCTCGCGCGCGAAACGGATATAGACGTGCGCTTCATCGAGATGATGCCCGTGGGCCTCGGTTCCTCGTTCGCGACGGTTTCTTCGGATTCGGTTCTTCGCGCCCTCGAAGATCGCTACGGCCCGTCGCTCCCTTCCGCGCGCGCCCGGGGAAACGGACCCGCGACCTATCGGGAGTTCTCGGGATTCATCGGGGCCGTCGGTTTCATCGCCGCGATGAGCCATTCATTTTGCGCTTCTTGCAACCGCGTGCGACTGACCGCGACGGGCGATCTTAAGACCTGCCTCTTCGACCCTCGCCGCGTCTCCCTTCGCGACGCGATGCGCGGCGGATGCTCCGACGAGTTTCTTTCGGAGATCATGCTCGCGGAAATGTACCGAAAGCCGGGCGATCATGGCGTTTGCGCGGAGACCGCCGCCATGGCGGGCATAGGGGGCTGATCGTGGAAAAAAATCCCTCTGTGGGCGGCATACAAGGAACCGTGGTCGCGGTGTGCGTGAGCGAGCTGCAGGGTACGGCGAAGCGCGATATTCGAAGGGCCGAACTCATCGAGAACCATGGGCTCAAGGGGGACGCGCATGCCGGGCCCTGGCACCGCCAGGTAAGCCTTTTATGCCTTGAGCGCGTCGAGGAATTCCGCGCGCGCGGCGCGAGCGTAGCCGACGGCGCCTTCGGCGAAAACCTTCTCGTGAGCGGCATTAATTTTCGGCTGCTTCCCGTCGGGACTCGGCTGCGCTGCGGGGAGGTCCTGCTCGAGGTAACCCAAATCGGGAAGCAGTGCCATTCCGAATGCGAGATATTCCATCAGGTGGGCGACTGCATTATGCCGCGCGAAGGCGTTTTCGCGCGGGTTTTAGCCGGCGGGATCATCGCGGCGGGAGACGAAATGCATGGCGAGTAAACAGTATCGCGTGGGAATCGTCACGGCGAGCGACAAAGGATCGCGAGGTGAGCGCTTCGACGAGAGCGGGCCGGCGATTCGGCGAATCGTCGAGGCTCGCGGCTACGCGGTCGCGAGCTATCGCGTTCTCCCCGACGAGGAGAGCCTCATCGCCGACGAACTTCGCCGCTTAGCCGACGGAGATCTCTGCGATCTCATCCTGACGACCGGCGGTACGGGTTTTTCCCCGCGCGATCGCACGCCCGAGGCCACCCTTTCCGTTATTGAGCGCGAAGCGCCCGGCATCACCGAGGCTATCCGCGCGTTCAGCATGGCCGTCACGAAACGCGCGATGCTGAGCCGCGCGCGCGCCGGCATCAGGGGCTCTGCCCTTATCGTCAATTTGCCCGGCAGCCCGAAAGCCGTCGAGGAGTCGCTCGGCTTTATCATCGACGAGCTCGGACACGGCCTCGCGATCCTGAAGGGCGACGACGGCGAATGCGCGAGGGGCAACGCGTGAGCGCGCCGTTCAGCGAGGTCGCCGCGAGATTGCGCTCGGGTAAGCCGGCCGTTGTCGCGTACTCAATCGGCGGGAATTCTTCGTCCGCGCTTGAGAAAAGAATTCTCCCCGAGGGCGATCCCCTCACTCGAGAGACTTTGCGCGTGGGTCCCGCGATCGCCGGCGAAGGCGAGCGGGCCGTATATCTTGAGCCCGTAGTCCCGCGCGAGCGGCTAATCGTTTTCGGCGCGGGGCATATCGCCGTGCCGCTCGCGGATATCGCGAGGAAAATCGACTTTGCCGTCGTCGTCGTCGACGATCGGCCCTCTTTCGCGAACGCGGCGCGGTTCGGCGATTCTGCGACCGTCATGTGCGAGTATTTTCCATCGTCGATTCCCCGATTGAGAATCGCGGAATCAGATTACGTCGTGATCGTCACGCGCGGCCATCGTCATGACTTGGAGTGCTTGCGCGCGGTCCTTTCGGGGACTGAACCGCGCTATGTCGGCATGATCGGCTCGCGCCGGCGCGTCGCGCTCGCGCGCGAAAAATTGCTTTCCGACGGAGTCGACCCCGCGCGTCTTTCGCGCGTATGTTCGCCCATCGGCCTTTCGATCGGAGCGGTTAGCCCTTCGGAAATCGCGGTGTCCATCGTCGCCGAAATAATCGCGCGGAAACGGATCGGTCCCGACGGCGTAAGCCGCCCGTTTTCGACCGATCTCGACGCTACGGCGGTAGAGGAACTCGCGCGAGACGACGCGGGGCCGAGAGCCTCGGTAACGATTGTCTCCGCCGACGGTTCCGTCCCGCGCGGCGTCGGGGCGAAAATGGTCGTGTATCCGGGCGGCAGGGTCGTCGGGAGCATTGGCGGCGGTTGCGCGGAAAGCGACGCGATAAAGCTTTCTCTCGATATTATCGGGACCGGTCGGTGGTTTCTCCGAGAAATCGATCTGTCCGGCGCGACCGCGGAAGACGACGGTATGGTTTGCGGAGGCTCGATGCGCGTTCTCATCGAGGATGTCGGAGACGCCTCATGATGAAAGACGTTGAAGCCATCGTGCTCGCGGCCGGGTATTCGAGCCGCGCGAACGCCTTTAAGATGACGCTGCCCGTGGGCGGTACGCCGGTCGTTCGCCGCGTGGTCGAGGCGTTCCTTCCGTGGTGCGATCGGGTCATCGTCGTCGGCGGGTATCGCGCGGAATTGCTTTTGCCCGCGCTTGCGGGACTCGGTCCCGCCGTCGAGGTCGCGATCAACGAGGGCTTCGACGCGGGCATGTTCTCGTCCGTAAGATTCGGCGTCGCCCTCGTTCGCGCGTCGCGGTTTTTTTTGACGCCGGGAGATTACGCCTTTTTGACGAGCGATCTCTGCGGACGACTTCTGCAAACGAGCGATGCCGTTGTTCAGCCTTCGGTGGGCGGACGGGCGTGCCATCCGATCCTTCTCGCGCGGGAATGCGCCTCGTCCATACTCGCGGAGCGAGCCGACTCAAACCTGCGCGCGTGGCTTTCGACTCAGTCCGTGCGGCTGGTTGAGACAGACGATCGGGATATATTGCTGGATATCGACACTCCGGAAGATTACGCGCGCGCGGAGCGCCACGCTTCCGGGAAGGGGTACAATAATGCATGACGTTGGCATCGAAAACGGGCGAGCGTATATTGCGGGCCGGCTCGCCGCGGCAAACGTTTATTTTAAGGATGGAAAAGTGAGCGCCGTATCGCTGGAGCCGCTCCCCGCCCGCGAAGTTTTCGACGCGACGGGTAAACTCGTCCTTCCCGGTTTCGTCGATCCCCACGTTCACTTTTCCCTCGGCGTCGGCTCGAATCGCACGGTCGACGATTTTCGCTCAGGCTCGATGCAGGCCGCTCTCGGCGGCGTGACTACTTTCGTCGATTTTCTTGACCCGGTAAAAACTGCGGCGGGAATACATTCCGCTTTTGCCAAGAGAAGCGCGCTCGCCTCGGATAGCGTCACCGATTTTTCGTTTCACGCGACGCTCGCGAACCCGAGCGATGGCGCCGAAAAGATCATGGACGCCTGTCTCGAGCGAGGCATCCCGTCGATCAAGGTATTCACCACGTATTCCGATACCGACCGAAGAACTTACGATCGAAGCATTTACGAACTTCTTTCCCGTTCCCGAGAAAAAAGGGTTCGCATATC
>QKAR01000100.1 GCA_003246335.1 Spirochaetales bacterium | reverse complement strand
ACTCGGTCGCGAGCTCGGGCTCGATACGTTTTTCGTGGATGTGCCTACGGGATTGTAAATAAATATACGCAGGGAGTTAATTAATGGAAAAAAAATTGCGATTGCGCGTTCTGCCTTTTTCGCTAACCTTGATCGTCATCGCGCTCGATCAGCTTTCAAAATTGATCGTATCACAAACCGTACGGCCCTGGTCGGTTGGCTTTGAGCTCTTTGGCGACTTTTTCAGGATCGTGCGCGTGTATAATCCCGGCATCGCCTTCAGCATCGGCGGCTCTTGGTCGCACGACGTTCGCGGCCTTCTTTTTGGGCTCGTTCCCCTCGCGGTGATCGCCATCGTCGTCGTCGTGTATTTTAAGACGAATGAGCTTTCGAATTTTCAACGGTGGTGCGTCGCGGGCATTATCGGCGGCGGTTTGGGGAACTTGCTCGATCGATTTTTTCGCCCGGAGGGCGTTTTGGATTTTCTCGATGTAAAGTTCTTCGGTTTATTCGGTATGGAGCGTTGGCCGACGTTCAACGTCGCGGACTCGAGCGTCGTTATTTGCGGAATTTTGCTCGTAGTGTCCTTAATTTTGAGCGTGAAAAACGAGAAGGATGAGGGAAAATGAACAAGAAAGTTAACACGGCAATTTTCGTAGTGTGCGGCACCTTAGTTAATCTCGTCATCGCGGCGGTATTTATCGTGCTGCTCATGATCGGGGTTTTTCAGCTTAAGCCGTATTTAGGCGCGGGCGCCAGGGATGTCGCGGTCCCCTTGGCGTTTTTCGCGGGCTTAGTCCTCGCCTTGCTGGTATATCAACAGCTTTCTAAGTGGGTAGTGACGAAATTCGGCTTGTCCGATAAACTTGCGCCGTTTTTCAATCCCGCGCGGAAGGGTCGTTAGGCGACGGTCTCGCCGCTTAATAACCGTCAGACATCTGGCGGTTCGTGTCCCTCTGGCAAAGTTCCTGATAGACGAGGGCGCGGCCTTTAAGTTTCGTTTTAATGTCCGCCGAGAACGGCATATATCGCCAAAAGACGCCGCGGACTTCCTTATCGAGTTTTTGAATTCCGTCGCTTTCCTTCAGCATCCAAAGGAGATAGTCATTGATGAAAAATTCCTTGACGTCTCCCTTGAGTTTTTGCGCCTGAAACCATTGATAGTAGTTTCCCGTGAGTCCCTCTTCCATCCAGTAATATGACGCCTTTTCCTTCGCGACTTGCCAGCGCAAGTCGGCGATGGCGGTAAGCACGGCGATTTGCAGGTTTTTCGCGTACATCGGTACGGCGACGCGACCTCGGCTCGTGACCCGATTGTATCGGTCGAAGGGTTCCCAGCAAAAGCCGAAATCTCCATACGAAGGAATCAGTATGATGAAGGGAGGTATTCGGTTGAGCTGGTTCTTGTACTGGCGGCAGTACGCTTCCGGATCGATCGACTCAATCCAGCGAAGGGTCTCGAGGATGTTCTCTCGAATTCCCAATTCGCGGGGCGATGAATGGAAGTATTCGCGGGAAAGTATAGGAAAATGGTTGCCTTGCCTACCGCAAGTCATTTTCGCCATTTGCCGGATCGTTTCGAATTCCGCCGCGATGCCCGAAGCGTTCGTCGTTCCGCCCCCGCTTGCGTCGACTTTTTGCTGGAGCGTCCGAACGTCCGTCTCCGATGCCTCGTAATCCGCGATAAAGGAAACTAATTGCTTGTCGATATCGCCGAGTCCCCGAAGGACTTCCGCTATTTCCGTGATGGTCCTTTTTTGCGCTTCCGTAAGGTTTGCCTTAACCCCGGCGAAGCCCGCGAGCGGCTCGTGCTCGCAGATGATCTGAACCCGGGCCTTTAAGGCTTCCTCCGCCCGATTTCGCTCCTCGCATTTCGCCTTGAGGAGGTTTTCCGCGCTTTGCAGTTTTCCTTGCGCTTTTCCCAGCAACTGCTGAAAGCGCGCGGAGTCGTCCGACCGCGTTGATTTTGCCTCGTCGGTGCTCGACGGGTTGAGCCTGCCCGAGCCAATGGCGTAGAACCACTCGTCGAGGTAGTAAACGGGCTCGTTATAGGTGTTTTCGTCAAACACGCGGGCTAATAGATCCTTTTGTTCCGGCGTTAAAAGCGTCGGGAGGAGAAGCCCAAAACGAAGCGCGTATTTTTTCGGTTGGTCGATATTCCCCGAGCCCGCGCGAAGCGCGAGGTTCGACAAAAAATCCCAATATGCCGTGATTATTTGGAGGCGATATACCCCGCGATCTTTTGGGTCCTGGCAAGTTAAATATTTTGAAAGTACCGCGTGAACTCTCTGCGCCGACTCGTTTTCATTGCCGAGAACTTTTTTATAATACGAGGGATCGTTAAATACGGCATGAGGGGCGTCGGAAAGCGGTTTATCGATTTTCGTGAAGGAAGTGACGGTCAGGTCGACGTCGTGAGCCTCTTTCGCCTTCCCGCCGGTAGCTTCGGCCGAAGAAGAAAAAAGCTCTGATTTTGAAAGAATGGGCGCCGTTCTTTTAACGGGCGTGTCGTCAAGCAGGGCTGCCAGTTCCGGATCAAGGCCTAAATCATCCATCGCTCATCTTCTTTGTGTTTGATAATTGGCCGGCAGGTTGAAACTCGTGGAGGTGAGGGGAATTGAACCCCTGACCTCTTGCATGCCATGCAAGCGCTCTAGCCAACTGAGCTACACCCCCGAGGTGAGATTAGTGTAGCAGAAATATGCCCTTCTGGTCAATACGCGTAGAACGGGCCCGGTATACTTACACTCGATAAGTATATCGTATTTTCCCCGAAAAAAAGTCCCGTGGCGCAAACAATAACGCTTTGAACAGGCTTTAAGCTTTATGGTATACTGCTGAGCATTGTTTTAAATTAAGGAGAATATTCATGGATACAAACGCTTGCCCGTGCGGGTCAGGCCTTCCCTTCGAGAAGTGCTGCGAGCCGATCATTTCCGGGAAAGTTTCCGCTTCCACCGCTGAAGCGTTGATGCGCGCCCGTTATACGGCTTACGTAAAGCACGAGATAGACTTCATCGCTTCTTCTTGCTATCGAAAAGACGGCGAGAGCGACATCGACATGGAAGAGACTCGCCGTTGGAGCGAGGAATCGCAGTGGCTCGGGCTGAAGATTCTTGGGGTTAAGCAGGGCGGGCCCGCCGACGAAGAGGGTTTGGTCGAGTTCACCGCGACGTACGCCAGAAACGGCCTGAAGGACGAATATCGCGAGACCGCGGGCTTCAAGAAATTCGACGGAAAGTGGCTGTACGTCGAGGGTCAGCTCGCCGCGACGACCATCGTGCGCGCGACGCCGAAAGTCGGGCGGAATGACCCCTGCCCCTGCGGCTCGGGCAAAAAATACAAGCATTGCTGCGGTAAGTAAGATAATGGCGGCGCGGGGCGATTATCCGCGGATCGCGGTGGTTACGTCGTGGAGCCATTTGCCCGAGCGGAGCCTCCAGGATCCGAGGATCGCCTTGAGCGGGTCTTCCGTGCAGAGGCACGCGTAGATAATTTCCGCCGGCGCGTGAAAGACGAACGCCGCGATTGCGGCGAGCGGGAGCGAAAATCCCCACATAAACGCGATATCGTAAAAAATGCTAAAGACCGTGTCTCCGCCCGCGCGGCAAACGCCGATGACCATCGACATATTGAACGCGCGAAAGGGATAGGATGCGGTGAGCATGATGAATAGCGTGCCCATGATCGCGAACACGTCCGGCGTCACCTTAAAGACGAGCGGAAGCGCGGCCGAGAGCGGCAAGAGCGTCAGCCCGACGAATGCCGCGATAAGCGGGGCGAACGCGGTAATGCGCGCCGCGTAATCGCGCGCCTCTTCTTGCTTCCCTTCCCCGATGCGCTTTCCGATCAGGACGGCGCACCCGTTTCCAAGGCCGATGAAAACTACCCAAACCAGTTGGGATACGGTACTCGTGATGTTTAGCGCGGCGAGGGCGTTCGTTCCCGTACGCGCGAATATGACGTTTTGCGTCGTGATACCGAGCGACCAAAGCATCTCGTTTACGAGCACGGGCATCGCAACGACGAGGAATTTCGAGACGTAGTTCCGGTCGAACCCGAACATTACCCTCAACGGCCCAATAAACGCGTATTTTCGCGCGTGGCTGACCGTGACGAGTATTGCCATCTCGATGATTCGGGCGATGACCGTCGCGATGGCCGCGCCCTGAACCCCAAGCCGGGGAAACGGGCCGATTCCGAAAATAAGCAAGGCGTTCAGGCCCGCGTTTATGCCGAGCGCGATGAACGTCGTCGTCATCGACAACTTAACCCTCTCGACACCGCGCATCGAAAGCGTAAATAAAAAGCTGATCGCGAAGGGAACGAAGCTGACGGCGACGGTTCGCAGGTAGACTGCTCCGATGTCGATGACAGACGAATCTTTCGTGTACAGCCCAATGATCGATCTTGGAACAGTGAGGCAGGCGACGGTGAACGCGCCCGAAAGACACAGGACGAGCGCGAGGCTGAGTCCGGTATTTTTCCGAATGCCCGCGATGTCCCTTTTCCCCCAAAATTGTGCCGTAAAGACCCCGCTGCCGGAACAAATCCCAAAGAGCGCCATGTTGAGGAGGAAAAAAACCTGGTTCCCAAGCGCTACCGCGGCGATTTCCGTCGTCCCGAGCTGGCCGATCATGACGGTATCGAGCACATTGACGAGAGAGTTAACGAGATTCTGCAGCATTATGGGAATCGCCAGGGAGAAAAGGCTCGCGTAAAAGACTTTGTCGGAAAAAAGGTTTTTCAATTTCATTTTATTCGCTCTTTTTTGGACGCGACGTAAACCCCGGAAAAAATAAGGACGGCCCCCGCGATTGCGAAGGGCGTGAGCCGCTCACCGAGAAAAATCGAGGACTCGATGAGGGTGAGCAGCGGAATGAAATAAATATACGTGTTCGCGCGGGTCGGACCAAGGCGGTAAATGACCTTGTTCCAGGCGACGTACGCGACGCACGAGGCGAAGACCGTGAGGAAAAGAAAATTAAAGACGTACTGAGGCTCAAGGAAAGCCGCTCTCGCCGCGCGATCCGGAGATAGCGCGAAAAAGGGGAGCGCCGTAATGATGGTGTAGAAAAAAATCTTTCGCGTTAAGTACTGACTTGGGTACTTGCTCCCGACGCAACGGACGATTATCGAGTAAAACGCCCAGCACGTCGCCGCGAGGACGGCGAGTAAGTCCCCTTTCGGATTCAGCTTGAGAACGAATTTGCCGTTGAGAATGACGAGGGCCGCGCCGAAAAACGCGACGACGGCGCCCCCGACCGCTTTTTTCGTGGATCCCTTTTCTTTCAGAAAAAAACGGGCCGCGACGGCGGTAATGATCGGCGCCGTCGAGACTAAAAGCGAAACGTTCGAGGCCAGCGAGTATCGCAACGCGAAATTCTCGCACAGGAAATACAGCGACCCGCCCGTAACTCCCGCAGCCGCGGTCGCGAGCTCGATTTTGAGGCTTTCGGGGCGGTGCACGCGCGGATAAGCGAAAAACATGCAAGCGTACGCGAGTATGAATCGATAGAGCAAAATCTCCGTCGGGGAAAACGCGTTTAAAAGAATTTTCGTGGATATGAACGTTGAGCTCCATATCGCGATCGTGACCACTGCTAGCAGGTGATAGCCGGAGTTGTTTCCGGAAAGGGCGTTTTTCATGTTCTGTTTACCAACCGAGAATTTCGTTGCGATGGAAGCGTCCGATGGACGAGAGATTTTCCCCAAGGTTTTTCGCGTCGTCGTAGCGGTCCGCGAGGTCTATGGAAAAGCGGTTCATTGAAAAATGCTGATAGAGGGCTACCCGATCCGCGTCTTTGGCTCGTCCGCTGGCGTATTCACGGGAAAGCTCGCGGGCGTATGCGGCAAAAAGGCCTTTGCCCCGCAATTCGCCATAACCCACCAACCAGAGCGAGCATTGCAGCCGTCGTTGGAGCTCGGCCGTTTCCCGCGCCATCCAAATTTGGGTTTCCTCCAAAAGCGCGGTAAATTGAGGCCCTCCTAATTTAGAGGCCTTCGCGAGTTGATTCGTTTTCGCGGTGTGTATGGGCGTTTTGTTGAGTATGATGACGTTCTTGCGAAAGTCGACCGCAAGCTCCGGATGTTTAGCGAAAAAGCCGTTTCCGAGCTTTCCCGCCTGACCGACGAGGTATTTGCGGTTTTTCTTTAATTGCTCGTCTTTCCCCGGATTGTCCCCAACGAGAATGATCTTGATTTCGTCGTCGGGACGGACATCGTCGAGCGCGCGATTGTACACGAGGGGCGTTTCAAGCGGGTACTCGGGATTACCCGCCTCTCGGGCCGCGTTTCGCTCGATTCCCGCAAGCCAACCGGGTTCGAATTTTTCGGCGCGATCAAGCCAATCCTCGCACTTATTTTTAAATCGGTGGGCGAATTCCGAAAAGGCCCGCCATTGATCCTCGTTCATTGGCGAAGTATATAGAATCCCCTTCGTTTTGTCAGCGTGGCGGGAACCTCCGCATCGTCGGCGTTGTGAAATCGGACGGACGGGATTATGATGGTGCCATGGAAGAAATGGCGAAAAAAAGCGTTGACGTGGCGGCTCTCGGGGAAATTCTCATAGATTTTACGGAATCGGGAGTTTCCCCTTCCGGGCAAGCCCTGTATGAGCGTAACGCGGGCGGGGCGCCCGCGAACGTGGCCGTAGCGGTTGCGCGGCTCGGCGGCATATCGGCTTTTATCGGCAAGACCGGAACTGACCCCTTGGGCTCTTTTTTGCGGGATACCTTGCGTTCATGCGGCGTCGATATTCGGGGAATGCGCGAGGATGGCGCGCGGCATACGACGCTCGCGTTCGTTTCCCTTACGTCGGGGGGGGAGCGGGCTTTTTCGTTTTGCCGCGATCCGGGGGCCGATACGTGCCTCTCGACGGACGAACTTGATTCGCGGCTGCTTTCTACCGCCAAAATCCTTCACGTCGGATCGCTGTCGCTCGTTCGGGAACCGGCGCGGTCGGCGACGCTTGCCGCGATTCTTGCGGTACGGGCGGCTGGCGGGTTGATTTCGTATGACCCAAATTGGCGACCTTCTCTTTGGCCGTCCCGCGAGGCGGGCGTGGCCGCCATGAAAGACCTATTCGCTTATTCGGATATCGTGAAAGTTTCAGACGAGGAGTTGTCCCTTCTGTTCGGCGTCGACGGCGCGGTTACTTCGGCGATTTCGTCGGGCGCCGATGAAATTCTCTCTCTCGGACCTCGGCTCGTTTTCGTCACGCTCGGCTCGCGTGGGGCGTTTTGGAAAACGCGGGCCGGCGAGGGGCTCGTTCCCGGTTTCGCGGCGAGCGTCATCGATACGACGGGCGCGGGCGATTCTTTCGTGGGAGGATTGCTCTATCGCCTATCCCGCGCGGAACGCGTGAATCTCGACTCCCTTGGCGCGGGGGAGGTCACTGAAATGGTTCGCTTCGCGAATGCCGTGGCCGCCTGCTGCGTATCGCGTCGCGGCGCCATACCGGCTATGCCGAAATTGGACGAAGTTCGGAGCCGCTTAGGTTCGTGATGAACCAGTCGCGGCTGGTTACCCCCGGAGCGCCCATTCCGCCGCGATTACCCAACCCTCGCGTTCTCGCTCGAAAAGCGTTATCTCGTTGACCGGGAACGACAGCTCGAGCGGAATCGTCGCGAAATATGAAAGCGCCGTCGGTATCGCGCCCGGGGGAATGTCGCGGTTCGCGACGGTCACGTGCGGCGTAAACGGTCTTGCGTCTTTTTTGAGGCGTCCGGACACCGCCGCAGAAACGGAGGAGAAAACCGAATCCCGCAGTAGATTCCATCTTGGGTCAGGCTCGACGTGGGCGAAAACCGTTCGATCGCCGAACGCGCCGAATCCACTTACTTGCGCGGAAAATCCCGATGCGCGGCTTGAAACCTCGGTGAGAGCCTTAAGCAGCCCCTCAAAGTCTTGCTGTTCCGATACACCGAAAGGTGGAATGAGGGTGACGTGAAACGGAGTCGCGAAGCCGGATTTGCAGCCGAAGCGATCTCCCATCCATTGTCGGCACCCGGAGAGCGTGTCGGAAAGGTCTTCAGGCGAGACGACTCCGATAAAATGCGTTTGATTTCCCGCGGTCGGGCTTAAAGCTTTCATGCTTGGAGCAGTATAGCATACGCGAGGGTTCGCGCCGTCGCAAAAAAAAAGAACCCGCCATACGCGTTGATTGGGGCAACGCCCACGGCGGGTCCTGCTTGCTTTGAATTACTTAGACAGCGTCAGAATTTCGGCCATCACGGTGTCGGCGTTCGCCTTCGTGAAGGTTTTATCGCCAATATGGACGGTCGGTCCCTTGTTGCATTTTTCCGCGCAGAAGGTCGCGCTGACGTCCACTCGCTCGGTGAGGCCTTCGGTCTCGACGCGATGCAGGATTTCGCTCAGCAAAGCCTGGCTTCCTCGGATAAAGCAGCTCGTACCGACGCAGACCTTCACCGAAACCTTTGATTTGCCGGTTCCGCGAACGAGTGGAATTGACGTGTTCTGGATGCGTTTCTTGCTCGCGTACGTCGTGTGCAAAAGCTCGTGCGAGCGATGCCCGCCCGCCTTGCCTTTGAGCGCTTCCGCGTAGAAGCGGTCGATGAACGGGTTTTCGCCCGTGGAGCGCAGTTCTCTCGTGCTGTCCGCGTCGTGGATCCCTTCGGCGCGCGCCTGTCGGCAGAGGCCTTCGGGATCGATGGGCTGTCCGGCGCCGCCGACGCATCCGCCGGGGCACGCCATGACCTCGACGAGGTCGGTGATCCGCTCGCCGGAAAGGATTTGCTTCGCGACGGTTTTAGCGTTCGTGAGGCCCTGGACGATCGTGATCGTGATCGTTCGATCACCGACCGTGAGATCCGCGGTCTTGATGCCTTCGCTTTCCCTGTTGAACTCGAGGGCGGACGCCTTGCCGCCGGGGAGCCCGTTGAGCACGTAGCGCGCGACGGCCTCGCTGACGCCTCCGGAGTTTCCGAAGACGACGCCGGCCCCGGTCGCGAAGCCGAAAGGCATGTCCATGGCCCCGGGTTCAAGGTCGGCGAAGCGAATGCCCGATTCCTGAATCATGTCGGCGAGCTCGTTCGTCGTGAGCGACCAGTCGACGAGGGGTTTCCCGTCGCGGGCAAGCTCAGGCCGGGCGATTTCGTATTTTTTCGCCGTACACGGCATGATGGAGACGACGGAAAGCTTTTTCCCCTCCCCGAGTTTTTTCGTCTCGTCCTCGCGGATGATCGAGCCCATCATGGTTTGCGGAGACATGCATGATGAGAGGTTCGGGATGAGCTCGGGGAAGAATTGCTCGGCGTACTTCACCCAAGCAGGGCAGCAGGACGTGAAGAGCGGCATGCGCTCTCCCTTGGTTGCCCGCTCGATGAACTCCGTCGCTTCCTCGACGACCGTGAGGTCGGCGCCGAAGGCGGTATCGTATACCTTGTCGAAGCCGAGCATGCGGAGCGCGGTGACGATTTTGCCGGTGGCGTTCTCTCCCGCCTTGAGGCCGAAGCGCTCTCCGAGGGCGACCCTGACGGCCGGGGCGATTTGGGCGACGACCACGGTGTCCTTGGCGTCGAGCTGTTTCCAAACCTGGTTGGTGTGGGATTTGGGCACTATCGCGGCGGTGGGGCAAACGGCGGCGCACTGACCGCAGTTTACGCAGTCGACTTCCGCGAGGGACTTGCCGAACGCGGGACTGACGACGACGTCCGATCCGCGGTGCGTGAAGTCGATGGCGCCGATACCCTGGATTTCCGAGCAGTAGCGGACGCAGTCGCCGCAGAGGATGCATTTGTTCGGGTCTCGGACGATGGATTCCGAAAGGTCGTCGATCGGGCGCTCAACGCGGAGCGGTTTAAAGCGCGGCTCGCGGATGCCCATTCGCGTGGAAAGTTCCCGTAATTTGCAGGAATCCGAGCGCTCGCAAGTCGGGCAGTCCTGCTTGTGGTTCGCGAGCAAAAGCTCTAGGTTCATCCGGCGCATAGAGCGGATTTTCGCGGTATTCGTGCGGATGCTCATGCCGTCTTTGGGAGGGACGACGCAGCTCGCGTCGATCTCTTTCCCGTTGATCTCGACAAGGCAGAGCCGGCACGCGCCGTAAGTGCTCAGCTTGCTGTGATAGCAGAACGTCGGGATGTCGATTTTGGCCTTTTTGCAAAGGGCGAGAAGGTTTTTTTCCCCCTCGATCGGGACTTTGATACCATCAATAGTGACGAAGCCACTCATTACGCACCTCTCTTAATCGCGTGGAATTTGCAGGTTTCGACGCACGCGCCGCACTTAATGCACTTCGCAGCGTCGATGCTGTGCGCGCTTTTTTTCTCGCCGGTGATTGCGCCGACCGGGCATTTTTTCGCGCACATGCCGCATCCGATGCACGCCTTCGGGTCGATGGTGATCGGGGTGAGGGCGGCGCACTGGCCGGTGGGGCAGACTTTGTTCACGACGTGGGCTTCCCATTCCGAGCGGAATTGGCGGAGCATCGAGAGAACCGGGTTCGGCGCGGAGGCGCCGAGGCCGCACAGCGACGAATCGATGACGTTCTCGCACAGTTCTTCCATGAGGTCGAGCGTCTCAAGCGTCCCGTTTCCGGCGATGATATCGTCGAGCATGGAAAGGAGTTGTTTCGTTCCCTCCCGGCACGGCACGCACTTTCCGCAGGATTCGTGCTGGGTAAACTGCATGAAGAAGCGGGCCATTTGGACGATGCAGGTCGAGTCGTTCATGACGACGAGACCGCCCGAGCCGACCATGGCGCCGACGCTCGCGAGGGAGTCGAAATCCATCGGGATATCAAGGTGCTCGCGGGTAAGGCATCCGCCGGACGGGCCGCCGATCTGAACGGCCTTGAAGGCGTCGTTGTTCGGTTTGCCTTCCTTGTCGAGGATTCCGCCGCCGATGTCGAACACGATGTGACGGAGCGTCGTTCCGAACGGGACCTCGATGAGTCCGGTGTTGGCGACGTGCCCGGTGAGCGCGTACGTTTTCGTTCCCGGCGATTTTTCGGTTCCGAGCTTGCGGTATTGTGCCGCTCCCTCAAGGATGATCGTGGGAACCTGGGCGAGCGTTTCGACGTTGTTGACGACGGTCGGCTTGTCCCACAGGCCCTTCTCCGCGGTTCTCGGCGGTTTCGGCCGCGGCATTCCTCGGCTTCCCATGATGGAGGAAACCATCGCGCTGGCCTCGCCGCAGACGAAGGCCCCGGCGCCCTCCATGACGAGAATGTCAAAATCGATGTCGGAACCCATCGCGTTCTTGCCGAGGAAACCGGCCTCGCGGGCCTCTTCCACGGCTTTTCGGATGCGCTTGACCGCAAGCGGGTACTCGGCGCGGACGTAGACGTAGCCGACGGTCGCTCCGGTCGCTTTCGCGCCGATCATCATCCCCTCGATGACGGAATGGGGATTGCCCTCGAGCACGCTGCGGTCCATAAAGGCGCCGGGGTCGCCCTCGTCGCCGTTGCAAATGATGTATTTAACCGCCTCGGTTTGCTTGAGGCAAAGCTCCCACTTTCGTCCGGTGGGAAAGCCCGCGCCGCCGCGGCCGCGAAGCCCGGAGGCTTTCATTTCCTCGCAGACTTGGGTCGGCGTCATGTCGAAGAAGGCCTTGCGCGCGGCCTTGTAGCCGTCGCGCGAAATATATTCGCGGAGGTCCTCGGGGTCGATAACGCCGCAGGCCGCGAGTACCTTGCGGTCCTGCTTCGCGTAGAACGTGATCTCTCCCTTACCCTTTTTGTGGCTTCCGGATACCGGGTCTTTGTACAAAAGCCGATCGACGACTTCGCCGCCTTTCAGCGTCTTCTCGACGATTTCCGCGACGTCCTCGACTTTGACGTGGGTATAGCAAATCCCGTCCGGCTCTATGGTCAGGAGCGGGCCGACTTGGCAGAAGCCCTGGCAGCCGCTCTTCGTCACGAGGAGGTTCTTATGCGCGGCGTCGTGCTTGTCGAGTTCGATGGCGATGCTGAGGTTTTGGCCTTCAGCGGTTTTTTTCAGCGCGTCGAAAACTTTGAGCGATCCGTTCGCGATGCATCCGGTTCCCGCGCAAATGACGACACGGCGGTCAATTTTCGACCGGGCCGCGTTCCACGCCTCGGCGACGTTCTCAAGTTCGTTTTTCGCGATTTTAAGCGTTTCCATTCACCGCCTCCTGCGCCTTGATGTCACGGATGATTTTTAGCGCCTGCTCAGGGGT
>QKAR01000027.1 GCA_003246335.1 Spirochaetales bacterium | reverse complement strand
CTTAAATGTTGTTGCGGCGTTTATTAAATAAGAGATTAGGCTTGATGGTTTTGGAAAGTTAAACTTTTTTTCTCCAAAAATGGCACTGATTTCTTTTGTCCCATCTTCAGTCATTCCGACATCTTTGGGCAAAAAAGTGCTAACTGCTACATGTCCAAAACTTTCACCCGCATTTGCTATATCATCTTCCTTAAAATAACGCATTTGTGGATTTGAGATTTTTAGAAAATCATAATCATCGGGGAAAACGATTCTATTTTTATCGTAGTAATCCTGAAATGTGTCTGCTGTTATTCGCCAAACACTATCAGGATTTGCAGGATACTTCTTGCCATTTTTGGGATTTACCATATCAAAAAAACTATTTGGTCGTTCTTCCGCTGTGCATTGTTTTGTCATATCATGGATTCTCCAAGGTCTATTCGGAAAATCTGGAGTCTCAAAATACTTTCTTTCTTTTCCTATCGTAAATGCCTTAAAACTGCTTCCTTTCGCGTAGCATAGAATGGATTCGCAATCTTGAGATACCCCAAATGGGACATCAGATTTAGCCGTTCGTTTTCTCCAAGGGAAAAGAGCAATAAAATTTGTTGGACTGAAAATTTCATCACAAAGTAGTTTGAGATTTGCTTGTTCGTTATCATCTATGCTAATAAAAATAGCGCCATCATCAGCAAGCAACTTATATAGTAGTTTGATTCTCGGATACATCATGCAAAGCCATTTATCATGCCGAGAAAGGTCTTCTCCTTCTCGACCAACAACTTCGCCAATCCATTTTTTTATTTTGGGATCATTCACATTATCGCTATATACCCAGCTATCATTTCCTGTGTTGTAAGGAGGATCGATATAGATACAATCGATTTTTCCTTCATAACGGGGGAGAAGAGATTTGAGTGCTTCGAGATTGTCTCCATGAATAATCATATTTCCGTTTGCGGCTTCTTCATCGCCAAAAGAATACTGTTTTTCCAAGGGTCGATAAGGAACATCATTATGATGATTTATTACTTTTTCTTTACCGATCCAGTGTAGGTGTGGCATATATGAGCTTCCTATTGAATAATAATATATCGATTTAAGGACTTATTGTTCGATGATTGATTATTATATCATATTTAACACTCATTTTGATTGAGATAACTTTTTCCGAAAGCAAAAATACACCTGACATTTTAGGATGAGTTATTAGTATCTGATATGGGATGTGTAATCACTTTTTTTCTTTAGCTTTATTAAGGTCTTTTTCGAGAACGGCTGACATTAAGCAGGTTGAGATGTTTGTCTGCGGGTATATAATCCCAAAAATATACATAGTCTGGTAATGCCTGACATATTGGACTGGAACCTACGATGAAAATAAGAGGAACATATTTCTGTTTCATAGCAAATTCCTCTATTTGCAAACGCATTGTATTAAAATGAGGTAGGTCAAATATAAAAAAATAAGCATTTGATGTAGTTAATGATAATATAGGTTTCTCAACCTCATCGGCATTGATAAAGCGAGAGCCTGTTTTCAGGGCGAAGCTACGAAACCGCTTTAAGTTTTCACCATCAGCGACCGCACAATAGATTGCATAGGGCGGATATTTTTTCTTCATCTACTTATCTTTACTAACACATTCCGAATCATGCGTTTTTCTTACTAAATTTCCTAACATTCGCCCCCCCCCGTTCTAAAGGTATGCCTTTACAACGCACTCAAAATCCCGTCAGAAAGCCTGCTTTACAAGTTTATGACACAGGTTTTAAAATAGAGGAGGTTTCTGACACTTTTCGGGACGGAGGATCAATGGCAAGAATCGGTTATGTAAGGGTCTCTTCAGTAAGCCAGAACATTTATCGGCAGGAAGATGCCATGGAAAATTTGGGGCTTGATAAGGTGTTTTGTGAGAAAATCAGTGGGAAAAATACCCAGCGCCCCGAACTGCGCCGAATGCTTGAGTATGTGCGGGAGGGGGATACCGTTGTTGTTGCGGACATATCTCGGCTTGCCCGTTCCACGCGCGATCTCCTGTCCATTATTGATACCCTTAACCAGAAGCATGTGGGCTTTGTGTCCATCAAGGAAAGTATTGATACTGGTTCCGCGCAAGGTCGTTTTGTGCTGACGCTTTTCGCAGCTTTGGCAGAACTGGAACGGGACAACATCCTGTCGAGGCAGAAAGAGGGTATAGAAGCCGCCAAGGCTCGTGGTCGGCATCTGGGCAGACCTGCCAAGGAATTTCCCCAGAACTGGGAAGCAATCTATCAGGCTTGGAAAGCAGGGACCCTGACTCCATCTGCTGCAGCCAAGGCTCTAAATTTGAAGCGCCCGACCTTTTACACCATGGTTAAGCGATGGGAAGTTTCCCTGCTTCAGAGCGCCTGACTCATCTGTTTAGGCTGTTTTACGGTCGAGAGCCATGGATCAGGGCAACCGCTAACCTTATATTATCGGGTAAGCCTGAAGTGTAGGATAAACTGTAGGATTTTTATGCCTGTTTTGGCTTGGGAACAAGGCAAAACAGAGCTTATGATAAAATCAAGTTGTTATATTCCAAGAACTTGTATAATCTATAGCTATATCAGGAATGGGATTTCAGCGGTTCGCAATCAATAGGTCACCGGTTCGAATCCGGTATTCTCCAGAAGCCGCAAATCCTTACATCCAAGGCTTTGCGGCTTTTTTTTTGCGCGAAAGTCATGTCCCCCTCCCTCCTTCAACACCTGCCGCCGAAAGGGTCGGTCGACATTCGTCCTTCGGGATTTTTCCTAATCAACGCTGGGCAAGGTTTAAAAATGCACAAAGATCTTTTTAAGCGAGTTTTCGTTTTCTTGACGGGATTATTCATTATGGCGTTAGCCGTCGCTTTTTCGGTTAAGGCGAGTTTGGGCGTATCGCCGATTTCATGTATTCCCTATATTTTAAGCGAAAGGTTTTCTCCGACGATGGGTCAAATTACCATCGTATTTAACGTCCTACTGATCCTGCTTCAAATTATATTGCTCCGAAAAAAATATAAGCCGGTTCAGCTGATTCAACTGCCGGTCGTCGTCATTTTCGGTTTTTTTACCGATTTCACCCTGTATCTCGTCTCCGGGCTGCAGATTCCGGAAAGCTATCCCGTTCGGTTGTTGGTGTGCCTGTTGAGCTGCGCGCTCCTGGCGTTCGGGGTTTTTCTCGAAGTAAAAGCGAGCGTGACGTATCTGGCGGGGGAAGGCGTCGCCCTTGCCCTGGTGGAAACTTTTAAGATCGAATTCGGAAAAGCGAAAATCGCGACGGACTCTTCGATGGTGCTCATCGGGGCGGTCTGTTCCTTTTTGTTTTTCCATCGGCTTAAGGGGGCCCGAGAAGGCACGATCATCGCCGCTCTTCTAGTCGGTTTCCTGGTTAAATTTTATTCGCGGCACATTACGCTCATCGACCGATTATTCGGCACGAAAGGCTCGATCGCCTCGAACGAAGACCTGCCAACCGGAACGCAACCGAAAATCGTTATCACCATTTCGAGGGAGTACGGAAGCGGTGGCCACGATATTGGGAAGCGCGTCGCGGAAATTTTAGGGTTGTCCTTTTACGATAAAAACTTGATAGAGATGACCGCCCGGGACAGCGGTTATTCCGAAGAGTATATTAAGGAACATGAACAGCGGTTGAGTCATACGCTGTTTCAAGACCTCTATGAACAGAATTACGCGTATGTGAACGAGCAGAAGCCTCCCTTGGACGCGCTTTTCCTCATTCAAAGCAAAATCATCCGAGATATCTGCCGGAAAGAGTCCTGCGTCATTGTCGGCCGATGCGCCAATTTCATTTTGAAAGAGCATCCTTGCTGTTTCAATATTTTTATTCATGCGGATTTAGGATTTAAGGCAGCCCGGATCCGTGGGTATGAGGCGAATAAGTCCTCTTCTCACGGTTCGAATAGAATTGATCAGGAACGGGAACATTACTGCAAGCACTTTACCGGCAAAGCGTGGACCGACGTGACCAATTATCATCTATCTCTGGACAGTTCAAGATTCGGAATCGAAAAAACCGCCCGAATTATTGCGAGTGCCGCTCAAGACTTTGAAAACAAGTAGGTTGGAGTCAAGGCCGGTAAAGTGAGCGAAGCTCGGCGCGAGTGCGCGGTTATCGATTTTTGAGTAAATGACAATCATCGCAAATTATTCCCGCAGCGGACGAACCGGAACGCGTCCTTCCGAAGGGGGTGGGGCGCAACAAGCGCCGGCTAGCCGGCGACGTGCGCCCCAGGGGGAAGGCTTTCCCCCTCCTTATAATATTTCCCTTTTCCCTGCCAAAGATTCGGTTTTCCGCTAAAATACCGGCGGTATGCATGATCCTCACGAAGTATTACAGCGCGTTTTTGGGTATGAGCAATTTCATCCGTTGCAGGAACGGGTTGTCGAGCACGTTCTTGAGGGCCGCGACGCGCTCGTGCTGATGCCGACGGGCGGGGGAAAGTCCCTGTGCTTTCAGGTGCCGGCGCTGTGCATGGAAGGGCTTACGCTCGTGGTGTCGCCACTCGTCGCGCTGCAGCGCGATCAGGTTGAGGCGCTCAAGGCGAACGGCGTCGCCGCCGCGGTTTTGAACAGTACGCAGTCGGCGGAAGAATCCTCCGCGGTTTTTGCCGCTATCGAGAGCGGGGCTTTGAAGCTCCTTTACGTGAGCCCGGAAAAGCTTTTTTCGGGTTCGATCGCGAATCGCCTTGCCGATTGGCGCGTTTCCCTGATAGCGGTCGACGAAGCGCATTGCATTTCGTTTTGGGGCCACGATTTTCGCCCCGAGTATACCCAGCTTGGGCGGCTTCGGGACCTCTTGCCCGGCGTTCCGCTCATCGCGCTGACGGCAACCGCCGATCCCGCCATCAGGCGCGACATTCTCGCGCAGCTGGGAATCGACGGGCAGTCGGTCTTTTTGTCCAGTTTTGACCGTCCGAACTTGCGGCTTGCGGTGTTGCCGGGACAAAAGCGCTTCGAGCGACTGCAGGCTTTTTTGCGGGATCATCCCCGGCAGCCGGGAATCGTGTATTGCCTGAGTCGGGCGGCGACGGAAGACCTCGCCGAGAAGCTGTCTCGGCTCGGGTACTCGGCGGCGGCCTATCACGCCGGCATGGGGACCGCCGAGCGGCACCGCGTTCAGGATTCGTTCTTGCGGGACGAGACCGAAATTATATGCGCCACCGTCGCCTTCGGCATGGGAATCGACAAATCGAACGTGCGATGGGTCGTGCATTGGAATTTGCCGAAAAACCTCGAGGGTTTCTATCAGGAGATCGGGCGGGCGGGACGAGACGGGCTTCCCGCGGATACCCTCCTTTTTTACAGTTATGCCGACGTCGCGCAGCAACAGAAATTTTTCGACGACGCTGATACCGATCGGCGCGAGCTATTGGCCGCGAAGCTGGAACGCATGAAGCAGTACGCCGAGGCGCGGATTTGCCGCCGGCGCATTTTGCTTTCTTACTTCGGCGAAACGCTGGAGGAGGACTGCGGCCATTGCGACGTGTGCGAAAATCCCCCGGAGACGTTCGACGGGACGATCATCGCGCAAAAGCTCCTTTCGGCGGTGTATCGGACGGGCGAGCGGGCGACGCTTCGCCAGTGCGCGCTCATCCTGCGGGGCAGCGTCGCGCAAGAGATCACCGCGCCCGGTTGGCACGAGCTGAAGACATTCGGCGTCGGGCGCGATTTGAAATTCGAGGAGTGGATGGAGTATGGCTCGCAGCTCGTTAACGCGGGCTACGCGGCGGTCGCGTATGACCGAGGCGCGACGCTCCAGCTGACGGCGCCGTCGCGCGCGATATTGAAGGCCGAAAAATCGGTCGCGCTGGTGCGCTTCGTGAGCTTTGAGGACAGGAGGGCTGCCGAGGCGGCGCCGAAGAAAGCGGCGCCCGCGGCGGACGGCGATCCCGATCTCGTGGAATGGCTCAAGGGGACGCGGAAAAAAATCGCGGACGAGCACGGGGTTCCCGCGTACGTCGTCTTTAGCGATAAGACGCTCAAGGACATGGCCGCGAAGGTTCCGAGGACGTCCGGGGACTTTCGGACGGTTCATGGCGTTGGGGAGGTTAAGGCGGAATCCTACGGCCCGATTTTCCTCCGATCGATCGCGGAATGGCTTGAGCGCGATGCCGGCCGCGCGGCCGAGCCTCGGTAGGCGCTTCGACGCGGCGAACCCGCGAAGGCGGGACGGAGCGGGAGATTTACGCCGCTGGGACACGGTGGGCCTCGGCGGCGGCCGTCGAGAAACTCGCAAACGCGGGACTTTATTAAATCGGCGGTATCGCGACTTTTTGTAATTTATCGCGTTTGCAAGTGCCTCGTGCAAGCCTAGGTCGGTATTTATAACTCTGTGCCCGTTTCCGGTTCACGAATGCGACTATACCGGCGTTTGCGCAATCGCGCCCCGGCGATTTTTACATTTCAGCCGCTGTTTTTTACCGGAGCGACGTTCGTCGGGTTTTTCGTATTGTCACGGGAACGAAAAGCGGGAATAATGCGCTCGTCTTGGGACTGGAAGCGCTAAATTTTTCGAGCGGTATACGACGCGAAGAGGGACTTTGCGGCCGCGACTCCGGTGGAGATCCGTATTTGCTTTCCAGATTCCATGATTACGCAATCGTTCGCGATGGCGTGGACATGGTCGAGATTGACGAGGAAGCTTTTATGGCAACGAAGGAAGCGCTCATCGCGGCATTGCGACTCGAAGTCGTCGAGTCTACCGTAGAATTCGATATCGCCGTGCAGTTCGGTATGGACGGTGACGACGCGCGCGTCGCTTTCGGCGAAAATTATGCCGCCGAGGGGAATCCGGTACGATCCCTGTTTTTTTTGAATGTGGACGAAGGCTCCTTCCTGCCGAGACAAAGCGACGATCGCTTGGTCCATCGCGGCGCGGACGGTGTCGGCGGAAAGCGGCTTCAAGAGGTACTGCAGGGCGCGCACGCCGAAGCCGTCTATGGCGTGGTCGCGGGAGTTCGTCGCGAATACGATGCAGCAGCGCGCGTCCTGGGCGCGAATTTGCCGCGCTACGGACACTCCGTCGGCCTGGCCCATGTAGACGTCCAAGAAGAGGACGTCAAAGCGGGTTCCCTTGGAGACGGCGAGCAGAAGCTCTTCCCCGCTGGGGTAGGTGAATATTTCGTTTTCAACCCCTTGGGCGAGGCAGTAGTCGGCGATAAGCCGGCTCAGCGACAAGAGCTCGGTGGGTACGTCATCGCACAGTCCGATTCTCAGCAAGACGGTCAAACTCCTCGAAGATATAACCCGACTTATATACCATATTTCGGCCAAAGAGTTTACCCCGTAGGGGCGCGAGGGCTTGCGCGATGATAACCGTATGGCCCTTCATTTCCATTCCGACGATCGTGCTCAATCTCGTTTTGGAGTATATGGTCCTCACCGGCAAAAAGAAACCGGTCTTTCACTTCGTCGTTCGCGTCGCGCATTTCGCGCTGGCCTTCGCCGCCATTTTCTTGCTGCGCCGCTTACCCCCCGAGGCCGAGCCGTACATCAAATACTTGCGGTATGCCGTGAGCACGTCGTTCCTCGTTCCGTGCCTGCTGCTGTTTTCCGAAAGCCTGCCGCAGAAAATTTTCCTTTTTTTCATGGATTGGGGCGTCACGACTTTTTTCTCGTCGTTTTGCGTGTGGGTCGCGAACAGTCTGGCCCTTGGCCGAGCGGGTTACGCGGTCGTCGCCGGTATGTATCTCGTTGTTTTCGCGCTCCTCGTCCCGCTGTACGCCAAGTTTTGGAGAAACGACGTGCGTCGGGTGCTCGCGCTTTTCGAGCTCGGTAATCCGGCGTACGTCTTTTTGCCGATTCTCATTTTCGTTCTGTTTTCCGCGCTTTTCGGTCCCGTGGTTCCGCCGAACGATATGTCGTCGTTCCTTCTTATGCTCCTTTTCGAGAGCCTCGTTATTTTCATTTATTATTTGCTTTTTAACCATTTTTTCGTGGCCTACGAACGAATGCGCGCCTTGGAGAATTTTCGGATAAGCGCGCGCCAGCTCGATCTCCAGAAAAAATATTACGAGGAAGTGAACCGAGGCTTGGTTCAGCAGAGAAAACTGCTCCACGACGCGCGTCATCACCTGCGGGCGATTTCTTCCCTGGTCGCGGCCGGAGACGTCCAGGAGGTTGGACCGTACGTTGACCGCTTGCTTGACCGATACGGCGAACCCACGCTTCGCCGGTACTGCGAAAATACCGTTGCGAACGCGGTTATCGGCGGCTATATAAATCTCGCCGAGGGCGAAGGTATCGCCGTCTCGACGGAAATCGACCTGCCGCAGGATTTTGGGGTCGATGAGTACGATTTGTGCGCCCTTTTTGGCAACGCGATTGAAAACGCGATCGAGGCGTGCCGCCGCGTGCCGCTTGATTCCGAGCTGTTTAGCCGCCGCTACGTCAGCGTGAAAACGCGATTCGAGCGCGGTCGCCTCGTCATACGCGTCGAGAATTCCTTCAAATCGGACCCCAAAGTCCCGTCCGCCGAATTCCCTTCCAGTAAGGGAGCTTTCGGCGGCGTCGGCTTGGACAGCATTCGGACGGTCGTTGAGCGTTACGGCGGCTGCCTGAACTGCGAGCGATTCGGGGACGTTTTCGCCCTTTCCGCCGTCGTGTACCCGCGGGCGCGATGAAGGGCGAGGGGCGGCGCGGTCTCGCTATCGGTCGGCCTTCTTGAGCGCGGCGAAACCTATCGCGGTAAAAAGGCCAACCCCGCCGACGATGAGCCATAGCGCGGGCAGGCCGAGGCGAGCAGAGGCGATGCCGCCGAAGATCGGTCCGATCATCCTCCCGACGCTCGCGATGCATTCCCTATAGGATTGGAATTGACCGCGCAGGTTGCACGGGGTTTTGGCGGCGAGGTACACTCCCGAATTAATCGAAAAGAATATTTCCCCGATGGTCCACACGAACGTGGAGGCGAAAAGAAGCGGCGCGCTTAAGGGGAGGGCGAGCATCGAGAATCCCGCGGCGAAAAAGAGGCTCCCCAAGCCCATTGATACGAGCGGGTGTTGGCGTCTCGTCGCGACGGCGATCGGCGGCGTTCCGGCGAGAACGACGACTGCGTTAAAGCTGATGAGCCAGCCGAACGTGAGCGCGCCCGTCGCGAGCGGCAACGCGAAATGAATTTGCTCGTACATGAAGCTGTTGGCGAGGCACAGGGCGCAAAAGCCGACGAGGAGCGGGCGGCTAAAAAAAGAGGCGAGGGGATTCTTCGATTCCTGCCGTTCATCGACGGGGCGATCCTCCACTGCGGAAGAGGACCCCTTCCGGACCGACGGGATAAAACGAAGCGTGAGCGCCACGGCGGCGAGGGATGAGAGCGCGTCGCCCCAAAAAAGCCAGTTAATGGCGTGGCTAAAAAGGAATCCCGCGAGGGTGGGGCCGATGGCTACGCCGACGTTAATCCCGAGATAGTTCAGGGAATACGCGTCTTTGCGCCCCTCCGGCGGCACGAGGTCGGCGATGAGGGCCGCGATGGCCGGGCGAACCATGCCTTGAAAAAAACTCATCGCGACGAGGAGCCATACGACCCAGGGTTCGGAAACGAAAAAACCCGCGAGGCCGAGGGTTATTGCGGACAGGAGCATTCCGCCCTCGAGAACCGGCTTTCTCCCGAGGGCGTCGCTGAGTTTTCCGGCGACAAGGATGCCGGCGAGACCGGCGCCGATGGTCAGCGAGACGTATAGGCCCGCCGCCGCCTTGGGCATACCGAGCCGAACCGTGAGGAACAGCGTCAAAAAAGGCGCGACGAAGTCCCCGAGGCGATTAATCACCTGCACGAAAAAAAGGGTCCACATTGCGCGGGATAAGTTACGGTACGGTGCGACGATGGAGTACAAGCGCATACCTGCGATGAAAGCGCATTCTTCGCGAATTGTCCATATCCGAGCGGGAACGGCCATCACCCCGTCATTGACAAAGGATGGCCTCGCGCACAATCATATCCGTATGATTAAGTACATTAAGTCCTTTTTCGTCGCGTTAAACGCGAACGCTCACCCCGGTGACATCGGCCACGCGGTCGCTTTCGGGCTGCTGCTCGCGTTCGTTCCGCGCGCGAATTTGCTTTGGGCCTTTCTTTTTTTCCTGACGCTTTTCATCAGGGTAAACAAGGGATCGTTTTTCCTCTCGCTTATCCTGCTGTCTTTCGTCACGCCGTTGCTGGACGGACCGGTTGAGGGTCTCGGATACGCTATCCTTTCGATTGAACCCCTGCAAGGAGCTTTCGCGGCCTTGTACCGGACTCCTTTCATCGGGCTGACGCGGTTTAATAACTCGCTCGTCGCGGGCTCGCTCGCGGTCGGCATCGTCTGCTACGCGCCCGCCGCCATCGGTTTTTCGCGGTTGGTGGTCGCGTATCGCCATACGATGCAGCCGAAAATCGTGGAAAGTAAACTCTACAAGGCGATATGCCGCTTGCCCCTCGTCAAACTTTTTATCGACTCGCCGGTGTTTGGGGGGCTGGGAAAATGACAAAGAAAGACGACATGAAAGCGAAAAAAATAAAAATACCCGCTCTTTTCAGGAAACGGTACGACGAGCGTAAATATAGAAAAAAAATCCTCGGAAAGCTTTTCGTTCCCGCGGATAAAAAACTCGTCGAATCCCTTTTTTCCGAGGTGGCGGACCCTAAAACCGGAAAGAAAGCCTGGACCGTCGAGATTTCCCGCGTTACCGACCCCGCGACGGCGAAACGACTCGCGCGCATCGCGAAGGACATAAAACGGCAAAAGGGCCGCGTGAACGTTACGTCGATCGTCGCCGCCGCGGTTTGCGTGATTGCCCTCGTACTCGTCTTGGGCGTTTTCCGTAACGCGATCGCGCGGGTCGCGATAGTCTCGGCGATGGAAGGCGCGTTCGGCGCGCGGTGCGACATCGCCGATATCGACGTGAATATTCCCGCCGCGAGTTTTCGGCTCGAGGGACTCGCGGTCGCGAACCGCTCTTCCCCGATGAAAAACCTTTTCGGCGTCGGCCACCTTGAATTGCGCTTTAACCTTCTTGAGGCGACGCGCGGACACCTCGTCTCCGACGCGGTCGAAATAACCGGCGTAACCTGGGGCACCGATCGAACCGTTTCCGGGGCGCTTTCCCCGAAGGCAGAGAAAAAATACCTGAGAAAGCAAGCTTCGGCAAAGCCTAACCCGGTTGCGGCGAAAATCGGCGCCGAGGTCGATAAACTGAAGGAGGGTGTGTCCGTGGACGCGGGAATCGCCGCCGTCAAGGACGGTCTCGACCCTTCGAAGTACATTGAACGGGAAAGAGCGGCTCTCGTCTCGCCGGCGGTAGTGACGGAAATCCAAGAGACCGTTCCCGCGCTGACGGCGAAATGGGAGATGAAAGCCTCCTCGGCGCGAAAAGCGGCGGATGCGGCGCTCTCAGACGCCAAAGCCGTTGCGGCGATCGACGTTAAGTCATTGAAGACCGTCGCGGACGTTACCGCAGCCCTGAAAACCGTCGATGCCGCGAAAAAGAGCCTGTCTTCGGCCGGTGACGAGGCTAAGTCCTCGACGGCCGACATCGCCTCCGACGCGGCGACCGTTAAGGCCCTTACAAAAAAGGCCGAGTCCGCCCTCGCGGCCGATTCGGCCCGACTTAAGGCTCTCGCGGAGTCCGTAAAAGACATCAATATCGGAACGGGCGGGCGCATGGTGTCGGGGCTCTTTAACCGGTTCGTCGTGAGCGCGCTTGGATCTTATTACCCGCTTTTAAATCGCGGAATAGGCATCGCCGGCGACCTGCAAGCGGGCTCCTCCGCGAAGAAGGAAGCCTCGATGAAGAAAAAGGCCGGGCCCGTCACCCGGGTTACCGGACGGAATTTTACCTTTGGCGAAGGTTCCCTTCCGAGCCTCCTTTTCAGGGATATAGCGCTTTCCGCCGAAAATTCGGGAGTCTCCGGAACGGCGGAAGTGAAAAACGCGACGAACGACCAGGTCGCCCTAGGCATTCCTGTAACATTCGACGCGGCGCTTACGCATGGAGGCTTATCGGAGTCGGCATCGGGCGCCCTCGATTTTAGGCCTACCGCGGAGAAACGCCTCGATTCGCGATTCTCCGCTACCGGCTACCCGATCGCGATCGACGCGGGAAGCGCTCCCGGGGTTCCATCGTTGAAAGGGACGCTCGCGGCGGACGGTACGG
>QKAR01000094.1 GCA_003246335.1 Spirochaetales bacterium | reverse complement strand
CTTGGGCGAAATAAGCAAGGCGCTCAATGCTTTCGTCAAGGCGAAAGCCTGGAAGCAGATCAACACCGCCGGCTTTAACAAAAACCGAATTATCCGTACGCAAACCTCGGTGAGGCGGAATGGCTCAAGGCTATGTACGGCGATACGAGCTCGTGGCTAAAAAAGAACGGCGACGGAACGTATCAGGTTACCGATATTGCCGCGTTCTTCACGGGTACGGCGCTGACGCGAAACAAAGACATCCCGGGATTCGACAATCTTAACCAGTCCCAGGAAGGAAATGCCTTCAGCGCGGACCCCGCGTACCACGCGCATTTCTCGGAGTCGATTTACGGCGTGATGGCGAAAAACGACGCGGCGCTTTCCAAACTCGACGGCTATGACCCCGCGTACCTTTCCGGCTACCAGGAAGCGACGAACGCAGAGATCAAGAAAGAAGTTTACCTCTATTCCGCGATGCAGATTCTCGCCGATAAGACGAAAAAACCTGACGTCGCGAAATTCTGGCGCATGAGGAACGGAACCGCCGATCAGCATACTTCGTTCTCGGTGAATTATAATATCGGCCTCATGCTCAAGAAATACGTTCCGGGCGTGCGCGTCGATTACGCGCTCGTTTGGAACATGCCGCATGGCGCGCAGGAAGGTACCACTACCGGGACCTTCGTTTCCTGGGTGAATTCGATTTGTAAATAATAGGCGATTATGGATGTATGGGTAGAAAATAACTCTGATTATTAAACGAAAAGGCTGCCTCCGTAAACGGGGCAGCCTTTTTTATCTATGAGGGATTATCTGTTTTGATCGGTCTCTATTTGCTTTGCCGGAATAGCCAATCGCGGATGCCCTCGATGTTGTAGGCGATCCGCCACGTGCAAATGTGATTGTTGCCGCCGTCGTCGGATAGTCCTTCGGGAACGACGGTCCCTCGCTGGAGCGCGACATAGTTGATGGCCGAGCCTTGGGCGAGCATCTTCGCGACGGAGAACGCGAAGTCGTTTGGCAGGGATTGTCCGTTCCATACGTCGCGCGAAACTTTTCCGCCCGCTTGCTCGACTGTCGCGGTTATTGCGTTCATTCCCGGGTATGCCTGGAGATCACCCTGCGAGACGACAATCCAGAGTTTTGCCTTCGCGAGGGCCGCGGTCTTGGTCGCGTCCCATTGCCCTGCGACGAGGTAGGACGCGGCGAAGAAGTCCGGATACTTGAGGTTGAGCGCTATGGTCGACATGCAGCCGAGCGATTGGCCCGTGGCGTAGAGGCGCTTTGCGTCGATGCTGTATTGCCCGGAGATTTTCTTTATCAAAGCGACCGTAGCGTCCAATTCATACGTTTTAGAGAGGTCGGCGTTCTCTACCGGCTTAGGGAACTGCGGGGCGAGGACGAAACACGCGTGCTTTGCCTGTTCTTCCGTGGATGCCCAAACGACGGCGCCGTTTCCCTGCACGAGCGCGGTGTCCGTCACGTCGCTGCAGACGCCCGCGTCGTGGATGAACAGCACGAGCGGATAGGATTTGGTCTTGTCGTAATTTTTTGGAACGTAGAGGTTGTATTTTACCGTTACGCCGGTCGTTGGGTCTTTGTACTCGGCCTGAATGAAATCGTCCACGACGAGGTTTTTTACCTTGTCGTTCGAGATAATCCCGCTAAATGGCGCATACGCGCTTCCGTCGACGAGGGTAATGGCGTTTTTTTGCTGTACGTTGATTCGCGCTTCCCAACGGTCAAAATAAAAGCCGCGCTGAATGAATAGATTCGCGGTCGATTCCTCTTGCGACAGTTCCAAGATCGCGTATCTTCCGTTCACGCCAGCGGGTCCCGCCTTCGCCGCGGGCCCGAGACGGACGGGCGGGGTTGGAAGACGCGCCTCGTCCGTGTTCGCGTACGCGGCCGAGATGGTGTGGTCCTGAACGGCGAACGTCGATTGCGTCAGTTTCGACGCATCGATATCCTTGTCGAACTCGATCGCGACCGCGGTAATCTTCTGTCCTTCGCCGAAAACTTCGGTGATCGCGGTAACGCTTTTAACGTGTTCCGCGGCGAAAGACGCGCTTCCCGCAGCGAAAAGCGCGAGTATAAACCAACTGCGAATTGTTCCGATCTTATGCATGAATGATCGCTCTTGAAATATAGAGATATTTTTAATTGTAAGACAAAAAAATGAATAAAGTATGAATAATCGATAGCTTGGAGAAGTATTAGTTTTTGGGGCTGTACTAGATAAAATTACGAATTATGGGGCTGTACTAGATAAAATTACGAATTATACTTAAAAAGTGGTCATAACTCATTGTAGGCTAAAGAAATCAACTCAAATAAAACTACTAGAATTCTTTGTTCTAGAAGTTACTGCTAGATCGGTAGCAAATCTCCTAGAAATACACCCAAATTCAGCAGCCTTATTTTATACAAAAATCCGCCAAGTCATTTCTTATTACCTTGATTTAGAAGCTAAAGAAGTATTTAACGGCGAAATAGAAATTGATGAGAGCTATTTCGGTGGTGTGCGTAAAGGAAAACGTGGACGTGGAGCCGCCGGTAAAACAATTGTGTTTGGTATGCTCAAACGTCAAAGCAAAGTCTATACGGTAGTGGTTGAGAACACGAAAACAAGCACCTTAATGGCTGAAATAACCCGTAAAATAAGGCCTGACAGCGTTGTATATACTGATTATTACCACAGCTATGATGCGCTGGATGTCAGTGAATTTCATCATCATCGTATCGATCATTCGGATAAATTTGCCGATGAGAAGAATCACATTAATGGCATTGAGAATTTCTGGAACCAAGCAAAACGTATTTTAAGAAAGTACAACGGAATTGATAAAAATCGAAAGTACAACGGAATTGATAAAAATCACTTTCCATTATTTCTTAAAGAATGTGAGTTCCGTTTCAATTACGGAACCCCAAAACAGCAACTGAAAACACTACGAAAATGGTGTGGGGTTTAAGATTTTATCTAGTACAGCCCCAAGGTTTTTATATCGATCTTTCAAGCCAGACGATCCTGAAATTCTATTCCGAGAGCGAAGACGCCAAGATAAACGACGATTTCACTCAAAATGAGCCGACCTGGAGTCTTCCGGATCTTGCCTTAGCGTATAATTTCGGCGAGATCGGCCCGGGCAAACTCGCGGTATACGCGAACGCGGGAATTCCCGCGGGCGGCGGTAGCTTGAATTGGAAAGACGGTACGATCGGAACGGCGGCGTATGGTTCGACGATTGCTGCGACTGCAAGCGCCCTCGTTCCTGGCACAACTCTGACTGGTTACGATACCTCACTTGAGGCCTCAAGCATTTATTACGGTATTGGCGGCGGCGTAAGCTATTCGATCTTTGATGATCTTGTAAGCGCAAGCGCCGGAGTTCGTTGGGTAAAAGCGAACAGAAGTGGCTCCATTGATGCAAAATACACCTACAACACAATAGGTTCAGTAATCGCAAAATATGATTATACTTATGAAGCCTCGGGCTTTACGCCCATTTTCGGAATTGATGTACGACCGATCAAGGGTTTGACGCTTGGCGCTCGATACGAACTGGAAACTCCATTGGAATTTGTCTATGATACCGACGAAATTAGCGTGAGCAGTGCGAGTACGACGCTTAATGCCGGGATCCTGGCGAAACTCGACCAGGACGGCGATAAAATCCAGCAAAACCTTCCGCAAGTCATCACCTTCGGCGCGGAGTACGTGATTAACCCGAAAGTGGCGGTGAGCGCGGGAACGAACCTGTATCTGCTCGGCATGGCTGACATCGAGGATTCCAACGGCGACGACATGAGCAGATTCTTCGGCGTCGGTTACGAACTCAATCTCGCCGGCCAATTTAAGCCGATAGAAAAATTGACGCTTGGCGCGACGACGATGTACTCGAACCAAGGCGTGAAGGATTCGTACTTCGAGTCCGAGGCGAATCTGCTCACCGCGAGCGCGAACCCTCCGCTTGACTCGCTCACCTTCGGGCTCGGCGCGAAATACAACGTCGTCAAGACGCTCGACGTCCTGCTTTCTGGCGCTTACATTTATTACATCCCCGCCGATTACACGACGACTACCTCGGGACTTGAAGTCTCCTATGAGAAAAGAATCGTGAACATCTGCGTTGGAGCGAGCTACAAGTTCTAAATAAAAAGGGCAATCGCCTCGAGCGATTGCCCCCATTCACGTTACCTTCCTAAATCACTTTCGCCGCTTAATCTCGGCCTGCGCGGCGGCGAGCCGCGCGATCGGGACGCGGAACGGCGAGCAGGACACGTAATCAAGCCCGATCGAATTGCAATACTCAACCGAGGACGGATCTCCGCCGTGCTCGCCGCAAATGCCGATGTGAAGCTCGGGATTCGCGGCTTTGCCGAGCTTTATCGCGATCTCCATCAGTTTACCGACGCCGTTTTGGTCGATGCGCGCGAATGGGTCGGACTCGAAAATTTTCGATTTATAGTACGACTCGAGAAACTTGCCCGCGTCGTCGCGCGAAAACCCGAAGGTCATCTGCGTGAGGTCGTTCGTGCCGAAGCAGAAAAAGGCGGCTTCCGGCGCGAGCTCGTCGGCGGTGAGCGCCGCGCGGGGAATTTCGATCATCGTGCCGACGACATATTTCATCGCCGAGCCGGCCGCGGCGATTTCCTCGTCGGCCGTTTTGACTATGACTTCCTTCACGTTCATGAGCTCTTTTCGGTCGCCGACGAGCGGTATCATGATTTCCGGCACGATGTCGCGGTCGGGCCTCTTTCTATTCACGTTGATCGCGGCGCGGATAACCGCCCTCGTCTGCATCGCGGCGATTTCCGGGTAAGTGACGGCGAGACGACAGCCGCGGTGTCCCATCATCGGGTTGCTCTCGTGGAGAGATTCAATGATGCACTTAATCGCCTCGATCGTCTTTTTCTTCGCGGCCGCGAGGCTCGCTATGTCCCCGTCTTCCGTCGGCACGAACTCGTGGAGGGGCGGGTCGAGAAATCGGATCGTGACGGGATATCCGTCGAGCGCCTCGTACAGTTCCTCGAAGTCGCTCTGCTGCATCGGAAGGATTTTATTTAGCGACTCCTCGCGTTCCTCGAAGCTGTCCGAGCAAATCATTTCGCGGAACGGGCCGATGCGGTCGGGCGCGAAGAACATGTGCTCGGTTCGGCATAGGCCGATTCCCTCGGCGCCCAGCTCGCGCGCCTTGCGGGCGTCGCGCGGCGTGTCGGCGTTCGTCCGCACGCGCATGCGCCTGAATTTATCGGCGAGCGCCATGATCCGGCCGAATTCCCCCGAGATTACCGCGTCGACCGTCGGGATGACCCCGGGGTAGACGTATCCGGTGGCTCCGTCGATCGAGATATTGTCGCCGGCGTGGAAAGTCGCGCCGTTCACCGTGAACTTCCGGGCTTCTTCGTCCATAGAGATTTCAGAGCAGCCGGAAACGCAGCAGGTTCCCATCCCGCGCGCGACGACGGCCGCGTGGGAAGTCATGCCGCCTCGAACGGTTAAGATGCCCTGCGCGGCCTTCATTCCCTCGATGTCCTCGGGAGATGTCTCGAGACGAACGAGCACTACTTTCGCGCCTTTCGCGTGCAGGTCTTTCGCTTCCTCGGCGGAAAAGACGATGGCGCCGCACGCGGCGCCCGGCGACGCGGGAAGTCCTTTCGTCAGGGGTTTCGCGGCCTTAAGAGCGGCGACGTCGAACTGCGGGTGGAGGAGGGTATCGAGATTGCGCGGATCGATCATGAGAACGGCGCGTTCCTCGGTTATCATGCCCTCGTCCACGAGGTCGCAGGCTATTTTGAGCGCCGCGCGCGCCGTGCGTTTCCCGTTTCTCGTCTGGAGCATGAATAGTTTTTTGTCCTCGATGGTAAATTCCATATCCTGCATGTCGCGGTAATGATTTTCGAGCGTCGCGCAAATTTTCACGAACGCGTCAAAGCACTCGGGCATCTCGTCTTTGAGCTTTTCGATGGGTTGCGGCGTCCTCACTCCCGCGACGACGTCCTCTCCCTGGGCATTGAGGAGAAACTCCCCCATGAGTTTTTTCTCGCCCGTCGCCGGGTCCCGCGTGAACGCGACGCCCGTGCCGGACGTGTCGCCCATATTGCCGAATACCATCTCCTGCACGGTCACCGCGGTTCCCCAAGAATATGGGATGTCGTTATCGCGGCGATACACGTTCGCGCGGGGATTGTCCCACGAGCGGAAAACGGCCTTTACCGCGCCCATTAGCTGCTCTTTCGGGTCCGTAGGGAATTCTGCCCCGATTTTATTTCGGTATTCCGCCTTAAATTGAGCGGCGAGTTCGGCGAGGTCTTTCGCGTCGAGATCGATGTCGGCCGTCACGCCCTTTTTTTCCTTCATTCGGTCGATCAACGTCTCGAAGTGCTTTTTGCCGACTTCCATGACGACGTCGGAATACATCTGGATGAAGCGGCGGTAGCAATCCCACGCCCATCGCGGATTGCCGGATTTTTTCGCGATAACCTCGACGACGTCCGCGTTGAGCCCTAAGTTGAGGATGGTGTCCATCATGCCGGGCATAGAGGCCCTCGCGCCGGAACGCACGGAAACGAGCAGCGGATTTTCGGCGTCGCCGAATTTTTTCCCGGTCATTTCCTCAAGCCTGACGATGTATTCCATGATTTGCGCGAAAATTTCGTCGTTGATTTTCTTTCCGTCGTCGTAGTACCGCGTGCACGCGTCGGTCGTGACGGTGAAGCCCCGGGGAACCGGTAGGCCGAGATTGGTCATTTCCGCCAAATTCGCGCCTTTGCCGCCCAAGAGCTCACGCATGGAGCCGTTGCCTTCAGAAAAGAGATACACGTACTTTGTCATGATTTCCTCGCCTTCTTTTCGATTGCGCCGTAACGGGCGGTTCGGATGACCCGACGGTCGACGCTATCACTAATCATAATACGAAAGTCTCTTCCGCGCGATGTTTAAAGCGTGTGTTTGCGTTGTCGTCACGGGATCGGTTTAGCTAAAAAAAGTAAAAAAAACAACACAATTATATTGCATACAATATAATTGTGTTGTAGTATTATTATATGCGATAGATTGAAACATCGATCGTAACCCAAAAGCGAAAAGGAGCAACTATGAGCGTATATGATTTTAAGGTGAAAAAGAACAACGGAACGGAAGTCTCTCTCTCTGACTATCGAGGGAAGGTTCTTTTGATCGTAAATACGGCGAGTAAGTGCGGATTTACGCCGCAGTACAAAGAACTCGAGGAGCTGTACCTGAAACATAAGGCTGAAGGTTTCGAGATTCTCGCGTTTCCGTCGAACGACTTCGCCGGCCAGGAACCGGGAACCGACGCGGAAATCAGCGAATTTTGCTCGCTGAATTACGGCGTGACGTTCCCTCTTTTTTCGAAAATACCCGTGAAAGGGGATGGCGCGCATCCTCTTTTCGCCTATCTCGTCGGACAAAAAAAATTCAAGGGTTTTGATCCCGCCCATCCCATCGCAGCGAAATTGACGGAGATTCTGGGTCAGGCTCTATCCGGCGATTCGATTAAGTGGAACTTCACGAAGTTCCTCGTCGACCGCTCCGGCAACGTCGTGGATCGTTTCGAGCCGACCACCGTACCGACCGCGATCGAGAAGGATATCGCGTCTCTTCTCGCGGCGAAGGCCTAAGGTTTTCGCGTTCCGTTGACAGCCGTTGGCGGAACGTGCGAGACTGACCGGGCGTCGGCGACCGCCGGCGCGGTGAATACCCATGAACCCAGGACTCGTTTTAGAAAACCAAATATGCTTCCCGCTCTACGCATGCTCGAAGGGAATCGTCTCGAAATACAAGCCTTTGCTCGACGAGATCGGACTTACCTACACTCAATACATCGCCATGATGGTATTGTGGGAAAAAGGCCCGATGAACGTGAAGACGCTCGGCGAGTCGCTCCGGCTTGATTCGGGAACGCTCACGCCGTTATTGAAGAAACTTGAGGAAAAGGATCTCGTGACGAGACGCCGTTCCTCAAACGACGAGCGCCACCTCGTCGTGGCTTTGACCGCGGAAGGCGAACGCCTGAGGGAACAGGCGAAAACGATTCCTCCTCGCATGGGCGATTGCGTCGAGCTTTCCGAGGAAGACGCGGCGACGCTGCACGCGCTTTTATGGAAATTATTGCCGAGCCTGTGAATATCCCCAAAACGCGCGCCCGTCCTGGATTCGCGATTCTCTCGCGTTATCCCCGATAATGCTCGCTTAAAAAAAAGCCCGAACGGCATTCCGTTCGGGCTTTTTTTTTTAAGCTTACGCCTTAACGAGACGCGCGAGGTCTCTGCCGCGCTCACGGAGTAGGTCGAGGTCGCCCTTCGCGGGCAATCCCTGCCACTCCACCGATTCGACGCTCGTCCACTTGAAATTCGCGATGCGCTCCTCATATTCCTTCTTCGCGCCACCGACCCATCCCCAACTGCCGAGCCTGAGGACTTTTTTGCCGGTGAAGTGCTTTCGCTCGAAGAGATCGAGAATGTGGGCCATCGGCGGGAACATCTTATATTCGTACGTCGGCATGGCGAGCACGAGGCCGGCGGCCTTGTACGCGTCGGCGAGCACGAAGCTCGCGTCCGTGTCCGGCACCTGGTGCATGGTGTAGGCGACGCCTTCTTCCTTGATTCCCTCGATCACGGCGTCGAGACCCGCTTTCGTGTAGCCATACATCGATCCCCAAATGACGCAGATTTCCGGCTCGAGAGCGCCGCCTGAGTTATAGCGCGCGTATTGCACGTAGCGCCCGACGATTTCCGTCGGGTTTTTTCGCCACACGATGCCGTGGCTCGGCGCGATGACCTTGACGGGAAGCGAGCCCAATTTCTCGAGCGCCTTCGTGACGAACGTCGAAAAGCTCGCGACGATGTTCGCGTAGTAGCGAAGAGACTCTTTCTCGTAGAACGCGTGCTCCTCGGCCGAGAATTCGTCGTCGAACACGCGGTCCCCGAGCGCTCCGTACGAACCGAACGCGTCGCAGCTGAAAAGGATACCGTCGGTGCGGTCGAACGACATCATCGTCTCGGGCCAGTGAATATTCGGAGTCTCGAAGAATTCGAGCGCCTTTCCGGCCCCAAGGTCGAGCGTATCGCCGGTTTTTACCTCGCGGAGATTCTCGGTGATCTTAAAGAAATTGCGGACGAGCGCGACTCCTTTCGGCGTGGAAATGATTTGGGCTTTTGGGTTGCGCTTGCGCAGCTCGACGATGAACGCGGTATGGTCGGGCTCAAGATGGTTGAGGACGAGATAGTCGATCGTCTCGAAAGAGGTTCCTATTGAGTGAAGTTGCTCGTCAAACTGGGATATCGATCCCGCCCAGTCCTTCGCTAGGTCGATGAGCGCGGTTTTCTCGCCCTTTACGACGTAGGAGTTGAGCGTGACGCCGTAGGGAATCGGCCAAATCCCCTCGAAACGAGCCGAGGTCTTGATATCGGCGTGTATCGCGTGAACGCCGGGGCATATTTCGTGCGCGGTCATAAAATTCTCCTTAATGGCTGTTATTATGAAACAGTATATCCCGCACCCCGAGGGGTGCGCAACCTCCTGCCCGATCGGGAGAAAATTTGGTAGACTGCGAGTATGAAGACGATTTTCGCGCCCATGGCGACGCTTAGCCACGAGGCGACCCGTAAGCTCATCCATCGATACGGCGATCCCGACGAGTATTTTTCCGAGATGATTCACGCGCCGTCGTTCGTCGCCGGCGGGAAGTTCGAGTCCTGGTACGTCAGGAAAGACCCGTCGCCGGAGCGGATTGTTTGGCAAGTCACCGGGCCGGATGCCGGGCCCATCGCGCGCGCGTCCGCACTGCTTTGTGCCCTCGGCGGAATCGGCGTCGACATCAACATGGGCTGTTCAGCGCCGGATATCGCGCGCTCGGGGGCCGGCGTCGCGTGGATGTCAAAGCCCCTCGACGAGGTCGCTCTCCTGGTCTCGGGCGTGCGGCGCGCCATCGACGCGTCAGCTCGCGAGTCCGCGTTGCCTCGCCCTCGCTTAAGCGTGAAGCTTCGCCTCGGGGAAGCCGAGGATTATCCGCGGCTTCTCTCGTTTTGCCGCGCGCTCGTCGATTCGGGCGCGGAGCTCGTGACGCTCCACCCGCGCGTTCGCCGCGATAAATATTCCCGTCCCGCGCGATGGTCGTTCGTCGCGCGGCTCGCCTCGGATTTGCCGATCCCGGTGTACGGAAACGGGGACGTAGATTCGCCCTCGAAGGCATTCGCGCTCGCCCGCGAATTTCCCTGTTCAGGCGTCATGATTGGACGGGCAGCGATACGCCAGCCGTGGATCTTCGCCGCGATCGCGCGCGCCGCGGCGAACGCGAATGGCCTTGAACCGTCGCGTTTGTCGGGCGAGCCCCTCGACCATCGCGAGGTCGCCGTCTTTTTTCTCGACGCGCTCGAGGAATCCCAACCGCCGGAGTTTTTCGTTTCCCGTGCCCGCCGTTTTTTCTTTTACTACTGCGACAACTTTTCGTTCGCCCATCACATCAAGATGAAGATGCAGCGAGCCGAATCGCGCGCCGAGATGCTCGGCTTGCTCGACTCGTATTTCGCCGAGGTTCCGGCCGATCGTTTAAAAAAAATGGATGAAATAGTAGGCGCCTAATCCTTTTCTCTCGCCTGACGTTCAACTGCGCCCGCGTAACGTGCGCAGTCATTACCGATAAAAAAAGCCGCCCTCATCGGGCGGCCTCGGCGCATTCGCGCGTATCGATCATTTAGGCGAGGGGAAACATTCCCTTAAAGCTGTCGAGAATCGTCGCGCTCGCGGGCCGCGCGTCGATGTCGGTGAGCTTGCCGTTCTTGCGGTAGTAGTCGATGAGCGGGGCGGTTTGCGCGCGATACACCTCAAGCCGTTTGGTGATCGACTCGATTTTATCGTCTTCGCGGATAAAGAGCTCTCCGCCGCACTTGTCGCATTTGCCTTCGGCTTTCGGCGGCATGAAGGATACGTGGTAGTTCTGGCCGCATCCCTTGCACACGCGGCGTCCGGAAAGTCGGGCGACCACTTCGGCGTCGGCGATCTCGAAGTTCACCGCCGCGTCTACCTTGACGATGCCGGCGAGTGCCTCGGCCTGAGGGATCGTGCGGGGAAAACCGTCAAGGATGAAACCTTGCGCGGCGTCCGGTTTCGCCAAACGCTCGCGGACGAGCTCAATGGTGATGTCGTCCGAGACGAGTTGACCCGCGTCGATGATCGCCTGGACTTTCAGGCCGAGCGGCGTTTTCTCGCGAATCGCGGCGCGGAAAATTTCTCCGGTGGAGATATGGGGAATTTTATACAAACCCGCCACGAGGGCGGCGAGGGTGCCTTTGCCGGCTCCGGGGGGGCCTAAGAAAATTAGTTTCATCGGGAACTCCTTGATTGGAATGGTGTAATGATACCGATTCCTCCGCGAGGAATCAAGGGGCCGCGTTTGAGCCTTCGGCGGGTATTTCGAAAGATCGAGATATTTCGGCTATCTCCGCGGCGAGAGCATCGTTCCGAAACCTTGTCTTTGCGCGCATGTACAGCGGCGAAAGGATGAAGCGCCGAATCGCGAACGACGAGACGTTTCGGTAGCGGATATCGGCGATAATGGCGGAACGGCGGTCTTGGGCGGGGAAAAGCGTCGCCGATTCGAACGGCCGTAATGCGGTGACGTTTCCCGCCACGAGCAATTTCGCGTACTCCTCGTTCGCCGCGAGAAGCGCGGCGGTCGCGTCCGCATATGAGGTTTCGAGCGCGGCTCTCTTTGCGGCGTGGCGCTCAAGCGCGGCTCGCGCCTCGGCGAGCGACGCTCGCGTCTCCTTTTCGCCCGCGCCGTCCCGGAGCCTCGCAAGCTGCGCCGAATATTTCTCTTGTTTCGAGGAGAGCGCGATCGGCTCGTCGTCGACAAAGATGCCTTCATTTGAATTTTCCGAAAACGCAGAAGAAGTCGCGCTTCCCGCGATCAGCGAGAAATACGCCTCGGGCGCCGTTCCGGGCCCGCGAGAAAAGAATCCGAGCGCTGAATCCTCCGCGAGGTCGACGCTCTCCCTGCCGGGAACGAAAATGGTCGCCGTTCCCGACGGGCCGGTGACCACGAGGTCCCCGAACGCGACGGCAAGATACGGTTGGCAGGCGAGAAGTTTGCCGTTTACGCGAAGCACGGCAACCTCGCCTGAATACGCCGAAATATAGGCTTTTTGCGCGGTGAGCGAGCAAAGACAACCAAAAAAGGCGATTGCGAGCGCGAAGTATTTTTTCATAGACTCACCGAGAAAAAAGCGACGCCGTATTCCCAGGGAATGGGACCCGCGCGGCAAGCCGCCTCGAGTTTCGCGCGGAAATCGGCGACGCGTTCCGCCGAAAGAGAATCCGCGAGAGTCGCGCCGTACGCCGAGTTATTCGGGTCGAGCCATCGATCCAGCTCGTCCTTGGCGACGCGGCGGGTTTCCGTTATTCGTTGTTCCGTCGCGGCGACCGCGCGGTATCCTTCGCGTTCGAGGCGCTCTATCATCTTTGCGGCGTCCCACGCGAATAGCGGGTTTTGCCCATCGCCGTACAGTTTCGACTCAGCGGCGGCGACGTCGAGCACGTCGTGGTCCGTCGATCGGATGGCGGAAGAAAGGCGCATGCCGAGAGAGGGCACTCGCGCGGAAAAAACGACGCGCGCGCCCGAAGCCATGACGCCGCGAAGGTCATTCACAAACGCGGCGAGGGCTTCCTCGGTCGATCCGGGATCGCGGGCGAGGGCGCAGTCGAACGGAATGGGCGAGCCGTTCGCGTCGCGGGGCAATCTCGCGCGGTCGGTGACGATGGCGGGGCGGTCAAGTTCCTCAAGCGTCGCGGCGTAGCGCTCGAGTATTTCCCTGCCGCTTTCGCGCGCGCATACGCCGGCGACGAAACCTTCGGGAGCTTGTCGACCCGCCTCCCAGACGAGAAGCCCGTCGTCCGCGCCGACGACGAGTATTCGCTCGTGGCGGAGAATTTTCGCGCGGTCAAATATCGTCGAGCGGATGAGCTTGAGCGCCTCGGATTTTCCCGAATCGACGCGCTTCGTCCATTGGTCGCGCGCGGAGCCTCCGGGGCTGAAGGTGAGTAGTTCTCCCCGAGGGGCCGCGAACGTTTTCGTTTTTCCTTCCAGCTTGAGGTAGAGTTCGTCGTAAGCGCCAGTCGCGTCGACCGCTCCGTCTTCGTCCATCCCGTCCATGATCGCGGTAATTTGCAATTCCCGGCGCGTGAGCACTCCCGATCGAATTTCACCCTCGTAGCCCTGCGTCGACGGGGTGTAGAAAACTTTTCCGACGAGCGGGTCGGGGAGGTATTGCTGGGCGGCCCAGTGCTCGCGGTACGAATGGGGATATATATAGCCTTGCCCGTGGCCGAAGCCCTCGGCGTCGCGGCTTCCGTCGCGGAGATGGTTTGGCACCTCGGCGTCCTCTTTTTCGACCGAGGCGAGCGCGTCGAAAAAAGCCATGGAACTGTTCGATTTCGGGGCGGTCGAAAGGTAGAGAGCCGCGTGCGCCAGATGATAGCGGCCTTCGGGGAGTCCGACCCGGTCAAAGGCGGCGGCGCAGCTTTCCACGACCGTGATCGCGTGGGGGTCGGCGAGTCCGGTATCCTCGCACGCCGAAATGAGCATGCGCCGGAAAATGAAGCCGGGGTCCTCTCCGGCGGCGACCATGCGCGCGAGCCAATACATTGCGGCGTCCGGGTCGCGCCCGCGAAGGGACTTTATGAAGGCGCTGATAACGTCGTAGTGATAGTCGCCGTCGCGGTCGTAGAGCACGACTTTTTGCTGGATGCTTTCTTCCGCCGTTTTTAGATCGATGTCGATGAGCGATCCTGGCGCGGGCGGCCAGGCGGGAACGGACGTTTCCACCGCGAGCTCGAGCGCGTTTAGGAGACTTCGCGCGTCCCCCGATGCCGTGGCGACAAGGTGCTCAAGCGCGTTTTCCGCGAAGCGGACGTCCCAAGCGCCATAACCGCGCTCTTTGTCCGCGAGGGCGGCGCGCGCCGCCTTCAGGAGATCGGCCTCGGTGAGCGCCTTGAGCTGGAATACGCGGCTCCGGCTCACGAGGGCCTTATTCACCTCGAAAAAGGGATTTTCCGTCGTCGCGCCGATCAGGATAATCGTTCCGTTTTCAACCCAGGGAAGGAGCGCGTCCTGTTGGGCGCGGTTCCACCGGTGAACTTCGTCGACGAAAAGGATGGTTCGCCTTTCGTAGAGTTTCCGCTGTTCGTCCGCGGCGGCGATAGAATCGCGAATTTGCTGAACGCCGGCGAGGACGGCGTTCAGGGTGACGAAGTTGCTTTTCGTGTGATTGGCGATGACGCGGGCGAGGGTCGTTTTTCCCGTGCCCGGCGGGCCGTAAAAAATGACCGAGGTAAGCTGATCGGCCTGGATCGCCCGCCGAAGCAGACGCCCCGGCCCGACGATATGATCCTGGCCGACGTATTCGTCGAGATTGCGCGGCCGCATGCGGGCCGCGAGAGGTTCATGCGCGCCGGCTCCCGAGAAAAGCTCCACGGCCGTTGGCTATTCCCGGTTCCACTCGGAGTTGGTGACGTTATAGTACGACCAGAGTCCGTCGTATTCCGGATAAATTACGGAAGCGTACAGTACGTACGAATCCGCGGCCGGCTTCGCGTCAGTGATGGGAAAAATCCGATAGGTCGCCCATTGCTCGATCGTCGACTCGTACTCGTCTTGGTCGCTCGTCGAAATCGACGATATGTCCGAATCGCCCGGGTCAAGGAAAGTATCGAGACTTCCGTCGCTCGGGTCGACGTAAACTTCTCCGTATCCGCCGTCGGAAGAACCGCTCGCGATTAGCAGGAGGCTCTTCGCGGAGGTTGAAAGATACGATAGCATCCCTGTCGACGTTTTGGTGTCTTGGACGAGGCTGTACGACGACGTACATGATGATAATGATGTGGTTGGCGAACCGGTATCTAAATCCCATCCATAAGCATAACCGTCGGTGACGGCATAGAGCATATTGACGGTCACGGAATCAATAGTGGATACGTATGTAATTCCGCTGATTC
>QKAR01000049.1 GCA_003246335.1 Spirochaetales bacterium | reverse complement strand
GGCGGTCGTTACCTGGAGGTTCGAGCATCCGAGCGCGATAAACTCGAGGGCGTCCCGCCACGTCTCGATGCCGCCCATGCCGCTGATCGGGACGCCGTCAAGGCGCGGGTGGCAGGCCATGTCGTAAATGAACCGGAGCGCGATCGGCTTAACCGCCTTTCCAGAGTAACCCGAAACGGAGGATTTGTCGCCTACCGCGGGGTAGGCTGCCATCGTCTCGAGGTCAACGCCGGTGATGCTCTTGATGGTGTTGATCGCCGCGATTCCGTCGGCTCCCGCCTCGGCCGCCGCGATCGCCGGGATCTCCATGTGCGTGAGGTTCGGCGTCATCTTGGCGAGGACGGGCAGCGTCGTGCCCCGCTTCGTCGCCGCCGTGAATTTCGCGACGAGCTCCGGGTTCTGCCCGACGTCGGAGCCGAGCGACTCGACCGACATGTGCGGGCACGAGAAATTGCACTCGATGATGTCGGCTCCCGCCTCGGTGACGAGGCGCGCGAGCTCGGTCCATTCCTCTTCCGTTTGTCCCATGATCGACGCGACGATCACCTTGCCGGGGAAATCCTTGTGGAGTCGCTTCAGCACGTCGAGGCTTTCTTCGAGCGGCTTGTCGGAAATCTGCTCGAGATTCCTGAACCCGACGAAGGGCGTCCCTTCCTTTCCGATCGCGTCGAAGCGCGGCGATACCTCGGACGGCCTGAGAAAGCCGAGCGTCTTATAGACGATGCCGGCCCACCCGAGGCGGAACGCGTCCGCGCACATCTCGTAGCCGCTGGCGACGATGGACGACGAGAGGAAAAAAGGATTCTCGCATCTCACGCCGCAAAATTCGATCGATAGGTCAACGTCGGCGACGCGCGCCGGGAGCTGCGGGAGATTCAGGCCCTCGATCGCTTTTTTCATCGCGACGATCCTGACCGGAAAGTCGTAATGCACGCACGCGCTCTCGCACGGCGCGTCGCAATCCGCGCATCCCGAGCAAGAACGCATGGTGTCGAGCGAGCCTTTTTTTCTCCCAAAGCGAACCGCCCGCACGAATCGGGCGGGATCCTGACCCTTGGGGCAGGCCGCCGTGCACGGCGCGTCGTGGCAGAGGAGGCAACGGGCCGCTTCCTCTCTCGGGTTTAGCCTGCCGTTTCCGCTCATACGGGCCGTCCCTTTCGCTTAACGAACTGACCGGCGCCCGGAGTTCCGACGAACTTCCCGTTGTCGTACACAAGCGCGCCGCGAAGGTATGTCTGAACGGGATATCCTTTCAGCGAAACGCCTTCCCAAATCGTATGGTCGTATTTCGAGTGCATGTTCGATGTGGAAATCGTGAATTTTTTCGCGGGGTCGTAGATGACGATGTCCGCGTCCTTACCGACCGCGAGCGAACCCTTCGTCTCGCAGCCGAAAATTTTCGCGGGGTTCGCGGCGCAAACCTCGACCGCTTTTTGAAACGAGATTTTTCCCGTGTTCGCGGCGTCGAGCATGAACGGGTAGAGGTTCTCGATCCCGGCGCAACCGTTCGGGATCTTCGTGAAGTTGTCCTTTCCCCAATCCTTCTCCGCCTGGTTAAAGGGGCAGTGATCGGTCGCCACGACGGAAATGTCCCCGCGCTTCAGGGCAGCCCAAAGGGCCGCCTGGCTTTCCGCGCCTTTCATGGGCGGCGAGCACACGAAGTTGCGCCCGTCCTCGCGTTTGTACACCTCGCTCGTGAAGTGGAGATACTGCGGGCAGGTTTCGGCGTAAATTTCGTAGCCCTCGTCTCGCGCTTTCGTGACGGCGTCGACGCCTTCTTTATTCGCGAGATGGACGATATACAGCGGGGCGTCCATGGATTTCGCCCAATGAATCGCGCGAACGTCGGCCTCGGCCTCGACGTATTCGGGTCGGCTAAGGTAATGGTACCACGCGGAGGTTTTTCCCTCGGCGAGGAACTTCGCGACATTGACATCGATGACGTCGGGGTTTTCTGCGTGGACGTTCGTGAGCGTGCCGGCCTCTTTCGATTTTTGCAGGATTTTCGCGAGCGTGCCGTCGTCGACCATCATGCCTTCTTTCTTGTAGACCATGAAGCATTTAAAGCTCGGCACGCCGTACTCGACCGCCGCGGGGAATTCGTCAAGCAACGCTCCCCCGTTCAGGTCGGTGATGGCGCAGTGGAACGCGAAGTCGACGCACGCGCCGGGCTCGGCCATTTTGCGGCGCTCGGAAACGGTCTCGACGATGCCTTTGCCCTTGCGCTGGATCGCGTAATCGAAGACGGTCGTGACGCCGCCGCACGCCGCGGCGCGCGTGCCCGACTCATAGTCGTCGGCGGAAACGGTGCCGCCGAACGGCATGGCGAGATGGGTATGGACGTCGATGGCCCCGGGCAGGACGTACTTGCCGCCGGCGTCGACCACTGTGGCTTTCGGGTCGGAAAGGTCCTTTCCGATCGCGACGATTTTTCCGCCGGAAACGCCGATGTCGGCGACGAAAGTCTCCGACGGGGTAACGACCGATCCGTTTTTAACGATGAGATCCATGGTATGCCTCCTTAAAGGGTTTCTTGCTATTTCACGTATGTCCGCGGGCGAGAGCGAGCGGACATGCGTCAAATTCCCGCGCGTCGAAAAGAATGAATCGGCCCGGCCGCGCGGGATCGTGCGACCGAGCCGATGGGGGCGCGTCGCCGCGCCCGGATACAGCGATTTTCTTACTTGGTCGCGAGACCGTAGTACTTGTCGGTGTACAGGTCGGCGAGCGTGAGGGTCTTGAGCTTATCCATCGCGCTGGAGTCGCCGAGCTCGGCGTACTTCTGGGTCAGCTCGAGGGTCTGGGAAAGCTTCGCCGCGTTGAAGCTTCCGATGGCCGCTTCTTCCGGATCGACGAGTTTCTTGACCTGGGCGGCCATGAACTGCTGATGCTCGAGCGAGATGCTGGAACCGGCAGCCATGACGATCGAGGCCGCGGCGTTCGTGTCGTCGCAGGCGGTCTTCCATCCCTTGAGGGAGGCGCGGAGGAATCGGACGAGCTTGTCCTCGTTCTTGGAATCCTTGAGCCACTCTTTGGAGACGAACAGGCAGTCTTCCATCATCGCGACGCCCTCGTCGTTCATGTCGACGACGTTCACGTTATCCGCGCCGTAGCCGAGTCCGCCGGTGTAGGAGTTGATGACGAGGCCGTACTCGTTGTAGGTCATCGCGGATGCGAGGTCGATGTCGCCCTTATCGAAGGCGTTCATCGTGAAGTCCTGGTTGACGTACGTGGTCGGGAGCCCGAGCTTCTGGAGAAGGGCCTTAACCTCGTATTCGTTACCGAGACCCCAGTTGCCGACTTTCGTGGACGCGGTGATCTTCGCGCTCGAGTCGATGCCCGCGGTTTTCTTGGAGACGAGCAAGAGACCGGATTTCTGGAAAATCTGCGCGACTTCGACGAAGTCATAGCCTTGGGCCTGATAGGTCAACAGGGTGGGAACCCAGGTAACGCCGATATCGGCGGTGCCGGTGCTCACGCCCTGCTCGGGAGCGATCGTTCCGTCGCACGGGGTGATCGTGACTTTCAGGCCTTCGTCTTTGTAGTAGCCCATCGAGTCTGCGACGTAATATCCCATGAACTGCGACTGGGGAAGCCATTTCAGGTGAATGGTGATTTCGTCGAGTTCTCCGGGCGCCTTTTTCGCCTCTTTGCTTCCGCCGCAGCCGGCGAACCCGACGACAGTCGCGAGCGCGAGAGCGGCGCTCAGGGCGATTGTTGTTGATTTTTTCATTACGATACCTCCATTTGTATCCATAAGCTAGTTGGCTCGGTGGCGCGTGGCCCCTGCCTCCAGCGTAACGACGATCATGTAGAGAATGATTCCGATGACGGACGCGGCGATGATGTACGCCCATCCGAGGGGAAACTGGCCCGTCGAGAGCTTGTTGCGAATCCCGAAGCCGAGGCCGTTGCTCGCCGACGAAAAATACTCGCTGACGATGGCGCCGATCATGGCGGACGCGACGTTGATGCGGAGCGCCGTGAAAATGTACGGAACCGAGTTCGGCAGGCGGAGCCGGAAGAAAATCGAGGTCTTCCCCGCGGCGTACGAGCGCATGAGGTCGAGCGCGAACGGCTTGAGATCATTGAGCCCGCGGTAGGCGTTGACCGCCATGGCGACCATGCAGGTGATCGTGACGACGGCGATTTTCGCGGCCGACGCCGACGAGAACCACACGTTCATGATCGGCGACAGGGCGACGACCGGTATCGCGTTAAACGCCGAAAGAACCGTCAGCCCGCCGTATCCCCACTTGGGAAAGTGAGTCGCGACGACCGCGACGAGAAAACCGATGAACGATCCGAGCGCGAGCCCTCCGATCGCCGTCTGCAGGGTGAGTCGCGCGTCGGGAATGATTTTCGCGATGTTTTCCGAAAATACGCCGGCGATCCTGCTCGGCACCGGAAGCTGGAGCACCTTCACCCCCAAAAGAGCGTGGAAAACTTTCGCCTCCCACAGGATGACGATGACGATACCGAACGCGATCGGGAGCAGGACGCTCGCCGCGGTCTCGATGGCCTTGCGCGAAGGAACGCTCATTTAGAACCTCCCGCCGCCGCGCGCGACTGCCAAGGCATGCACGCCTTTTCGAGCATGACCATCGCGTAATACCCGAGGATGCCCATCGTCGCGCTGCACAGCACGCTCGCCCAGAAAATCGAATAGGTTCCCGTGTAGAGCGAATACGTCAGGTTGTAGCCGATTCCGCCGGCGGCGCCCAAGCTATCCACCAGAATCGACGCGGTTATCGCGAGCGGCGCGGCGATCTTGAGCCCGGAAAAGAGGAACGGAACGCTGAACGGCAGCATGAGCTTTACGTACACCGCCGGTTTTTTCGCGGCGTACATATATAGAAGGTTTTTTTGGTCCTCGCCGACGCTCTTGAGTCCCGCGAGCATATTCGTCGCGACCGGAAAAAAGGTGATGTAGGCGGCGATGATGATGCGCGTGATGTCGCTCGCGGGAATCGTGACTGAGCCGAACTTCACTTTATGCACGATGGAAATGACGACCGGGGCGAGTCCCAAAATCGGAACCATTTGCGAAAGCAAAAGGTACGGGTACGCGATTTTCTCGATCGACCGAAAAAGGCTCATGAACACGGCGAGCGCGAAGCCGACTAACGCGCCGAGCGCGAAACCGAGAATGGCCCGCGAGAGCGTCGTCAGGCAGGCCGTGCCCAAGAGACCCGCGTTCGATGCTATGGTCGCGAGCACGCTGTGAAGGAACGGCAGCTTGCTTTGCGTCATGCGGTCGTGAAGGACGTTGGCGATGAAAAAAGCGCCAAGTTCCCAGGCCGCGACGATGCCGAAAACCCACACGAGGGTGACGAAGCGATTCGATTTAATAAACGCGCGTTGCTTTCCCATCCGTCATACCCCCTCGAAACTATTGCGAATGCGGGAGACGAGCGTGAAGAACTCCGGCGATTCGCGCATTTCTTTCGTGCGCGGGCGGGGGAGGTCTATGTCGACGATGGCGGAAAGCCTGCCGGGGTGGGGCGAGAGGACGCAGACTCTGTCTGAAAGATACACCGACTCGGCGATATTGTGGGTCACGAAAATGACGGTTTTGCTCGTGCGCCTCCAAATTTTCAGCAAGTCGTCCTGGAGCTTTTCGCGCGTGAATTCGTCAAGCGCTGAAAAGGGTTCGTCCATCAGGAGAATTTCCGGGTTGATCGCGAGGGCCCGGGCTATCGACACGCGCTGCTGCATGCCGCCCGAAAGCTGTCGCGGATAATGCGAGCCGAAATCGGTGAGTCCGACGAGCTCAAGCATCGAGTCGACGCGCTCGTCCCACTCCTCTTTTTTTATTTTCATCACCTCGAGCGGGAGCCTGATGTTCTTGCGTACGGTGCGCCAATCGTATAAAACGGAATTCTGGAAGACGATGCCGTACTTGCGGCTAAGTCGCGCGTTTTTCGGCGTGTCGCCGGCGACTGAAATCGTCCCTTCGGTCGGATGGAGCAAATCGGCGATGATGCGCAAGAGCGTCGTCTTTCCGCATCCGGACGGGCCCAGCAATGAAATGAATTCGCCTTTTTGGATATCGAGCGTTACGTCTTCCAGCGCGGTTACGCTGTTTCCCCCGTCGGCTTGATAGGTCATGCCGATGTGGGTTGCCCGGATTTCAGGAATCGGTCCCGTTTCATTCACGATCGGCCCTTCGCTCACGGTCGCGCTTCGTTCCGATCCGACGCTGGTTTCCGTTCTCTTGTTCATGCGATCCATTCCTCCAAAAAAAAAAGACGTCAATCCCCCTAAAAAAAGGGAACTGACGTCTTCGTCATTGAAAATTGATAACGGAGACTAACATAGCAAAGCTGAGCGGGTAAGTCAATGCATAAATATGCATATCAACCGTTTAATTTAGTAAAAAAATACAATTTTACAATAGCGGAGGCTCTTTCGAAACTCTGGAAGTTTTGAAAGATCTAGCATAAAAGTTGGTGGAGAGTGGCTCAGTTTCTTATGGAAATTCTGGTCTGCTGAGAACCTCTAGGGCTTGTTGGCGAAGGTTTCCGCGCATCAGCGTTTCAACCCTTTCGCGGTTGTAGGATGGATCCCGAAAAGCGGCGGCGAAAGCGCCGAGGGCCGCGGCTATTTCCGGTCGCTCACTCGCCGAAATCTTTCCGACGGTAAACGCCCCCTCGGTGACGCGCACGTCGGAAATGGGCGTCGAATCGGAAGTTGAAAGGAATCCCAGCCATCGGCCGGCGTTGCGGTAGTATCCAACGCGCGTTTCGTCGATGGTGATCGCGTCGTATTTCGCGAAAAGGCCTCGTTTTTCCTCCCGTTCGGCGAAAACGAGCACGAACTCGTTGCCTCGGCCCAATCCGTTTGCGGCGAGCCGTTCGCTGATTTTGAGCTGTCCCGCGGCCGCTTTCCATTCGAGGGCGGATTTCCCATAATAGAGCCATTCCTCGTTTTTGCCGTTTTCGTCCCGGTACGCCGCCGTCGGTTCGTTCCGGTTGAGGCGATTTCGCATGAAATTTCCGATGAGTTCGTTGCGTTCCTCTGGCGTGAGGCTCGCTAGGAGTTTCTCGCTCACGGCGGTTCCTTTCGAGACGAGATCCCTACGGAGCCCTTCCGTCTGTTCCGGGGAAAGGCCGATTTCCTCGCCCATCGACCAGAGCGTCGCGGCGACGCTTCCCCCAAGTTCCGTGCTTTCAGCGGCGACTCGCAATAGTTCGTACGCGGAAAACCCGTCCGGCCCATCCCGCTCGGAATCCCCGTCCCATCCCTTGAGCTTGCGTAAGAGCGAAAGTTCAGCCGAAGGGGCGGCGCCTTCGCCCGCCCATTCCGTTTCAAGTCTCTCGATATCACGTAAGGCCGTGTCGAAGGCGTTGCCGAGCCGTCTCGGCGCGATTCGGCCCCCCGAGGCGCGAATTTCGGAAAGGGCGTTTTCGTAGGCTCGCCAATACTCGGCGTATCGCTTTCTTTCCGGCGTGTCGTCCCCGTTTGCCCGGGCGCTTGCAGCCAAATAGAGCAGGGCCGGGGCGACGCTTTGCGCGAAGCCTTCGGCGTTGATTTCCGCGGCCTCGCTCGCGTCGACGTAGTACACCGCGGTCGATCCGCGCGCGTACACGAACGCCTCGCGATATCCGTCGTCGGCGAAGCTCACGAAAGTTACCGCGCCGGGATTGATCGGGTCATGGTAGCGAAAGCGTACGCGGCCGCGCAACGCGGACGGCGAATCGAATTTCGCCGCGAACGCGTCAAACGAGCCGAGCATGGTCCCCGCCCTTCCGAACCGGAACGACGCGACGCCATCGGCGTCGAATCGGGAGGTCGTCGCGACGAGGGCGTCTCGGTATGACGGGGCCTCGGAGAATTTCGTGCGGCCTCCGTCTCCCTGCGCGCTGAACGCGACGGGCACGCGCTTTGAGACGAAGGCCTCGGTTTTCGACTCATTGCTTTCCACGTCTACCCACCGAACGGACGCTACGCCCAGCAAGTCTTTCGCGAATTCGGCGCCGCGCGCGCGGACGCTGTCGGTGAAACCCTCGTCGGCGAGGGCGAGATCGACGCTTTTTTCCCGATACATCGCGAGAACCGGCGCGATCTCTTGGTTCCAATCGAGGGAAAGCGTGTCCATGAAGACGGTTCCCGCCGCGCGGTCCTCGTTCAATGCCGCGAAGTATCGCGGCGCGGGCAGGGCGAGTTCTCCCGTCTTAGCGTCGATGGATGCGCGGTCTATCGGGATTTCGGCCTCGACCGAAAACGGGTATAGCGCCACGTAGCGTCCGCCGGCGCCGGTGAAGGACGCGAGAAAATCGATATCGTAGCGCGCGAGCTTGAGCGCGCCGATGTCCCGCGAAGAGCGAGCGTACATCCCTGTTGGGTAAGTTTTGACGATGAAGGACTTGATCCCCGGTATCCTCTCGGCGAGTTTCGAAAAGATCGAGCCGTCGAAGGAGTTGACGGCGACGACGACGAGGACGCCGAGCAGGATCGTCGTGGCGGCGGTCGCGGCGATTTTCGCCGCGTTGATCGCGGTTCGGATTTTTTTCCCCATCTTAGCGGCCCTTCCCGTATTCGACGATGACTGAAGCCCAGCCGGCGCGTTTCGCCAGGGCCGAAAGTCTCGCCTCGAAACTCTCTATCCTCGCTTGCTCGGACTCGCCTGATTCGAGCAATTCCCGCTCCATGATCGGTTTAGCGGCCGCGATCATGTCCATGGCCGACGCTTCCCCGGAGAAATTTCCCTGCAGCGACGCGATGAACGTATCCGTAAAGCAATAGGCCGCGCCGGCCCCGAGCGCGCCGCCCGCCGCCGCGCCGATAAGGGCGCCGATGCCTCCAGAGTATCGCGTCGCCGGCGACGCGCTTGATAGCGGGCCGAACGCCGTCATCGCCGCGTTTCCCGCGCCAAAGCCCGCGGTTCCGCCGATGGCCGTCCCCGCCGCGCCGAGCGCGAGCGCCGCCGTTTTCTTCATTTCCCGTAATTCGTCCGCCCCGTACTCGCGCGGCTTGACGGTTTCGATTTTCCGGACCCGGGTCGGGTCAATCGCGACGCTTGCCATCGCCCGGAACGGCGTTGTCCCGGAGTACGAAAGCGCGAGCGTTTTCGTGAGGTAATCGGTTTTTCTCCGGTTTATCCGGAATTGCGAAAGGTCGTATTGAATGTCCGCAGATCCGGCGACGAGCCAAATGTCCAGGCGGGCGAAGTGCGGGTCGTTGTCGGGCAGGGTTCCCTGCACGAGATACTTCGAGAAGGATATCCGCTCGATCGCGAGTCTCGGGTACGCGGAGAGCATGCCCGAGTAGGAATGCGCGAGCCGAACGCGATTGAAGGCGGTTTTTCCCGCGAGAAAGACGCCGACGGCGAGGCAGAGGGATGCCAGGGCGAACATGAGCTTTCCCCATGCGGAACGGGGAAAAAAACGTTTGTTCATGCGAAGGATTGTAGCACGCGCGTTCGCGGCTTGCGGGATTTTTTTCGCGGGGAAATTCGTCTCGGGCGCGCTTGCGTCCGAGACGAATTTTTTTGACCCATAGACGAGTCGAACGTCCGACCTGTCGCTTAGGAGGCGACCGCTCTATCCAACTGAGCTAATGGATCACGCGCGGTTGGACTATACACCGATTCCCGCGTCCGTTTCAATCCACTCGCGCCGTCGGATGGCTTGTCCCGAGCTATTTTTCCCCGACGTTCCAATCGATTTTCACGTCGATCTTGAACAGCATGGCGACGAACATGACGACGTTCGCGGTGAGCCATATCGGCGAGTAAAAAAAATAGAAGCACACGAAGTCGAGTATATTGAAATGGAAGCGCGTGAGGCGGGAAAAGACGAAATACATTATGGCCGCGACGATAGCTCCGACGACGGTCGCGATCCAACCGTCGACCGAAAGGAGGCGTAAATGCTCGGGAAGGAACAGCAATCCGGTGAGGGCGTGGAAGTGCTGGGAAGCGAGGAAGAGGAGCGGGATCAGGAGCGTAATGTGCGATTTCTTCGCGAGAAAATACACCATCACGTAGGTGAGGAACGGGAGCATCAAGATCGCCGACGAAAGGGCAAGGGCCGGTTTCGCGAAGAAATTCCTGACGATGAGCGTAAAGTTGACCTTGAGCCACAGCACGTTGTTCATGGCCCATCGCTTTCGCTGGGTAAACCAATCGCGCACCGTCGCGGGAACGTCGTTCCTGACCTTGAGTTCAGCGGGATACCCAAACGAGGCGTCCTCTCGGAACGCGCGCGCGGCGAAATCCATGTCCTCGTTAATAACCGGGGCGAAACCGTTGAGTTTACGGAACAATTCCGACCGAACGGCGAAGGCCGCGCCGTTCATGGACGGCGACTCGCCGGCCCAACGCGCCATGGTGAGCGACGTCATCGCGTACGAAAGGAACTCAAACGCCATCATTCTGGAAATTACGGAGGATCGCACCGCCTCTTTCGGGATTTCCACGATGTCCTTGTCGGCCATGGCCCGCGCGAGGTTTGAGAGCCAGTTCGCGTCGTCGGGCAACTCGACGTCGTTGTCCAGCATCAATAGGACGTCCGTCTCCTCGGCGAGCGCTATGCGGTTAAGGGTCGCCGCCTTACCGAGCTGGGCGTTATTGTACAGTACGGTGACGCGATCCCGGTACGGCTCGATGGCGGTCTCGATCTCGTCCGTCGGGACGCCGTCGACGGCCACGATGAGCTTTTTATCCTCGTAGGGATTCGCGAGAAGTTTTTGCATGATGTCGCCGACGCGTCGCGCGACGCGATCGACCGGCACGATAACGGTAATTCTCATATTCTTTTGGGCGTTCGCGCGGAGCGTCGATCGCGAACAGATAATATAAAAATAGGCCAAGCGGCGCAAGCGGGACTTGACGGGTAGGCGCGATAACCGTATGTTTTCTGTGTGCGCGACACCCCGGGGGGGTGTCTAGGGAGTACGCATGGAAATCACGCGAAAATTCGACGTTACGGGCATGACCTGTCCGTCCTGCTCGGTAGTGGTGGAAAAATCCGTCGAGCGGCTTACGGGCGCCGGCTTCGTGAACGTAAACTTACTCGCGAATACGATGACCGTGCGGTATGACGAAACCGTTTTGGACGAGGGCGCCATCATTTCCGCGGTTCGGGCCGCCGGCTACGACGCGGTCGCGCGCGAAGATTCCCTCGAACGGCGGATCGCGCCTACTCAGCCTCTCCTCAGGGAGCGCTTGGGAGCTCGCTTCGCCGTATCCCTAACGTTCGCGCTTCCTCTTTTGTATCTCTCCCTGTCCCGGCTATTCGATTTTCCGCTTCCGGAGGCATTTCGAGCCGGTCGAGGCTTTTCGGACGCGGCGGCCCTCACTCAATTTTTGCTCGTCATTCCCATCATGATCGCTAACGGTTCCTTCTATAAAAAAGGATTTTTCGCGCTCGTTAAACGGTCGCCGACCATGGATTCCCTCATCGCGGTCGGGTCGTCGGCGGCGTTCGCGCAAGGAGTCGTCGCTCTGTACGCGACCGCTTTTGGCCACGCTCCCTCCGACGTGTATTTCGATTCCGTTGGCGTGATATTGACGCTCGTGACGCTCGGGAAATTCCTGGAGGCAAAGGCGAAAAACCAGACGACCGACGCGATTCGCCGACTAGGGACGCTGAGGCCCGACGTCGCGACCGTTTTGCGAAACGGAAAGGAAATGCGCGTCTCGGTTGAGGAAATCGGAGTCGGGGACCTCATCCTCATTACGGCAGGCCAGCATATACCGGTTGACGGGATCATCGTCGAGGGTCACTCATCGGTCGATAGCTCCGCGCTGACCGGCGAGAGCATTCCGCTCGCGAAAAAAGAGGGCGACTCCGTATGGTCGGGTTCGATAAACCTGAACGGGTCCTTTACCTTTCGCGCCGAGCGCGTCGGTACCGATACGACTCTTGCCCGCATTATCTCGTTAGTGGAGGAATCTTCCGCGTCGAAGGCCCCGATCGCCCATCTCGCCGATAAAATCAGCGGCGTTTTTGTCCCGGTCGTCATGGGCGTCGCCATCGCCGTCGGCGTCGCGTGGCTGCTTGCCGGCGAGTCTCCTTCGTCGGCCCTATCGTTCGCCGTGTCCGTGCTCGTCATTTCGTGTCCGTGCGCCCTGGGACTGGCGACTCCGACGGCCATCATGGTCGGTTCTGGAAAGGGATCCCAGAACGGAATACTCGTGAAAAACGCCGAGGCGCTCGAGCTCGCGAACGCG
>QKAR01000064.1 GCA_003246335.1 Spirochaetales bacterium | reverse complement strand
AGCACATAACGAAACGAGCCGTCTAAATCAACGCTCGAGGACCTTTCGTCGCTATCCAAGGCGAATGACGAGAGGTCCGCGCGAGGCGCTAACGCTTTCTGCCTCGAGGCGATCGCGCGAGGCAGGAACGCCACCGCGAGAAAACCGAGTACGACGAGCGATGAACCGAGGACGAGCGCGATTTTAGGCTTGTTTTTATTGGTTAGCCGAGGGTAAAACCGCGTAATTTTCCCTGTCTCGACACAGGACGAAATGGTGTCGGCGTCGCCTTTTTTCCTGATAAAGTCCAAGGTCCGCCGGGCGAGCTTATGGGACGGGGCGTACTCTAAGGCTTCAAGACAGTATTCCACGGCCTGATGGGTGTCGCCTCGCCGCAAAAAAAGCGCCGCTTGGGCGGTCAATAAGTCAGGGTCGCGCATTTTAATTTGCCGCGCGCGCTGAAAATACGATGATGCGCCGCCGGCGTCGCCGGTATACAGGCACGCGAGGCCGAGGACATAGTAAAACTGAAACGAATCGCGATACTGAATGACATTCGGTTCAAGTAGCGTAATGACGTCGTTATATTTTTTCCGATAAAAGGCTTTTTTCCCGCGCTCGAGTAGTGTCGTTGCCATCCGTATTCGTCATTCCTTGACCGAATTAAGCAATAAATCCAATGCACCGTTAAGCTTGGCAAGCTCATCGTCCGACGCGGAGCTGGGATTCGCGTTTATTTCCGCGATACGGGCGAGTATTTGCTCCACGAGCTCGTTTTTTTCCGCCTCGACGGCTTTATCCGCCGACACGCTCGCTTTCGCGACGGGAACGCCCGGTCTTTGCGATGCGGGTTCCGCGCTGTACGCTAATAATTCAGGGGTAGAAGGCCCCAAGACCAGGGCGTACTTCGCCGATTCGTTCGCCTCAAGTTTCTTTTCAGGCCATACGAACAAGAGAGCCGAATCGTTAACGGAATAAATTGTGTTAAAAGAACGACCCGTGACGAATTCGGGCAACCACGCAAGCGTATTCAGGCGATCCCAGTTCGCGGCGTACACGGCGGCCGGCGTCGAGATTGAGGGCCCCTTCAGCGCGAAGAGAAGCGAATACGGGGCGTTAGCCGAAAGTACGTACCGATCGGGATCGAGCGATGGGTCGAATTTAGTCTCGGTCGAGACCCTATTACGGATGTCCGTAGAGAAATGCAAACCCGTAGACTCTCCGAGACTGGTATCAAAAAGGGCCTTGCAGGCGAACGTAGCGGGTTTCCCCGAAGTATTCTCGACAGCCGTTTCCACCCGAACTCCGAGGGGTTCCGCTCCTGCCCCGCCGACGAACGAGACTGTCTGCACGACTTGAAAGTCATCCGTAAGCGTAAACGTGAATTTACCGCCGTCAGGGAGCTTGTCAAATACGACGGGACGCCCATTCTTTTTCTCGAGCTTAAAAACGCGCCCATTTGACGAGACGGAAAAAAAACTCGTCGAAGAGGAATTCCTGTCGTCAAACAGGGGCTCAAAACGATTTTTCCCCACCGGCGCTAATTTTAAAAGGGAGAACCTGCCCGTTTCGGGATAGAGCACCAGCTTTTGGGAGCCATGAACGATCTCCACCGGGGTGGCATAAGAAAGCGAAGCGACCAAGGAAACCGCCGCGAGAAAGCCGAAACGCCGTGCGATTTTCATCATTGCGATCCTCCCGTCGAATCTATTTTATCGTACATTTGCTGGACCGAGCGAGCTTTTTGCATTAAAGCCTCCAAGGCTCGCCTCCTCGTTTCGGGATCCGAGGAGTTTAAGTCCGAGTTCGCAGTATCGGAGGTATTCACCGGCGCGCCGGACATAGCGAGCGAAGCGGCGAGCTCGGCGTTTTGCACTTGTAACTGGGAAATTTGGTCAAGCAGTTCGGAATTGCGTACTTTTTCGTCCCCGAGCTGCTTTTCAAGGTCGCCGACCCGCGTGTCTTTTATCATTTCAGAAATGCGCTTTTGATACGCGACGATCGCCTGTTCATACGTCTTTTCGCGCCGCTGATAATCCTCGATCACGCGAAGCGATTCCTCGTGGCTCATTTTGAGCAACTTCAACAGCTCATCCTGTTTCGCCGTCTCTTTCAACAACGCAAGGCGATACGCGGCCGCCTCCCGCTTAACGCTCGTGGGGTACTGAGTGAGGACGACAGAAAACACGCTTTTTGCTTCGTCGAAGCGACCGACCGCAAAGAGACACTCCCCGATCCAATAGTAGGCCGAGGGAATGGAGTCGTTGCGCGGCCATTTTTTTATAAAATCGTATAGAGTACCGATGGAATTCTCATAATCGCCCTGAAGGTAGCTCACGCGGCCGCTTTGGTACGTAATGTCGGCGACGCGGGAATCATCCGGGAACGACGCGACGAAACGGCGCATATCCCGCGTGGCATCATCGTATTTTTCCTGAGCCAACTCCGACATCACGAGCCAATACCAGGGTTCCGCGCCGGCTTTCGGAAGAGAGGTAGCTTTGCGAAAGGACAGCGTCGCCGTCGGCCAGTCGGAGCGCGCGTAGGCGTCCAATCCGGCGGAGAGCGCGTCCTGCGCGGATACGTAGGCGCCGATGAATAAGGCGAGCATCGCGAAAAGCGTTTTTTTCTGCATTATCGTACTCCATGCGAACGAGCGGCAAACCGCTAGAATCCCTCAAGCACTCCGGAAAAGAAAGCGGAACCGGAAACGACGAGGTCGGTACCCGCGTCGAGAACGAGCGGCAAAGTCTCGGAGTTCACTCCGCCGTCCACTGATACTATATACGAAAATCCTCGATTCCGCTGTATTTTTTTCAGTTCGCGCACTTTATCGAGGCAGGACGGGATGAGTTTTTGACCGCCAAAACCCGGGTTCACCGACATCACGAGAACCATATCGACGATGGGCAAAAGTTCCTCGAGCGCCGAAACGGGCGTCGAGGGAACGAGGCTTACGCCTGCCCTACAACCGAGTTCATGAATGCGGGATACCAGTCGATGCGCGTGTACGCATGCCTCTATATGGAAGGTAATGTATTCGCAGCCGATTTTCGCGAACGGTTCTAAATAGTCCGCTGGATTATCTACCATTAAATGCACGTCAAACGGCAGTTTTGTTTTTGATCGAATCGATTCAATAACTATCGGCCCGATCGTTAGGTTGGGCACGAAGTGGCCGTCCATGATATCGATATGAACTAAGTCGCCGCCTTTTCGCTCAATAAGGGCGATAGACTCGGCTAAATTAGAAAAATCAGCGCTTAAAATCGATGGCGCTAGTAGATAAGATTTACTCATATGGTATATATTACCAAACTCGCCAAAACCTGTAAATACAATCTCTTAATTGACTAAACGACGGGAATGAGTATAATGGAAACGAAGTATGACTGGTCAACCTGTCGTTGGAATGCTTCCTCATGTATATGAACTCCTCAAATCGGGAGAATTGGAGCAGGCTAACCGTGAAGTAAACGCGATTCTGCAGCGGGATCTTGAGAATGACGAGGTTCTGTACGCATTGACGGGGATCAATTACTGGACCGATAAGCAAAAAAAAGCCATGGCGGCGGCTACGGCTTTTGAAAAAGGCGAAAGCCTCATTGCCGCATGGAAATCTTTCGTTCCTTTTATGGAAAAGCAAGGGGGGAGAAACGAGTCGGTTCTGTATGCCTTTAAGCACGGGATCTTTACCCTCGCGCTCGGATTTTACCAATCACTGTTTCGAGAGGATGGCTCGCAGCAAGATCCTGAATTATACCGAAAAATAGGCCTGTGCTATAAATCGCTCGGGGATTATGAAAAGGCCCTGCATTTGCTTGAACAGGCTCGGGATGGTGACGGTGGTTCGCCCGCCATACTCGCGGAACTCGCCGATTGCTATGCGCTCTTCGGCGAGGTGCGGTCGGCTAAAGTGCTGTTTCGGGAGGCTTTTTTTCTTGGGGCCGATAAAGTCGAACTTTGTTATTTAGAGTCGGAAATCATACACCGATTGGTGGATTTAGTCTCTTCTTTAGGATACGCGGGAAATCTCTTGCTTGAATGGATTCCCGTGTACGGCGTGCTATACGGCGTTTTGAACGTAAAAAGGGAGCTGAGGGCGCTTGAGTTTGGTAAGCTCAAACAAACGATTTTCTCGCTTGAAAGCGAGCTGCGCGACTCGAACGAGGACGCGAAGGCGAATATCGTCCCTCGGCTTATAAATAGATATTTTTGGCTTATCGACCATTACGTGAACGTGAACGACGATAAGGCGAGAATCAACGAAGTGTTGCTTAAGATTAAATTGCTGGATATGGGCGTGTACGCCAAGTACACCATTTAAACCGGTTTTTCAGGAGAGAAGATATGTCCGACACATTAGTTAAATCCGTCCAGGATATGCTGAATGAGGAAAAATGGACCCGCGCGACGATTAGTAATTATTCTATAAATAATTTCAAGGATCTTGATTCCGTTATCCGCGACGCGCAAGCTGAAAAAAGCGTCGACGAAATTAAGGCGATCTGCGACGAGCATCTTTCGCACACGAAAAACAGCATCATAGCGCTGTACATTTCGGGCATTTGCGCGCTTTCGAAGCAATTACTCGACGATTCCGCGCTCGTCACGCTCATCGGCATTTTCATCGATAACCATAAAACCCCCGTAGTCGAGCACCTGTGCAACCGCGTCCTCGAATTCGGTGAATCCAAATACGCGTTGCGAACGCTCGCCGATTGCTACAAAGAGACGAACAACGACGCAATTTTTGAGATTTGGGAACGCATCGTCAAGATCGACTACGAGGAAGCGGACCTTACTAAGCTTCTCGCCGAAAAATACGAAAAGGACGGAGACCGCGAGACCGCCGTCGATTTCTACAAAAAGGCGCTCTATCGGTACATTAACCGAAAGCAAGGGAATTCCGTCAAGGAGATTTGGTCTCACCTCGTCGCGCTCATTCCGCAGGAAATTGATTTCTTCTATCACGTTCAGCGAAAAATCGCCAAAATCATGGGCGACGACCGCAGCGCGATGCTCATGCAGGAAGTCTACGTCTACTATAAGGATAACAGCGAATGGGATACCGCTATCGATATCCTCAAGCTCATCCTTTCTTACGACGACAAGGATTCCTGGGCGCGAAAAGAAATCGTCGAGTGCTTCCGCGGCAAGCACGCCGGGCATAGCCAACTCGACGAATACATCAAGGCATCCAACCTCAATCAGGGCTGGCGAAACGTTTTCGAGGCCATCGGCGAGTTCGAGAAGCATATCTCGTTCGACGCGGGCAATTTCGTCTTCCATCGATCTTGGGGCGTCGGCCGAATCGCGAGCGTCAAGAACGACGAAATAACGATCGACTTCGCGAAAAAACGCGGTCATACGATGAGCCTCAAAATGGCGGTTAACGCCCTTCAAACGCTCAGCAAGGACCATATTTGGGTGCTTAAGTCGATTTGGAAGAAAGAAAAACTTACCTCAAAAGTAAAGGAAGACCCCTCGTGGGCCCTTCGCACCATCATCAAGAGCTACGACAATAATTGCGACCTCAAGCACATTAAGGCCGAGTTAGTGCCGTCCGTGCTCACCGCCAACGAGTGGACCGGATGGAGCACGAAAGCGCGCGCCATCCTCAAAGACGATCCCGGATTCGGCGTTAACCCGACGAACATTGACCTCTTCGTCGTGCGCGACCGGCCGATCTCCGTCGAGGAAAAGCTCTTTAACGAATTTAAGGCGCAGAAAAATTTCTTCGCGCGCATCGACCTTCTCATGACCTTCTCCGAAAAGGCCGAGCCCGACTCGGAATATTTCGCCGAGATGTTCACGTATTTCACCGGATACCTGAAGGCGTTTAACCAAGTTAACGAGCAAACGATCGCGTCCTACTTAGTCGTGAAGCAAATAGTCGCGAAGCACCCGCATCTGAATCCCGGCCTACAGTTTAATTTCTCCGACTTGTTCTCTGAGATCGAGAATCCCTCGCTCGTGTACACGGCCATTAAGGATAACGACCTGAAGCGCAGCTACTTGATGCACATCAAGAACTTCCTGCCCGATTGGGCCGACGTTTTCGTGAAGCTTTTCCCGACAGTCCTGTCAAACGAGATCATCGACGCCCTGATCCGCGAGGGGTACACCGACAAAGTCAAAGCCCTCGCCGCGCTGAGCTACGAAAACTATCGCGATTACCGCGAAGCCGTCATTTGGTTCTTCAAGAACGCGCAGGACGCGGATTGGTTTAAGGAGCTGTCGATTCCCTACGAGAAACAGCTCATAACGCTTATCCACATACTCGACGTCACGTTCCGCGAGATCGCGAACCATCGCGAAACGACCGAAAACCGCAAAATTAACCGGCAAATCCAGACTATACTCCTGGGCAAGGACAATCTCCTTGAGTCTTACATGCTCAAGAGCGACGTCGACACCATCACGCGCCTGTATACGCTGATCGACGACGTGAAGGACCTCGATCCCGCCGAAAAGATGAAACTGAGGAATAAGATCCTCGAAATCCACAAAGGATTTAAGTTCTTCGGCGTCGAGGAAAAAACGGTCGTCACGCGCGGCTTGATCGTCACCTCGAAAATGTTCGAGGAAAAGAAAAAAACTCTCCAGAACATCATCGAGGTCGAGGTTCCCGCGAACTCGAAGGAAATCGGCTTCGCCCTTTCGCTCGGCGACTTGCGGGAGAACTCGGAGTATAAAGCCGCGAAGGAACGACAGACGATACTGAACGCGACCGCGACGCGGCTGCAGGAAGAAATCGACCGCGCGCAAATTTTCGACCCGACGACGGTTACCGTCGCGCGCGTTTCCTTCGGCACCGTGGCGCACTTGCTGAACAACGACACGAAGCAAGAGGAGAAATACACGATCCTCGGGCCGTGGGAATCCGATCCCGACAATTCGGTTATTTCCTACATGTCGCCGTTCGGCAACGCCATTCTCAACCATCGCGAGGGCGAGACGCTCACATTCACGATCAATGAACGGGAGTACAATTATACCATTTCGTCGATAACGACCGCGACTTTTTGACGAATAAGGACGGATCATGAAAAAAATCAAAATGATGTTCGCGCTCCTTTTTTTGGGCAGCGCGCTGACATCCGTATGCGCGGCGGGAGCGGATATTGTCGTTTTGATGGATTCGTCCGGAACCATATTGCCTTGGTTCGAGGAAATTAATAATCGCGTCTTAGTCGATCTAACGAAAAAATTCGTACGAAGCGGGGACACGTTTCACTTAATTTCCTTTAACTCCCGGGTGAACCTCGAAATCGCCCAGCCGATCGAAAGCGAGGAGGATCTGTCGCGGGTAGTGTCGCGTTTTATGCTCCTCTACCCGCTCGGGCAAAACTCGGACTTTCTTTCGGGGCTCCAGTACACCGTCCATTACGTGTCGAGCCTCGATCAGCAGCGGCAAAAAATCATCATAGTCATATCCGACGGAATTTTTAACCCTCCGGCCTCGAGTCCGTACGCGTCGTACACGAGCGAGCAGATAAAGGCGGAGCTTTCTAGCACGTCCCGGCGCATTCGGGGCGCAGGCTGGAATGTGTACTACATTAAACTGCCGTTTCCGCAGGACGCGGTGATTAAAACCCTCGACGATAATCTTTTAGCGGGTGTCAATAACGCGCCTGAAAACCCTGATACCACTCTGCAGGGAACGGAAGTCGCGGCGGATTCAAGCGCGGCGAAAAACTATTATGACGTTTCGGGCGAATTCACGGACGATCTCGGCATTCAAAAGTCGGAATTGCCCGAAGAGAACGTCCCCATCGCGTTCGTCGACAAGGTCTTCTCCATCCCCCGCGTTACTTTTCCCGATGACCTTGGAAAACAGGGGCGCTTCTTTCTGCTCCCGCTCCGCGTTTCCAACGACTCCGACGCCCCAATCAATCTCGAATTAACCGACGTATTCACTCAAGACGGCGTCGACGTTCTTTACAAAACGGATTTTCTCAATCTTGGACCGCATAGCGCCGGAACGTTGAGAGCGCAAATTAATTTACCCAAGACATATACTAAAGGACCGCAGGATATCCGCCTTACCCTGGCGTTCTCGAACGAACAGCGGGTAAACCCGCAATCCGCGTCCATGCGGGTCACGATCACGGACTTCTCGCTCGCCCAGGCCTTAAAGTCGGGAAGCGCGATTTTCGTCGCTATCATTTTCGTCGTACTCGCGATTTTGCTCGTGCTCATACTGTTCGTTTTCATCATGAAAAAGACGTCAAGGCCCGCGTCCGACGCGATTCTTTCCGCGCGACGAAGGGAGAACGATAAGACCTCCGAGACAGAGCGAGTTGGCGCGAGCGCCGCGAATTCGTCGGTTTTCCCCATGTCAAAAGCACAAGCCGTTTCGCGCGCCGAGCCGAAGATCGAGGGAAGACAAATCGCCCGGGGTTCGGCAATCGTTCCCGGCGCAAATGCCCCGATGACCGCGGTCGCCAGCGGTAGCCCCGAATCCGCGAATTCATACGCCCAACGTGCGGATTCGCCGCTAGATTCGGCGAGAGCAGGCGACAACAAATCCGCAGCTCAGGCCTTACTCGCGAAATTCGGCGCGAAAAGCGGAACCGCCGCTGTTTTATCCGCCCAGTCAAGCGACGAAAAAACGCCGCGCACGGTTTTTGGTCAGCCGAAAGCGCAGGCAGCGGAGCGATCGTCTCTCCTGAGCGCGCGATCGGACTCTAAAGAAACGTACGGTGCCGACATCGCTCTTTCATCGCAAGAGAAATCGCTACAGGCGGAACAAGACGAACGCTCCTCGATTTTGGTGCGCGCGGCGCAAAAGCGAGTTCGCAAGACAGCGGCCGTTAACGCCGCGAATCCCAATGAAACGATAGCTTCGCATGGATCGGATCGCGTGATGCTTGAGCTCTTCGTCGATAGGCAAGCGACGAATATCGGGAAAAGAAACGTGCATGTCATGAAACCCGGTTCGCGCCTCTCGGTCGGCGGCGGACAATCGCCTTTCTTGGTTTTCCTCGTTCGATTCCCGCCGCGCATCGCCGAAATCCGCTACGACGGCATATCCTGCTCGCTCGCGCTGCTAAAGCCAGAGTATTTTCCCGAGGAAACCGAGACGGTTATACCTAATTGCGTGGACCGTACCTTTAAGATCGTCTCCGATCACGACTACGAAGTCACGTTCTCGTTCAAAACTTACGAGGACCCGGTGAAGAAGCTCAACCGGCTGCTTACTTCTATCTCGTATTAATCCTTATCAAGGATCGCCTTGGCGCGCCGCTGGAGCGCGCCCTGCTTTTCATCGGCCGCGAGTTCTTGGATTTGCGACTTCATGGAGGCATAGCGATTCTTCGCGAACATGTCCAATCCAAGGCTTTTAGTTTGCACGTCCTTTTGCGAGAAGTACGACTCAGCGAGCTTTTCCGTCTTTTGTGATTCTATCGAGGCTAACTGCTTTCCTAATTCGTACCGCAGCCACTTTTTTTTATCGTCTTTAAGCGCGGAATCTGCGACTCGCTCCACGTCCGGATAAATGAAGTCAAAATTTTCTTTTAAAAGCACGGAACTCGCCTTTACGCGCAATTCATCGCTTTTTTTCTCGTTGACGAAAACGTCCTTGAGCCATTCATCCGCCTTGCCCGTATGCAGGGTTCCGAGCGTTTCGTATGCGGCGAGTTGCACGGCCTTTACCGGATCATGCTCCGCGCGATAGGTAAGAGACCCGATCATATCGCTCGCTTTCATCGTTTGAGCCGCCTTAATGGACTCGAGTCGGACTTTATAATAAGAATCCTTAAAACCCTCGACTATGGTCGAGACGGCTTCCGTATCGGTAAAATTGGCGAGCGCCGTTATGGAGGCAGCCCGTATCGCGGGATCGGAACTGCCGAAAAGCTTAACGAGGACGGGAACCGCCTCGCCGTTCTTCATTTTACCGATCGCGACGGCCGCCGTCGCGCGGATTACCGAATTTTCCTCTTCGTCTTGGGCCACGGCCATGAGTTTATCGAAAGTCTCGACCGCTTTAAGTTCGCCGAGGGCCGTCATGACGTTTTGCCTGATGATGAGTCGCGTTTTTTCGTCACCCGCGATGTCACCGTCGAAATATCCGACTAAAAACTGCGCGTCCTCGCTTTCCCCGATTTTACCCAACGCGGAGATCGCCGAATCACGATACTCGGCGTTATCGCCCTGGAGTATCGCGCGAATCGCCGGCAAGGAAGCGGTAAGCCGCAATTCCGTGACGTAGCCAAAGACAGCCGAAACGGTAGACTTATCGATATCGTAGGGATCGTCAAGAACGGTGACGGCGTAATCGCCGAGAGTATCTTTTTTTTGCTTCGCGAACAACGACAATATCGAGGAGCGAACGGCCGAGCTTCGCGTCGTCTGGAAAAGTTTCGTCAATTCCCCGTCGTATGAGTCGTCGTTCTCGGTTTGAAGGGTGGATACGAGCTCCGTCACTTCGGACTCAAGGCCGTATTGAATGACGTTAAGCCGCTTATCGCGCTCCGAGGATTCCGCGCCGGTCAGCGCGCACGCCAGGAAAAAAAAAGCGAGAGCCGCGGCATGCCGCCCGAAGAAAGCCCTATCCGTCAAGCTTCACCCCCCGTATAACGCGCGAGGAATTTTGCGCGATACTCGGTAAACGTGTCGCCGTCGATAGCCTGCCGAATTTCCCGAAGAAGCGTGTGCATGAAGGCGAGATTATGGTACGTCGCGAGCATCGAGCTGAGAATTTCGTCGTTCTTGTACAAATGCCGCAAATACGCGCGCGAATACTCGCGGCAAACTTTACAACCGCATTCAGGGTCGATGGGCCCGAAATCGCGCGCGTACCGCTCTTTTTTAATGGCGATCGTTCCGTCGCGGGTAAACAGGGAACCGTTACGGGCATTGCGAGAGGGAAGGACGCAATCGAATATATCGATACCGTTCGCGACCGCGTCAAGGATATAGTCGGGCGTGCCGATCCCCATAACGTATCGCGGCTTTTCATCGGGGAGGAGTTTGGAGGTAAATTCCAGGAATTCAGCATACACCTCGCGCGGCTCGCCGACGGAAAGACCGCCGATCGCAATGCCCGGCGCGTCGAGAGCAACGACCGATTCGACGCTTCGCTCTCGTAAATCGCGATAGAAATTCCCCTGAACGATGGGGAATAGGACTCCCTGATATTCGTCCGCAGTCGATTCCCAGGCGCGCTTTGCCCGTTTAGCCCAATCAGTGGTGATTATGAGCGCCTCGTTCGCCTTTTTCCACTCGGTCCCAAAGCCCGTGCATACGTCGAGCTGCATCTGAATATCGCTATTGAAGTCCGCCTGAAGGCCGACCACGGTTTCCGGCGTGAGAAAATGGGCTGAGCCGTCGATATGGCTGCGGAATTTCACGCCCTCGCGCGTTATCTTTCTAAAGGATGAAAGCGAAAAAACCTGAAACCCGCCGGAATCGGTGAGAAAATTCCCTTTCCAACCGGAAAACCCATGTAGACCACCCGCGGCCCGAATGATCTCAGAGCCTGGACGCAAGTATAAATGATAAGTATTCGCGAGAATTATCTCGAACCCAATTTCCTCAAGCCAATCTTTCGTCATGGCCTTTACCGTCGCGTTGGTGCCGACGGGCATAAACGCCGGGGTTCGCACGCTTCCATGCGGCAGGTCGATGAAGCCGGTTCTCGCCCTGCCATGCCCGTCTTGATGCGTTAATCTAAAAATATTTCGTGAGTCTTTCATGTACCTATCCAAAAAAAATTTGATGGGAAACGCCCAGCGTTTCCCCGCGCGCGTTAGGTCCTCGCGAAGCGAAGCGTCACGAGTCCTAATCCCGTGAAAATCACGACTGGCGTCCACGCGCCCGCGAACGGTGAAATGTACTCCCACTTAGCGAAAAGCATCGTCACCATTTGGGTTACATAATACAATACCGCGACCGATAAGCTCAACAGGAGGCTCATGAGTAGAACGTTTTTCCGAAATCTCCCACCGAGCGAAACGGAAAAAAATAAGACGATAAAAATCGTGAGCGGGAAGGAAAATCTCTTGTAGTAATTCGAGAGTTGCGGGGCGTACGGAACTCCCGATTTTCGCAGATTATCGATATAGGCGCGAGCCGCGGCGACGGAAAGCTCGTCAACGGAAGTCGCGTTTCGCATAAATGTCTCCGGCGGTTCGTCAAGCGAGAACGGGACGGCATCAGTGACGCTTGCGGTCGAACCCGAGCCCGAGAGGTCGTAAACGACAAAGTCGCTCGGGATCCAGTGGTCCTTCGACCAAACGGCAAGCGGGGCGACAAGCACGCATTCGACCGCGTTGCGCGAGTCCCTCTTTACCGCCATCAACGAATACAGTCGATTGTCCTTGCTCTCATAATAGTCGGCCGTGTACACGACCTCGCCCGTTTTCGACAGAACCGCGATATTGGTATTGCTGAGGGAATCCTCCTGCCGCAACAAAGCCCGATTCAGGGTATTCCGCGCCGCTAGTGTCCGTATCACCACCCCATCCTCGAAGAAAAAGAACGCTACCGATAATAGGGCTCCAAACAAGATGAGCGGAAAGGCAAAGGCCTGAAGGGACACGCCGGAAGAGAAAATCGCCGTAAGCTCATTACGGGAGTACAGGGAACCGATAGTGTAAGACGAGGCGAAAAGTACGGCCATCGGCATCGCGTAAGAAACGCATTTTGGGAAATAAAGGAACATGACGACGCCAACTTGCCTGAAGGGAACATCATTGGAAAGATATTTCCACAAGTTAGCGAAAAGATCGCCCAACTCCAGTAACACCACGAAAAAAAGCAGGGCCGCAAGGCACGCGAGGAGGAAAAAACGGAAAAGGTAGAGATGGAGCGTCCTCATGGCAATATCCTCAAAACGAGAAACGCGGCGCCGAAGCCGCAGATCGCGACGTCGGGAATCCACATCATCAGAGCGCCGTTTAAGCCAAGGCGCATGCTGAGCGTCTGACCGCCTATGAGCAAAGCCCAATAAAATACCGCGATGATGAGGCCGAAAATAAACCCCGTCGTTTGCCCGTTAGACTTAGCCCCGAGACCCAACGAGAAGGCCAAGAAAGAGAAAAAAAGAGCCGCAAGCGGTATGGCGAACTTTTTATGAAACTCCATAAGGTACATATTGGTTGATCGAGAAGGTTTTTCCGACCTACGGCGAACTAATTCGCCGTACAGATCCCGCGAGCTCATTTCACGGGGCGAAGGGGAAGAAGCGTAGGAAGATAGGAGGTTTTTCGTGAGGATGTTGTAACTGAGGCCGTCGGCCCGTATCCGGTCGAAATCGAGCCGGCCATCCTTACGCAGGCTGAAAACGCTCGCGTCCCGCATCGAAAGCGTCATCATGATATCCAATGACGATGACGGGATAATGTCCACCGAGGACGCGGAAACGATTCGCCGGTTACCCGACGCGTCGACGTCGATGATAAGTATGCCATCCATGGAATTTTCGCGTACGGTTCCGCTGACCACGATGGCGTCCTGGTTGCGCTTAACGGAATCGGACTCAAGCTCGATCGCGGGCGTGGACGTGAGGATTTTTTTATAGAGCCTATTGAATTGGATCGTTCCCGCGGGAAGCAATATATCGTTCGATACGAATGAGGCGAGCGCTATCGCCGCCCCTACCGCGATGACGGGCACGATGGCGAAAGAGGACGGAACGCCGAGGGCGGTCATCGCCAAAAATTCCCGATCGCTCACGAATCTTCCGATGCCCATGAGCGTCCCGACGAGCGTCGCGAACGGGGCGGACGTCGCGACGATAGAGGGCAAGGAATACGCGATAAGCAAAAGAACCTGCCGTATAGGCGCGTGCTTCGACAGAATTTGCTCCGCCATCAAGAGAATTTGATTGACGAAAAAAATTAAGAAAAAGAAAAGGAAAGCCGCTATGAAATAGAGGGCCATTTCGCGGGCGATATAGAAAAACAGTGTTCGTCTCACCGCATGCATACCGCGCGTTATACGGCGCCCGTGGAACCGTAGCCGCCAGCGCCGCGGCCCGTTTCCGATAAGGACGATACCGCGCGAAAATCGGCGTGGATGACCGGCGCGACCACGAATTGAGCGATTCTATCGCCCGGATGGACGATAAACCGCTCATTTCCCAGGTTGACGAGCACGATGCCGACGGAACCGCGATAATCGGCGTCGATCGTCCCCGGCGTGTTCAATACGGTTATTCCCTGCCGAAGCGCTAATCCTGAGCGAGGCCGTACCTGTATCTCGAAACCTTCGGGGATCTCGACGGATAAGCCGGTCGGGATGAGGCGTCGTTCGCCGGGATCGATACACACGTCTTCCCCAATGAAGGCCCGAACGTCGGCGCCGGCTGCGCCTGAAGTTTGGTATTCCGGCGCGAAGGCGCCCGGCTCCGCGTTATATTTTATTTCCATGTTTTTTTAACCTCCCGTATGCGTCGCGCAGGGGCGAAAACGGTTACCGACCGTCTATCCCCGACGAATATTTTTTTAAGCGTCGCCCGAACGAGAGCCTCGTCGACCGACGAAATGAGCGCGGCGATCTCCGAGCCGGTGAGCGCGAAGCCTCCGTAAAACCACTGCCTCGCGATCGATTTCATGCGTCCCTCGACGTCATTGTCGGCAAGCGATAACTCCCCGAGTAAGTGACTTTTCGCGTCGACGACCTCTGAGGAAGAAACGCCATCTCGGGACACGGCGTCGATCTCGCCCTCGATCGCTCGAAGGGCGCGCGCGGTATTTTCGGGAGATACGGCCGCGGAAGCCATCCAATACCCACCGCTTTTTTCGCAGGAAAACAAACTGCCGATTGAATAGCAGAGCCCTGCGTTTTCCCTCACGCGCTGATACAGGCGGGAGCTAACCGAGTCCCCGATGATGAGGTTGATGATGTCGAGCGAAAGCCAATCCGACTCGGACGAAAAGCCGAAAAGCGGGTACGAAAAAAATAACTGGGATTGGGCGAATGTTGATGGGTGATAGGCGGAATTCGCGAACCAAGCATACTCGAGGGTTTCCGATCGAGGCTGGAGAGCCGTAACCTGAATCGACTCGAGCCGTCGCGCGAAACTTTCGGCATCTACGTTACCCGCGACGGTGACGACTAAGGAATTAAGGGAAAGATACCTATCGCGGAAAGCGCGCAGCCGTTCGCCCGTGAGGGACTGAACGTCCGATAATGATCCGGCGACGGGACGCGAGAGGCCCGTGTCGCCGTACATCGCGCGCAACGCGAGGTCGAAACCCATTTCCTCGGGATCGTCGTACGTTCCGAGTATTTCGCTCTCGATAACGGTTTTTTCGCGCTCGAAATCAACGTCGGAAAAAAAAGACGAATACACCATGCCGACCAGGACGTTGAGGGCGTCTAGCGCCGCAAGGCGCGGCACGTAGCAATGCACGCATAGAGCGTCTCGATCGGTAAACGCGTTCGCGTACCCGCCGATACGGTCGAAGAAACGCGAAATGTCATAGGAACTAAACCCCGGAAAGCCCTTAAAAAATAGGTGCTCCATAAAATGAGTCGATCCGCGGTCCGAGCTATGCTCGTCGCGAGACCCTGACGAAAACCAAAAACCGATTGCGACGGCTTCCGTCGTCGCAATCGGTTCGGTAATTAAGCGAATGCCATTTTTGAGGAGGCAGTTACTTATCGGCATTGTCCCCAAGCGCGTCGACGTACGAAAGGTTCAAGCGACCCATCTTATCGACCTCAAGGAGCTTCACGGGAATCTTCTGTCCCTCTTTGACGACGTCCGAGACGTTCGCGATTCGGGTGCGGGAAAGTTTAGAAATGTGGCAAAGTCCCTCTTTCCCCGGAAGGATCTCGACGAAAGCGCCGAAATCCATGATTCTTTTGACGACGCCGTCGTAAATGCGACCGACTTCGGGGTCCTCAACGATACCCTTAATCGCGTCCTTCGCGCCCAACGCGCTCTTAGCGTTTTTGCCGTAAATGGTAACGGTACCGTCATTTTCGGTATTGATGGTAACGGAGAACTTTTCGGACAGGGCCTTAACGTTCTTTCCGCCCGGTCCGATCAAGGCGCCGATCTTATCGGTCTCGATCTTGATAGTCTCGATGCGCGGCGCGTATTTGGAGATTTCGGCGGAAGGCTTCGAGATAGTCTGGTTCATGATGCCCAGGATGTGCATGCGGCCGCGTTTCGCCTGAGCGAGCGCTTTCGACATGATCTCGGTGGAAACTCCGGCGATCTTGATGTCCATTTGGAATCCGGTAATGCCCTCTTCGGTTCCGGCAACCTTAAAGTCCATGTCGCCGAGATGGTCTTCCTCGCCGAGGATGTCCGAAAGGACGGCGTATTTATCGCCCTCGGTAATCAGACCCATCGCGATTCCGGCGACGGGGCGTTTCATGGGAACGCCTGCGTGCAGCATCGAAAGGGTTCCGGAGCATACTGATGCCATGGAGGAAGACCCGTTCGACTCCATGATTTCCGAAACCACGCGTACCGTGTACGGGAAGGCTTCCCGGGACGGAACCATGGGCTCAAGAGATCGGCGAGCGAGATAGCCGTGACCGATTTCGCGGCGGCCGGTCGCGATGCGGCCAACCTCGCCGACGGAATACGGGGGGAAATTATAATGAAGGATGAAATGCTCTCGGCGATCGCCCTCGATATCGTCAAATACCTGCTCGTCGAAAACGGTTCCGAGCGTCGCGACGCCCAGGGACTGGGTTTCCCCGCGGGTAAACAGGGCAGAACCGTGCGGGTACGGCAAAACGCCGATTTCGCACGAGATAGATCGAATATCCTCGGTTCCGCGTCCGTCGACGCGAACGCCTTTCTCGAGGATAGTTCCTCGCAGGATATGGTATTCCATGTCCTCGAAAAGCGCGTTGAAGAGCTTTTTCTGAACTTCGTCGCCCAGTTGCTCGGCGTATTTCGCGGCAAGGTCGGTTCTAACCGCGTCGCACGCGTCGCGGCGCTCGAACTTTCCCTTGACGAAAAGGGCTTCCTGGAGACGAGGATAGGCCGCCGCGCGAATCGTTTCCTCGTTGGCGAGGGTAACTTTCAAGGGATTGAGCGGAAGTTTTTCTTTGCCGCACTTAGCCCGAAGGTCTTCCTGCAAGGCGCAGATTACCTTAATGAATTCTTTCGCTTTTTCGAGAGCCCCGAGCATCACTTCCTCGGAAACCTCATGAGCGCCGCCCTCGACCATGGTAATGCCCTCGGCAGTACCGGCGACGACGATCTCCATATCGGCGGAATCGATTTGCGCGAAAGTCGGGTTAATGACATATTGACCGTCGATGTACGCGACGCGGCATGCCGCTACCGGACCGTGAAACGGAATGTCCGAGATCGTTACGGCTGCTGAGCTCGCGATTACCGCGATGATGTCCGGGGGATTCGTCATGTCGGACGAAACGCAAGTCGGAACGATCTGGATGTCGCGACCAAACGACTTCTCGAACAGCGGTCGCATCGGCCGGTCAATGAGACGGGAAACGAGAATTTCCTTGTCTTTCGGCCTGCTTTCGCGCTTGATAAAACCGCCGGGAATCTTTCCGGCAGCGTAATATTTTTCGTTATAATCTACGGTGAGCGGGACGTAATCAAGTCCTTCCTCACTGTCCCCGGAAGCGCAAACCGTGGCGATAACCGCCGTGCCGGCATACTGCGCGTACACCGAGCCATTCGCCTGTTTGGCGATGCGCCCGGTCTCGAGGACGAGTTCGTCGTCCCCGATTTTATAGGTAACTCTATTGACCATTATTTAAACCTTTCGTCTTCTTGCGTTAAAAAAAAAGTTACCTGCCGATGTACGTACAGGTAACTTTAACCATTATTTGCGGAGGCCAAGTTCCTGGATCAGACTCCGGTAGGTTTCGAGATCCCTACGCTGGAGGTACTTCAGGAGGCGGCGGCGCTGACCGACGAGCATGATCAATCCTCTCGTGCAGTTTCTATCCTTCTTGAAAGTCTTGCTGTGCTCGGTGAGCTGCAGGATACGCTCAGTCAACAACGCAATCTGAACCTTGGTATTTCCGGTGTCTTTTTCGTTCGCACCGAATTTGGTAACCACCGCGGCGGTTTTTTCTTTTGTAAGTGCCATACTTACTCCTTATCTATCATAAACATCATGATAACCTAAAACTAATGACTCGAAGCGAGTCGATTCGAGCGGCGGATTCGCCGTCTAAAAAATCGATGCGCAGAGTCCCATCGTCTATATATAAGTCGGCTGAAGCCGAGCCCTCGCCTTTTCGACCGCCCAAGCGCACTCGATACCTGCCCGCAGGCGGAATGATTTGCGAAAAATCCTTCCGATCGGCGATGAGCGATGAGCCGACCGAACGCCAAGGGACGGCCCTGTAATCCAAGGCGAAGGGATGCCCAAGAAGCCGTTCGGCGAGAGGCAAATCGCCGGACGAAATCGCTTCCCGAATGGCGCTCGAGCTAATTCGCCTTCCCGCCGACTCCACCGGGTCGAGCGTGAAAAAATGAAACCCGCAACGCTTGGACATCGCCTCTATCTCGGCGAAGCCCGTATCCAAACGGTAGCCGCACCGAAAATCATGCCCAACGGCCAGCGCTTTCATGCGAACTTGCGCAACGAGCAAGTCGAGAAAAACACCTCCGGATATTTTACCAAAATCGGCGGAAAAGTCAATGAGAACGACATGCTCAAAGCCTTTTTCTTCAAAATACGACAGCCGTAAGTCGAGTGTCGCGACGTCACCGGGATACGATTCTTTTTTTTTGAAGCGGGCGGGCGACGCGGTAAAGGTAACCGCGACCGGCGAAAGATTTTCCGCACGCGCCGCGTTCATAACCGCCGCGAAAAGCGTCGCGTGCCCGAGATGGGGGCCGTCGAAACCGCCGATCGTCACGGCGGTATCGCGATCAAAGAGAAAGCTCGCCGACGATAGATTCGCGCGTTCCTGGATCGATGACCACGGTATCACGCGCATGTATCGTCCCTTAGAACGAAATCGTACGTGAGAGAATCGGGCGCGAGCCTAATCATGCCAAGAAAGTCTTTTTCCGCGAAAACCGCGCGCGTTTCGGGTACGGCGACAGCGCCCATATCGGCATCGAACCACGAGCGTTGGAGTCTCTGACCCTGCGAGAAGGAACGCTTGCGCGCAGGCGATATCTGTATGGACGAAAGCCCTATGATTTCGGCGAGCTCCGGCGTAAAGCCTAATACGCGCTCAAGGATTTCGGAACCCGGGATTTCCGGGGGTTTATCGCCTTTACCGAACGACGCGGGCCTGCCCACGCCGAACGCGGGTAAAAGTGATAAGCCCGCGGCATCTTTTAAAGAGAATGGGCCGATGCGGGTCCTGCGTAAGTTGACAAGGTGGGCGCGAGAACCGGTCAAATGTGCGATATCCCGAGCGAGCGAGCGAACGTACGTTCCCTTGGAACACCGCACCGAGATATCGAGGCGGGATACCGTAGAATCGTCGTCTGCGCCTTTGTTATTTTCGGTAAAGGCTGCCATTATGGCTATGTCGTAAACGCTCACGGGCCGAGGCGGCAGATTGAGAGACTCTCCCCCGCGAACCCTATCCGAGGCGCGCTTCCCCGCGCACCGCAAAGCGGAGTACGAGGGCGGTACTTGCAATATCTGTCCAGTCAGTTCGGGCAAAACGGACTGGATCGCACCAAGCGTCGGAAGCGGACCAGTCGCGCAAATTTCCCCGTCGGGATCAAGCGTGTCGGTTTCCGCGCCAAAAGAAATAGAGGCGTAATACTCTTTATCGCACTGGGTAACGTAGGGCGCGAGGCGCGTCAATCGGCCAGTGAGCGCCACGAGAAGACCGTCGGCGAACGTATCCAGCGTACCGGTATGGCCGATTTTTTTAGTCTGAAGCGCGTTCTTTACCTGCCACAACGACGAAAAGCTACTGATGCCCGATTGTTTCGCTATAAGCGCGATACCGTCGATATTTTCAGCCATGCCTAGGATTGATCGTCCGACCGAGAGGATTTTTCCGCGTCATGCGGGACCCCGAGATCGTCGATTTTTTTGACCATCTCGAAGGCCTCGCGGATACTTTCGTCAAAAATGAACGCGAGATGGGGAAATTGCCGCAGCCTGAGTTTTTTGCTCAAGGAGGACTGAATGAACCCCGCCGCGTTTTCAAGGCCTCGAACGCCCTGTTTAGTCTCGGCGGCGCTCATGAAGCTCGAAACGTATACTTTCGCGAAACCGAGATCGCGCGCGACCTCCACTCGATTGATCGATAAAAAAGTCGACACGCGCGGATCTTTAATTTTACCGCCCAGGATCATCGCGGAAATTTCTTCCCGAATTTGCTCTCCGAGGCGGTCAAGACGAAATTCACCCATACGCTCGATCGCGGATTACTCCGCTCCTTCCTTAGCGGCCGCGGGTCCTTTCGCGTCAAGCTTTTCGGTATCCTTAAGCTTTCGCGCGACCTCAACCAACTCGATGACCTCAAGCTGATCGCCAACTTTGATGTCATGGAAGTTCTCGATGTTAATTCCGCATTCGAATCCGGAAGCGACTTCCTTGACGTCGTCCTTAAAGCGACGCAACGACGCGAGCTTTCCGGAATGCACGACGATACCCTCGCGGATAACGTGCACGGTAGAAGAACGCTTGATAAGTCCCTGCAGCACGTAAGCGCCCGCGATAGTGCCGATTTTCGGTACCTTGATGATATTGCGAACCTCGACCATACCGACGACTTCTTCCTTAATGTCCGGTTTCAACATACCTTCCATGGCCTGCTCGATTTCCTCGACGGCCTTATAGATAATGTTGTATTTGCGGATATCGACCTTCTCCTGGTCGGCGAGCATTTTCGCTTGAGGGGTTGGTCGAACGTTAAAGCCGATAATGATCGCGTTCGAGTCAGCGGCCGCGAGCATGACGTCCGAATCGTTAATCGCGCCCGCGGAGGCGTGGATAACGTTCAGGCGGATTTCCTTCGTGGAAAGTTTTTCCAGGGACTGCTTAAGCGCCTCGACGGAGCCCTGCACGTCGCCCTTAATGATGACTTTCAGCTCGGAAACTTCGCCCTCGTCAATGGTCGAATACAGGTTCTCAAGCGTGACTTTCTTAACGGTGCGCGCGTCCTCAAAACGCTTCAATTCCTGGCGTTTCGAGGAAATTTGCCGCGCGAATCGCTCGTTTTCGGTGACCTGGAAGGGATCGCCGGCGTTCGGCATACCCTCAAGACCTAAAATCTCGACGGGCATGCTCGGCGTCGCCTCGTCGATTTTCTCGCCGCGATCGTTGAAAATCGCGCGAACGCGACCGGAATAGACGCCGGCTACGTAAGGATCTCCGGTAGCGAGCGTTCCGCGCTGAACGAGAATGGTCGCGACGATACCGCGTCCATGGTCGATACGGGACTCAATGACCTTTCCTTCCGCGCGGCACTCGTAATTCGCGGTAAGTTCGAGAACTTCGGACTGGAGCAAAATCGCGTCGAGCAATTCGTCCAAGCCGGTTTTCTGCAGGGCGCTGATATGGATGAACATCGTGTCACCGCCCCATTCTTCCGGCTGGAGTCCCAGTTCGGCGAGCTGCGTTTTCACGCGATCGGGATTCGCCTCGGGCTTATCGATTTTGTTAACGGCGACGATAATCGGGACTTTCGCGTCCTTCGCGTGATTAATAGCTTCGATCGTCTGGGGCATGACGCCGTCGTCGGCCGCGACGACCAGCACGACGATGTCGGTAATCTCCGCGCCACGGGCGCGCATCATGGTAAACGCCTCGTGACCGGGCGTATCCAAGAACGTGATCTGACCCTTCGGCGTCTCGACGGTATATGCGCCGATATGCTGAGTAATGCCGCCAAACTCGCCTGCGGCGACGTTCGCGCTTCGGATCGCGTCGAGAGTTTTCGTTTTACCGTGATCAACGTGACCCATAATCGTGACGACCGGCGGACGGGAAATAAGCTCAGTCCCATCGTCGGTTTCGCTTTCGATGACGGTTTCGTCGTACAGGCTCACCAAATGAACGGTGCAGTCGTATTCCGAGGCGAGAATGGTCGCGGTATCCGCGTCGATTGACTGATTCATCGTAACCATCATACCCATAGCCATGAGTTTTCCGATCAACTCGGAAGCCTTCAGATTCATCTTACGCGCAAGCTCAGAAACCGAGATTGATTCCATGATCTCGATTTCCTTCGGAATGGCGTTCGCTTTATCCTGCGCCTTCTTTTTTTGCTGGAGCAGTTTTTCCTCGAAATCGTCTTCCTTATTTTTGCGCGTGTAAACGTTCTTTTTACCCTTAAATCCCTTTTTCGCGGCGCCCGCGCCGCGAGAATCTAAGGGAAGCGGGGCGGGAGCCGATCCAGGTCGTCCGCCCTGAAAACCGCCGGGACGTCCGCCTTGATAGCCGCCGCCACCGGGTCGTCCGCCTTGATAGCCGCCGCCTGCGGGCCGATTGCCCTGGTAGCCGCCGCCAGCGGGTCGATTGCCCTGGTAGCCGCCGCCAGCGGGTCGATTGCCCTGGTAGCCGCCGCCAGCGGGTCGATTGCCCTGGTAGCCGCCACCTTGAAATTGCTCACGAGCGCCTTCACGCGCCTGAGCGCCGGAAAAACCGTCGCGATTCCCGTACTGACCGGAATAACCGCCTCGCGGTGGATATCCAGAAGGAGCGTTTGAACGCGGACCGCTCGGACGCGAACGATCGGCTAAATTTCCGACCTTCACATTGGGGCGCGGAGGACTCAATTCATAGGATGAGGGTCGGCGCGGCGGAGTCGAGGCCTCTGGGGCCGCGGGCTTCGGCGGCTCGGTCTTTTGTGGTTCCGCGTGATGAACGGGAACCACGTGCACCGTTTTTTTCGGGGGAAGGGACGCCGCTGGCGCCTCGGCGCTTACCGCAGACGTCGCTACGGGAGCCGCCGGAGTTGGGGCGGGTTGCGCAACTTTCTTCTTAACGACGACGACTTTCTTTTTCTCAACTTGGTCGAGCGAAGCCGCGCTCGAACCGGACGATTGTTCCGGGGAAGAATCGCTTTTTTTTTGCTTGTTGAGAATCACCTTGGGTTTTTGGTTATTTTCTGAATCTTCGGCCATATCTATCCTATTCTTCGTCCTCATATTCAAAACTCAGACCAATACCACAATTGGGACAGGTTGTCATATCGATCGTTATCGGAGCGCCACATTCAGGACATTCGTATTGCTCGGCTTCCTCGGCTTCCGTCGCGGGAGCTTCTTCAATTTGAGACGAATCCGGAGAAATCGGCTCATCGACTATCTCAAGAGAATCCTTCAGCAAGCTTTCGAGAAGCTTGAGGGAATCCTCGTTCATTCCATCGAGAGAAGACATGGCTTCCTCGTCGAGCACCAAGATATCCTCGATCCGCTCGATGTTATTTTTCTTCAAAACCTCGAGCAATTCCGGCGTAATACCCGGCAAATCGGCGATTTCCTCGATTTCGCCCGGGGGAATTTCATCGGAGAACAGATCGTTCGCCGCCTTGCGGGAATCGGAGGTAATGTCCATCTGGGCGAACTGCTCATCGGTCTTAACGTCGATACTCCAGTCCACGAGACGGTTCGCGAGCCGAACGTTGAGGCCCTGCTTACCGATCGCGAGGGAAAACTGCGGCTCGGAAACGATCGCGAGGGCGGATCGCTTAGACTCATCGACGACAACGACGTCGTTAACCTCGGCGGGAGACAGGGCGTTCTTGATAAACAGCCGAGGATCCTCGTCGTATTTAAGGATATCGATTTTTTCGCCCTCAAGCTCGCGAATGACCGCCTGAATGCGAACGCCCTTTAAGCCGACGCAGGCGCCAACGGGATCAACGTCCTCGCGATGGGAAAGAACGGCGACCTTCGTGCGATATCCTGGCTCACGGACGATTTTATGGACTTCGACGGTTCGATCGTATATTTCCGGAACCTCAAGCTCAAGAATGCGGCGCACGAAATCGGGGTCCGTTCTCGACAGCACGATCTGGAGGCCCGACGGGGTTTTTTTCACTTCCGTGATAAGGGCCTTTATGCGGTCGTTTTGCCGATACAGTTCGCGCGGGGATTGGAATTTCTTAGGGAGGATACCCTCGACTTTCCCGAGATCGACGTAAATATTGCCATTGCGCTCGCGCTGGTAATACCCGATGATGATCTCGCCAACCTTATCTTTATACTCTGAATGAAGGCTATCCTTCTGTATATCGCGAATCGACTGATGCGCGGTCTGTTTCGCGGATTGCACCGAGATACGGTCGAATTCGCGGGGATCGATCTCGATTAACAGCTCGTCGCCGATTTCGCATTCGGGATCAAGCTCAACGGCCTCTTCCAACTCGATCTCGACGACGGGATTGTAGACGCCGTCTACGATCGTTTTTCGGGAATATATCGACACATCGGTATGATCGTCGCTAAACGTAACCACCGCATTGTCGTTCGTGCCGAATTTTCGTTTATATGCGGCCTTTAAGGTATCTTCGATCATCCTAAAAACGAGATCTTCGTCGATTCCCTTTTCTTGAACGAGTTGTCGTATCGCATCGGCCATTTCAGCGGACATGAAAATTCTCCTTTCGTAAACCGGCGTCACGCGCGGTTATAAAGTTTTACTTTTGCAATTTTGCTATACGGGATAGTGATTTCACCACTCTCGGTAGCAAGGGTCACCGAATCTTTGCCGGAGGACACGATCGTGCCCATCATCCAGTCAGAAATATCGGTATTCCAAACTTTCACCATTTTTCCGGGAAACGCGGAAAATTCCGCGGCGTTTTTAAAGACTCTCTCAAGTCCGGGGGAAGTCACTTCAACGTACATATCCTGCGACGCCAAAATGGCCTGTAAACGGGGAAGAATCGCGTGATGAACTTTCGAACAGTCAGCGATCCCGACGCCATTCGCTCCGGAAATGACGACTCTCACTTGCCAAGACGTCTTTTTCTTGAAGACGGCCAACTCGACCAGCTGATACCCCAAGCCAGATATTAAAGGCTCGCAGTCTTTGTAATACGGAATCGTTTCAGGCTCGATATAATCCACTACTCTGCAAACTCCATATATATGAAAAAGGAGCCGTTCGAACGACTCCCGCAGTACAAGGATAATAAATGTTCACTCACGACATTACCACACCGAGACAAGATTGTCAAGGTTGGGACTCCCCTGCCCCGCGCTAATCGAAAAAAAGCGTGAGTCCGTACACGGTCTCGCAACCGGCCGCCTTTAAGGCCCGCGCGCACGCCTCAAGCGTCGCGCCGGTCGTCACGAGGTCATCAAGGACGATGACTTCCCGAGGATACGCTCGATCTCCCTTTGCGACGATAGCTCCCGATATGTTGGCAAATCGGTCCGCGCGGCCGAGTTTTTTTTGCTCGACGCTCGCGGTTCTCTGAAGGCAATCGTATACCGCATAGCCGCGCTCGCGGGAGAGATACCGCGAAAGGTCCTGTATTTGATCCCATCCCCTCTCCGCGATTTTACCCGGGCGCGGCGGCACGGGCACGAGGGGAATTCTTTCCAGGTCAGGACCGTTTCGCAAAAACGCGTCAAGTAAGTCGGCGAAAAACCGCGTAAACCCGCGAATGCCGCCTATTTTCCACGTTACCAATAAATCCTGAACGGACGCGCTGTACGGCAGTAAGGGAAATATTTTTTTTAAAGCGCGTTCTCCATTTAACGTTCGGCATTTCATGCAGAGCGTATGGGTAGAAATGAGGGGAACGCCGCAAACGTCGCAGCTTTGTGATAGATCTCTGGCGCGAGCGCGAACCGCGCTGAGCAATTTTTCCGCGCATTCGGGGCACAGGGGATAAGAATTCTGGACGATTTTCCCGCAAAGGACGCAATCAACCGGCGAAAGAAGAAGGGTCGCGAGCTCGCGGGCGGTCGCGATGCAAAAGTCGCGCATACTTATTTATTTCGCGCGAGAAACGCGGCGTTGGCCTATTTTCCCGGCAGAAGCGCCCGTTTCCAGCGATCGATAAGTCGTAGCGCCTCAAGCGGCGTTAAGGCATCGACGTCGGCGGATAAGAGCTCGTCCAGAACAAGCTCTTCTTCGAGAAAAAGCTGGGTCGCTTGGGCTTCCTGTGGGGTTTCTTTTTCTTTCCGGAAATTTTTTGCCTCGTCCGAACGAACCAGAGTCGTCTCGCGCAGGGAAAAAAGGATCTCGTTCGCCCGCGAGATAACCGCCTCGGGAACGCCCGCGAGCCGGGCGACGTGCACGCCGAAAGAATTCGCCGATGCGCCCTCCCGGACTTTCTTTAGGAACACGACGGTCCCCTCGGACTCCAGGACGTCCAAACTATAGTTCGCGAGGCGAGGATGGGCGATATGGCAAAGTTCGTGATAATGCGTGGCGAAAAGGGTTTTAGCGCCGATTTTATTCAAAAGAAATTCGGTTACTGCCTGAGCGATCGATAGTCCATCCTCGGTGGATGTTCCGCGCCCTACTTCGTCCATGATGACTAAGCTATCGCGCGTCGCGGTGTGAAGGATATGCGCGGTTTCGGTCATCTCCACAAGGAACGTCGACTCGCCGCGCGCGAGGTTATCGGAAGCGCCGACGCGGCAAAAAACGCGGTCGACGACGCAGAGCTCGGCTGCAGCGGCCGGAACGAACGAGCCCATTTGCCCTAAGAGGGCGATGAGCGCCGTTTGGCGCAAGAACGTGCTTTTTCCGGCCATATTCGGCCCGGTAATGAGCGCAAAGGACGGAAGCCCGTCAACTTCGCCATTGGAAGAAAGAGAAAGGCTATTCGGCACGAATTCTCCCGACGGGAGATGCGCCTCCACTACCGGATGGCGGCCATCGACGATGCGGAGGGACCCGCCGGTCGAGAAAGAAGGTTCAACCCAAGCGCGCTCGGTCGCGACGTACGCGAAGGCCTGCAGGACGTCCAAGCGAGCGATCTCGCGCGCGATATTCGCGATTTGCGGGACGAACGCTCGAACGCGCGAGCGTATTTCAAGGAACAAATCCTGTTCGCACTGCACGATATTCGCGTGCACGTTATTGAGCTCGGTTTCTAGCTCGACAAGCCGATCGGTCGTATAGCGATCGCCGTTCGCAAGCGAGCGACGGCGAATAAAGTGCGCGGGCACGGAAGAAAGATTGCCTTTCGAGACCTCGAGAAAATACCCGATGAGGCGATTATAGCGAACTTTAAGGTTCGAAATCCCGGTTTTCGCGCGTTCCTCTTCCAGATACGCGGTTAAGACGGCATTCGAGTTATCGCGCAGCGAGCGTAACTCATCGAGCTTCGGCGACCAAGAGGAGCGTATAATCCCGCCCTCGTTAAGGAATATCGAGCAATCCTCGAGGATTGACTGCTCGATCAGCTCGGCGACCGTTCGCGCGCACGACAAAGATTCCTCGCCGACGTCAAAAATTCCCGGCGCGTCCTCGCGGAGCAGTCGCGCGAGATCAAGGAAGGCGCCGAGGCTTTTCCCCAGGGCGACGAGGTCCTTTCCGTGGGCGCGTTCCATCGCGACTCGCGACGCGAGTCGCTCGATATCGAGAATCGACGATAAGGCGTCTCTGACGCGGGAAAGGAGAGGCTGATCGCGATAGAGAGCGCGAACCGTGTCGAGACGGCGCTGAATGCGGGCTATATCGGTCAAAGGATGATGGATCCACGAACGCGAAAGGCGGGCGCCCATGGACGTCCGCATTCGATTCAATGACTCGAACAGCGTATAAGACGCCCCGCCATCGCGGAGGTTTCGGTCTAATTCAAGATTTTTTCTCGTCGAGTCGTCCAGGGAGACGAATTCCGACTCCCGAAAGACTTTTATCGCAGATATGTGCGAAACCGGCGAAGCGGCGGTACGCTCAAGATATTCGAGCAAAAGCCCCGCCGACGGCAATTCGGGTGAGTCTTCGATTAAGTCAAAAGCTTTAAGGCTTTCGGTCCCGAACGCGGCGCAGAGGCGGCGATACGAAGATTGGGCGTTAAAGCTCCAATCCGGGTAGACGTTTTTCACCATCGCGGGGTATTCCTCGAATACCGCGGCGATGTCCGCGCGTTCGCCGAGAACCGATTGCTGCACGAGTATTTCGGAGGGACGGATGCTTCCTAACTCTTTGCGAAGCCGCTCCGCCGCGCCAGTTTCCCCAAAACTCGTCGCTGCGAATTCCCCGGTCGTCACGTCGACGTACGAAAAACCGAAAAATCTTCGATCTGAGCCGCCGAGCGAGAATGACGCTAAATAGTTATTCTGGGTAGTGTCGAGATAATCGTCCTCAATCGCCGTTCCGGGAGTGATAACCTCGACGACTTTTCTTTCGGCGAGGCCCTTCCCGGGGCCGGGAATGGACATTTGCTCGCAAATCGCGATTTTTTTTCCCGCGCGGAGGAGTCGGGCGATATAAACTTTGCTCGCGTGATAGGGAATTCCGCACATGGGATTCCCTCCGCGCTGCGTGAGCGTTAGCCCCAGGATTCTGCTTACCTCGACCGCATCCTCGTTGAACATTTCATAGAAATCGCCCAAACGGAAAAAAAGGACGGAATCGAGATATTGCCCGCGTATCCGCAGATACTGGGCCATCATGGGGGACGTTTCAGCCATGAGCGGTTATTGCTTCGAGGTCATCTCGCGAATGACTTTATCGGTGATATCGACCGTGGGGCTGTACCAAAGGATGGAATTACCGCTTTGCAGGCTGAGAACCATGCTATAGCCATCGGATTCTGCGATGGTTTTTATCTGATCGTACAGCGCGGAGTAAAAATCGTCGTCGGTCATCAGCTTTTTTTTCAGCGTGTCCAACTCGGTATTCTTCGCCTTGGAATAGTCGAGGAGCGTCGAGGTCTTTGAGCTTACTTCCGCGTCGAGCCGCGCGGATTTCGCCGCGTCGCCCTGCGTTTCCGCGTCGACTTTTTGTTGGCGCAGGCCCTTGATCTCGTCCGTCATGCGCTGAATTTCGGCCTGATATTGGGCTTTTTTCGACTCGAAATCCCGCACGGACCGGGAATCCCGATAAAAGGAAGTGTAAATTCGCGCCGTATCGACGACCGCGAATCGGGTGATTTGCTGCGCGCAGACGGCGAAGGCCGGGAACGCGCAAAGAATCAGAATAAACAAACGTTTCATATCAGCAGCCTCTCTTCTCGTTAATTATTAGAAATATTGAATGATAGGACGAACGCCCAGTTCGACTCGGGCTCGTACTTACCGTCCTGAATCCTGAACGTGTTCGCGAACAGGAGTCGCAAGGGGAACTGCGGGATGGAGAACCTCAGGCCGGGACCATAGCTGAAGTAATAGTCGTTCAAGGACAAATTCAGGAGATCCGATTTTTCCTTAAGCGGGGCGACCGCGTCGAAGAAAAAGTCCGCCGCGATGATCCCGACCGCGAGAGGCGAACGGAGCTCAACGGAATGGCTGAGAAGCATATCGCCTTTCGCCGAGGAATCGTCATAGAGATCGGTCCAGCCTCGGCCGACGAACATGCCGTCCACGTACAGCTTATTTGAATCACTGATAGTTTCGTCGTTCAAGGTGGTCAAGAACGTGAAGTTAGTGAAGCCGGCGAGGACGAATTTAAGGCGGAAAAGGTCAGTCAGGGGAATGTCAAGCAGGGTCAGATAGCCCTCGAGCTTCGTGTCGAACTTTTGATAATAGGCCGTCTCGATATTGGGAAAAATACCGTAAATAGTCATTTGTTGGCTCGCGAACCAACCTTTTGAAGGGTCGTAGGCGAGATCGCGGTCGTCGAGGGACGCGCGGGTCCAAATCGAGTTATTCAGCTTCCACGAACCATGCTCGTCGCGAATTTCCTTATCGGCGGGCCGATAAATGGTGTCGTCGTACATATTTTGGACGACGGAGAAGTTAATGCCGCCGCGGAGCGTAAAGGCGGCGAATATGGGATTCCAGCGGTAACCGGTCGACGCGCCCGTGCCGATAGACCAATGATCGTATTGCATTCGATAGGCTGATGAGACGCTTGAAGCGTCCTCATACTCGGCGAGCGTCTCGTAGGGGTCCGGAACCATGCCGTTTTCATCGTAAAAGTCGTCGTCGAAAATCGTTCCCATGTCGTCCCGATAGGCGTAGAGAACTTTATGGCTGATGGCGAAATTATAACTGACCGTCAGGGGAGATCCAAGGAAGTAGTTTTCCGAGAAGCCGAGCGTGACGCTTTGGGTATCCGGCGAGGCGGTAACGTTCGCCGAAAGGGTTCGTCCCGTCCCCTGGAAGTTCGTGTCCTGCCAGGAGGTAAACACGGACAGCGGGAACGTATCGGCGTCGGTGGAGCCGGAGTACGTGACGCCGAAGTTTACCGACGCGGTATTTTGCTCTTCGACATTGACGATAACGTCGACGAGATTATCCTCCGAACCGGGAACGAGATCGGGTGCGACAGAGGAGAAATAGCGCAAGTTGTACAAATTGCGCATGCTCGTCATCATTTTTCCCTTCGAGAAAATATCGCCCGGCTCCATGGTAAATTCGCGGAGTATGACGTCTTCTTTCGTTTTCGTGTTGCCGCGCACGATAATGTGCTCGATATGGCTGCGTTCGCTCTCGACGACCGTGATTTTGTACGACACTTGGCGATGCTCCGCGTCGCGGATGGCTTCTTTATTGATGTAGTTCGACGTATAGCCGCTTTCGAAATACGTATCGGCGACCGCCTGAAAACCCTCGTCGAAGCGATTTTGGTTCATGACGTCGCCGACTTTCAGGTTTATCTTCCCGAGCAGTTCTTCCGTGGTAAAAATCGAGTTTCCGGATATTTCCGTTCCGCCGTAGGTGTACTGCTCGCCTTCGCTGATGACGAAGGTTAATTTTAGTAAGTTTTTGTCTTTATCCGACGATGAGTCGACTTCGCGCACGACGTTCGCAACGTCGGCGTCGATATAGCCGCGCTCAAGATAATAACTTCGCAAAGCAGCCTTATCGGTCTCGAGCTGCGCCTCGCGGAACGTTCCCGATTGCAGGAAGCGGGATTCCTTGAGCGACAAGGCTTTTTTGAGCGTTTTACTCGCGATAACTTTGTTGCCCTCGAAATTTATGGACGAAATGACCGTCTGCTTGCCTTCTGCTATGGTAAATTTCAGCGTGATCGACTTATCGTTATTCGCGACGGCCTCGGAGGCGACCTTAACGCCCGCATAGCCCTTTTCGAGATAAAAGTCGCGAATGGCGCGCTCATCCATGCGACTTTTCAACTCGTTATAGATATCGCCTTTTTTTAGGGTAACCTTGTCAAGCAGCTCCCCCGCTCGAAACGCGCGGTTGCCGGAAAACTTAATATCGCTGAGAACCGGCCGCTCCTTGACGGTAAACTGCAAAATAACTGTTTTGCGGTCAGCGTCGCCCGGAACGGCAAGCGGGGAAATATCGTCGAAATACTCAAGAGAATAGATTTTTTGGAGTATTTCGCTATATATTTCGTCGGAAAAGTTTTTACCCCGGTAAACGGTAAAAATCCCGTCCAATTCGCTCTCCGCTACGCTCCGCAACCCGGTAAACGTTACGTCTTGTATCGGTTTTCCCTGGTACCAATCATCGGAGTTTTGGGCAAATGCCATTCCGGCGCACAGTAGCAGCGATAGGAAGGCGAAGATTTTTACGCGCATTACATAAGCTCCTTGAAAGTTGAACTATATCATATTTCGAATCAGTATGAAAACTTCCATGACAATGTTATGGAATTATCTTGGACAAACAGGGTATCGGGATGGGCCGGCGTGAAATTCCACCTAAACAAAAATAACGGCGTCGTAACCTCCAAGCCGATTTCGGGCTGCAAAAGTAAATTTTGATACACCAGGGAGTATTCACCGGTATTTTGCGTCGTGAGCGGGTCGTAGTAATTAAAATGCAGCAACGCATCCGCGTAGAACGCGGAACCAAAATACTTACCCATGTAAACAGTGGTATTGTCGAAATAGTTACCGACGGAATTCGATCGCTCCGTCGTTGACTGGGAGGAATTGCCGAGAAGCGCATTTTGAAGAATCAGGGTTCGAACCGAGAAAAGGTCAAGACCGAGCAAGTCGCGAATTCCATTCTCGAATTTCCTAAAAAGGGAGATTTGCGTCAAAACGTCCGAGGCGGAAACGACGGTATCCTTCAGCAAGGATTCGCGGGAGGCGTCGGCGCTCGTCGCCTGCCCCAACAACGCCATTATTTCGGCGTCCGTCTTCGTGGGGTCCGAAGTGATAACCGGGGTAAAAGAGCTTAAGGGCTGATCATTGACGGTCAGGATAATGCGAACGGGTGCGCCGTCCTCGTCGCGCTCGCGAATTTCCGCTTGAATGGCGATGAGCGGGTCGAAAACGTCTTGGTTTTCGTTAAAGGTAATCGTGCCTTTCCGCAGGTAAAAATTTCTCTTTATGTAAAATATCTCGCCGCCCTTAAGGTTCGTGACGCCGCGTACGCTGAAAGTACCCGCGCCCGTATCCATGTCGACGACAATGGGTGCGTCCGCCTGAAGAAGGCCGCGGATAATGGGAAAATCGTCATTTGGCCACAGAAATTCCACTTTCTGGCCAAGCGAAAGATTCACGTTGAGCTTGCGGTCTCGGGAGCCGAAAATCGCGGGAACGGAAGGGCTCGACGAAGAGTTTCCCGCGTACAGCACCGCGAGAGAACCGCGCTCAAAGCGCATATCCCCGTCGAGCGACACGGCGTCGTGGGTAATGGAGGCGGATAGGTCATAGGCGGCGAACCCCTTCGCCTTGAGATATTGATTGTCCACGTCGACCTTTATCGTTTCGTCGGCAACGGTCGCGATATGAGCGTCGATGGTCGAGGGCAGCCACCGATCAAATTCGATATCGCACGAGGCGCGCATGGAACCGTTCGCTCCTCGAACCGTAATTTCGGGTACGGATACGCGCTTGCCATTTCCGATGATCTCGACATCGGTGGGTCCGTACGTACCAGCCAGAATTTTCGGGACCTCGAACCGTATCGACGAGCCATGCAGGGAGCCGTTGAAATCGGGATCGCTGAGGAGTCCGGTAAGGCTCAACGAGCCGGACAGAGTGCCGGAATCGAACTTCACGACGGGTATGCCAAACTCGTTTCCCAACCGAGGCAAATCGGTAAGGATATCGTCGATTTGAAGCGACACGGTCTCGCTCGTGATCGCGCCATTGGCCCGAAACGAAAGGGGAAGGCTCTCGTTCGCGTCAAGGGAAAACGAGCCGTCATCGAGCAAATAGCCCGAAATGGCGTCGTTCGCGCCCGCCGACAAAAGCGTCATGCCGGGTTCATGGGTTACTGTCGAGACGAAAGTTTTTCCCTGGGAGAACGACTTCCACTTCGTGTCCGAAACCGCGCAGGTCAGGGTAACGCGCTGCAGCCCTTCCGCGAGAGTTTCAGGCGAAAGCGCCTCCGTCTCCCCGGGTTTTTCGGAGGCCAAATTCAAAGCGATGTGCGACGTTATCGCGGAAGAACCTAGAATCGACGAAAAATCCGTTTCCACGCTGGCAGTCCGCGCGGCGAAGTCGGCTGAACCGGTTAACTGCGAAAAGCTCAAGCCGCGCCATGAGACCGATGCGTCGCTAACGACGGCGCTCGCGCGATCGGCGGTAATGAGACCCTTCGCGGTCAAGTCATATTCGTTAAGTAAGCACCTTGAATCGATGAGCTTCACGGTACATCGCGGATCGGGAATCGTTCCCGAAACCTCCGCGGAAAAAGAGCAAACGCTCGACGCGGGTTGGCCGGGAAGGAAGCGCATCAGCGGAACGCCGCGAAAATCAGCGTGGCCAGTTATCGTTTGAAGCTGATCCCGCGAAACGGAAAAACCTATCCCCACGGTTTCGGTCGCGTCGGCCGAGGACAGCGACGCCGAAAAAGAGGCAACTCCCGGATCGAGATTGAGATCCATAAAACCGGTAAGTACCGATCGCCGATCGGCAACCGACATCGACGTAACGTTTACGCCCGAGGGATTAATCAGGGCGCTAAAAGAAAAAACGGTAGAAAGGGGCAACACGTTCCCCATTTCCTCAATAGAGCCCTCATTCACGGAAACCCGCCAATCCGACGAGGAGAAAAACTCGAAACCGGCGTTAAGGGACAATGAAAAAAGATACTTGTCGACCGGGATCGGTAATTCGTGCGCGGCGATCGATCCCGAAACGCCACCGGAGGGATCGACGATAGCCGAACAAGCCAGCCCGTAATCCCCGTACAAAGTCAGGACGCCATGTCCCCACGACCCGGTCGCCGTATACGGAAGCCCATTCACCGCGCAATCCACGTTAAACAGTATCCCGCCGGCTTCGTCGAAATTCGACGCAATATTGCCGGTAATGGCGTACGAACCCTTCGAAAGCGCGATATCGGTCAAATCGACGCCATTTTGATTGCCTTTCGCCGAAAGCAATAAATATAAGCCATTTTTCTTGTCGGAAGCGAAAATGAGTCGAGTGCAATTGAACGAGAACGAATGAAAATCGGTAGATACGTACACTTCGGTCGTCAGCGCGTACGAAGCCAAGTGAGACGAAACGCTCCGCGCGTCGGCGTCCGGAAGCGCGATCGGCACCAAGACGTTCGCCGCGTTTTGCACGCTAACCGTATCAAAAGAGGCGTAGAGCTGGAGAAATTTAGATTGGCCCATCGTTATCGAGCCATCTGCGGCAATTTGGCCCGACGAATCATACGCGGAAGCCGAAAAACTAAACGAGCCGGATGCGTACGAAACGCCGACCTCAACGGCCGATAACCGACCCTCATTTACGGCGAGTTCCGGAATGAGGCAGCCAAAACCATTTTTCTCGCGCTGTACGTACACGTCGCCGGAGACGTCAACGCCCTTTCGGACCACCAATCGCTTTACGCTGAGCATGCCTTCGGGAATTCGCGCGGGAATGTCCACGAAAAGGGAGCCTTCCGCGTCAATACGGCTCCCCACGGCGGAAAGAAGGGGAATTTCGAGCTTGCCCGCCTTTTCCGAGCAAGAGACCCGAATAATTCCACCGCCGTATACGGATGAAGGAATCGAGGCAGAAAGGTCCGCGGAAAATTCGGGATACGCGCCGCGCGCTAAAAGAAAATTCGCCCGTCCGGTAAGCGTCGCCGACGAGAGCCCGGGAGGAAATTTCAATCGCGCGCGGGAATCGACGCGAAGCCAACGGAGTGGAAGAAAATTCTCGCATTCAAAGGACGCCGCGACGGTATGCTTCGAAAGATCAACCGTCGCGTGAACGTCGATCGGCTCAAGACTGCCGCGGGAAGAGATATCGAGCAAAGAATCCCGATACGATAGGACAAAACCGACCCGACGCACGGAATAAGGTCCCGAAGAAAGGGAATTGACGATGACCGACCCCGTTCCCGAGGTGAATGAACGGTCGACGAATCCCGAAATTTGGGCGTCCGCCTTTATTTCGTCGAGCGTCAGTACGGGCCGGAAAGCGCCGCTGAAAACGCTCGACGCGTTAAACGAAAGGCCATTGCGATCGAGCGTCGCGAGCCCCTGGGAAACGGTTCCCGACCAGCGAGAAGCGCCGTCGGTGACGCTTACGTCAATTCTGCGCAAACGGATTTTGACCGTTCTGCCGTCGGAAAGGGAGTCGAACAAACGGGATAAAAAAGAAGGTTTTTTACCCGTTCGGGCAATCTTCGCCAACCGGGAAAAAAGTTCCGCCTCGCGCGCGCGATCGATGGATACACTGGCCGAGCGTACCGATATTTCGCGGATGGATCCAGGGACATTCCCGCGCAGCAGGTCGCCAAAATTATAGGAAACGGATAAATCCGTAACGCTCGCCAGCACGGCTCCGGTCGTGGCGTCGCGTATACGCAAATCCTTCACGTGAAGCGACCGCAACAGCGACGGAGAGAGGCTTGAGTAGGAAACGGCCAAGCCGGTCTGCGCCTCGAACTCTCCTAAGAAATAATCGCGAAAGTCGGTAATGGCGCCGTCAATACGGCGCGCGGCGACCGGCAATAAAAAAAAAGCGCCCACGAGCAGGATGAGGAACATGATGATTTCGAAGGTATGTCGGATTTCGGCGCGTGTCATATCCTTGTTATGGAATCATAGCAGAAATTAGGATATTATCACATTATGATATTGCGTAATTTCGCCGTTTTTGAGGGCATCGATGGAACCGGGACAACGACGCAACTCGGACTACTCAAAGAACAATATGGGAAATCGTCGCCGTCCGGAGGCGCCCCGGTTTATTTTACGGCGGAACCGACGGCGAGTTGCGTCGGAAAACTCATACGCGCCGTACTGCGCGGCGAAGTTTCGCTCGAAGCCGAGACGGTCGCCCGCCTTTTCGCCGCGGACCGCAATGAGCACCTCTATGGGACCGACGGTATTCTGAGCCAACTTCGGCAGGGAAAGGCTGTCTTTTCCGATCGATACGTCTTTTCCAGTTTTGCCTATCAAGGGGAAACGGTAAAAGCCGACCTCGTTCGCGCGCAAAACGAGGATTTTCCCCTCCCCGAATTCCTTTTCTTTTTCGATATTGACCCCGAAACCGCGATGAAGCGCGTGGAAAAGCGCAACGGTACGAGGGAAATTTACGAAACGACGGAATTTCAAAAAAAAGTACGCGATAGGTTTTTAGCCATCATTGCGGAATTCGAGGCGACGGAGCCCGAAATGCGCGTCGTCCGACTCGACGCTACCGAGGGCATCGACGTGATCGCAGAAAAAATATGGAGCATCGCGAAGGATTTGCCGAAAATAAAGGGATGAAAGCCCCGATTCGCGCCGTACGGCTCATATTGACCCTCGCCTTTCTTGCCATAAGCTCGTACCCGAGCTCTGCCTACGTCGTCAAATATAAGGAAGAGTTCTACTCGCTCTATCACGTCCATTACAGCCAAGCTCCCGACGACACGATGGAAAACATCTATTGGCTCGAACGAGCGGTGGAGGCTGATTTCTGCAATCCCCTTTACGCGCTCGGGAAAATTTCGACGGAAAAAGAATGGGAAAAATATCGCTATCTTTTCATGATGCATATTAATTTGAAGCTCGTCGAGCAGCATCTTCGTCTCGGCAGTAAATGGGATAAGCAAGTCGCCTACTTTTACAATGCGCCCTGGAAAACGCAAAACCTCGATAGCTTAACGACCGCGGAAACCTGCTATAAAACGGCCGAAACTTATTGGGTCGAAGCGCGGCAATGGGCCGAAAAAGCGAATGTCCGCGAATTCAAATTTTTATTCCTGACCGACTTACAAAGTTGGGAAGACGAGCGGCAAAAAATCGCTGACGGCACGCTTGATTACGAACGGACCATCCAACGCGAATTAGCGCGCCTTGAGAAAGTACGGCAAGGATTCCTTGCAATGAACGACAATACCTACTAAAATGCCCGCCATGGACACTTTCACGTTCTCTGTGGCGACCGGGCCGGTTTCCGTGCACTTCCACCCGGCTATCGCAGTACCCCGGATGCCGGCCGCCGGCGGCATATACGTCGCGGATTCAAACACGCTCTCCCTACTCCAGCAGGCGGAAGGTTTCGACACTACGGTTCCCGTCGCCGTCATACCCGCCGGAGAGTCGTCCAAAACGTTGCGGGAACTCGAAAAAATACTCTCCTTAGCGCTGGAAGCAGGCCTCGGCAGGGACAGCCTTTTCGTCGGTTTCGGCGGCGGGGTCGTTACCGACATGACGGCGTTCGCTGCGTCGATTTATATGCGCGGGGCCCAAGTCGAGCTCGTGCCGACGACGCTTCTCGCCATGGCGGACGCCGCAGTCGGAGGCAAAACCGCCGTCGATTTCGAAAACTATAAAAACTGCGTGGGGACGTTCTATCCCGCGCGCGCCATACACGTCTCGGTCGCCGCCCTCGAGAGCCTTCCCGAAGCGGAATTTCTTTCGGGTCTAGCCGAGGTGTTCAAAACGGCCCTGCTGTACGCGCCAAAACTCTTTCAGATACTGAGCGAGCGACGAACCGAAATTCTCGACCGAAATCCCGAGCTTTTGCTTGACGCCGTGAAGCGCTGCGTCCAGGCGAAAGCCCATGTCGTGGAACGGGACCTTCGAGAATCGGGTGAGCGCATGTTCCTTAATTTCGGGCATACGTTCGCGCACGCGCTTGAAAGCGTCGCGGGCTTCGGCGCAGTCACGCACGGGGACGCCGTCGCCTGGGGAATCGCGCGGGCGCTCGCGCTCGGAGAGCGGCTCGGCATCACCGACCCCGAATATCGGGCCGAGGTACTTCCCGCCCTGACCGGCTTCGGCTGGTCCGCGGACCCGATTCACCCGTTCATGCGACGGCGCGTAGAGGCCGGCCAGGCGACGGAAACGGAGATCGCGACGGCACTCCTTGCCGCGATGAAAAGCGATAAGAAAAAAAGAAACGGCGTCGTTAAATTCGTCCTTCAGCGCGAAATGAATTCCACGCTCGTCACCGAAGTCGACGATGCCGAGGTGCTGGCGGTACTTTCGTGACAGCCTATTTCGATTGGGCGGCCACGGCGCCCGCCGACGGCGAAATTCTCGAGGAGTCGCTGAGGATCTCCCTTTCCTGTTACGCGAATCCGTCAAGCGTCCATGCCGAGGGGAAAAAGGCCGCGGAACTTCTCGCGTCCGCCCGATCTCGCGCGGCGCGGTGCTTGCGAGTGCCGCCCGAAACGCTTTACTTTACCTCCGGCGGCACCGAAAGCGACCACCTTCCCCTACTCGCCCTCCTTGAGCGACCCGTGCGGGGAACGATAGCCATTAGCGCCATTGAGCACCCCGCCATCGTCGAGCAGGCGAAATCGCTTGACCGCCTTGGATGGAAAATCCTCACGATACCGACCGATCGAAATGGCTTCGTCACGGAGGAAGCGGTTCTCGCGACGGTGCGCGAAGATACCGCGTACGTAGCCGTCATGGCGGTAAATAACGAAACCGGCGCGATTCAGCCCGTGGAAAAAATCGCTGACACTCTTCGACGGCGATTTGAGGGGAAAAAAAAACCGCATTTTCACGTAGACGCGGTGCAGGCGATCGGTAAAACCACTCTCTGCGTTTCCCATCCCGGCATCGATTCGGTGGCCATTAGCGCCCACAAAATACGCGGGCCGCGAGGCATCGGCTTACTATATCTCGCTCATAAAATCGAGCCGTTCATTCGGGGCGGCGGACAGGAGTCGGGCATTCGTCCCGGAACCGAGAACGTCGCGGGCGCGGAGGCGATCGCCCGTTGCCTTGAGGCGATAGACCGCGACCGAGAGCGCGGAAACGCCCGCGAAACCATGGCGAATATCATCGGCGAACTCACCGCGATACCCGGCGTTTCCGCGATACCGAGCTCGCGCGGCGCAGACGACGAGCGCTTTTCGCCCTACGTCGCGCAATTCACGAACTCGTCGATTCCCGGCGAGGTTTTCGTCCGCGCGCTATCGGATCGGGGCGTTTACATTTCCACGGGATCCGCATGCTCGTCAAAAAAGAAAACGAGGCCCGTTCTCGACTCGATGCGCATCGCTCCCGACGCCCAGAGAAACGCGTTTCGCGTTTCCATCGGTTTCCATACCGACGGCGAGGAAGTTCATTCGCTCGTGAACGCGGTTCGCTCGACCCTCGAGACCCTGTAAGGAGAATTTCATGGAACAAGCCGTATACCTCGTGAAGATCGGGGAACTAACGCTGAAAGGCGGGAACCTCAAGGATTTCGAGCAGCGACTCGTGCAAAACGCCCAAGCCTACCTTGATGGCCAGCGCGCGAAAGTCGTCCTACGCGCGGGTCGCATGACCGTAGAGGGTCCGGAGGAGTCGGTTCCGGCCATCGAGTACGCGCTTTCCCACTTAATCGGCATAACCGGTTGGTCGCGCGCGACCGTCGTTCCCAAGACCATTGAGGCCATCCAAGAGGCTGTTATCGTCGAGGCGCAAAAGGCGCGCGACTCAGGCGCGCGGTCGTTTAAAATTAACGCGAGAAGGTCCGACAAGAGCTTCCCGCTCAATTCTTTCGAAATCGCGAGCCTCGCGGGGGAAGCGGTGTATGAGCGAGGAATTTTGCCGGTCGACGTGCACAAACCCGACGCGAAAATTTCAGTTGAGGTTCGCGAGCGGTGTTTCGTCTACGGACCCGAGCGAAAGGGCCACCGAGGCTTGCCCTGCGGAACCGGGGGAAAGGGATTGCTCCTCCTTTCCGGGGGGATCGACTCGCCCGTCGCCGGCTATCGAATGATCCGCCGCGGCATGAAAATCGATTGCCTCTACTTCCACTCTCACCCCTACACTTCTCCGGAGGCGCAGGAAAAAGTCGAGAATCTCGCGAAAATTCTCGCATCCTTCGGGCTTGGCACGCACATTAACATCGTCCCGTTCACGAAAGTGCAACAGCGCATTAGGGACGCCGCGCCCGCCGACTACGCGACGCTTATGCTGCGTATCTGCATGATGAAAGTCGCGAACCGCATGTGCGAGCTTACCGGCGCGAAAACGATAATTACCGGCGAAAGCCTCGGCCAAGTCGCGAGCCAAACGGTGGAAAACATGAGCGTCACCAACTCGTACGCCGCCTTTCCGGTGATGCGCCCGCTCGTCGGGATGGATAAAGAGGAAATCATCGAAACCGCGACGAAAATCGGCTCATACGGCATCTCGATCCTTCCCTATGAGGATTGCTGCGTATTATTCTCTCCGAAGCATCCCGTGCTCCGCGCGGAGCAAGCGGCGACGGCGGCAATTTACGAGGCTCTGGAAATTCAGCCTCTTTTAGACGAGGCCATCGCGGCGCGGGAGCACAAACGTTTTTCCTGGAACGCGGCTCAGGGAGCGGTCGTCGGGGAAGGCGGCGCGACCGAGGTTTGACTGGTGGAGGAATCGGCGCCGCCCGCCGGGTCCGCGGACGGCGAGGCTGCTGTTTGCGGAGGGGCCGTCGCGTCGGCGATTTTCTTCTCTAATGCGGCGATGTCTTTCGCGCCCGGAGAATCGGCGAACTTATCCTTAAGCATGGCGACCATCTCGGAGGAGTCGGCATCATGGCCGGCGAGAAAAAGCAGTTCCGCGTAATTTCGGGCTCGGGTAGAATCGTCGGGCCTTTCTTGGTATAAGGCACCGTACAGCCGCAGGGCTTCTTCTATCTTTCCCGTTGAGGCTAACGCATACGCGTAC
>QKAR01000081.1 GCA_003246335.1 Spirochaetales bacterium | reverse complement strand
GACGCGCACGCCAGTTAGGCAGGAACCGCGCGAAGAAGGGGGAGCGAGGGATCGCCGGACTATCGGCGGAACGGTCGGTTCCGCCGATAGTCCGGAAGCCCGCGCGCGGGGGAAGGCCTTCCCCCGCCTAAGACAAAAAAACTATTTTTGATCGTTTTCGCGAATCTCGACGCGGCGGATTTTCCCGCTGATCGTTTTCGGCAATTCCGTGACGAACTCCACGAGGCGGGGGTATTTATACGGGGCAGTCACGCGTTTGACGTGATCCTGCAGCTCTTTGACGAGCTCGGGGCTGCCCGTATAGCCCTTCGTGAGGACGACGGTCGCCTTGACGATTTGGCCGCGGTCCGGGTCGGGAACGGCGGTGATCGCGCACTCGAGCACCGCGGGGTGCGTCAGCAGGGCGCTTTCGACCTCGAACGGCCCGATGCGGTAGCCTGAACTCTTGATCATGTCGTCGGTGCGGCCGACGAACCAATAGTAGCCGTCCTCGTCGCGCCAGGCCGTGTCGCCGGTGTGGTAAATGCCGTCGGCGAAGGCCGCCGCCGTGAGTTCCTCGTCGCGGTAATAGCCGGCGAACATGCCGAAGGGCCGACCGCGATCGATGCGGATGATGATTTCGCCGACTTCGCCCGTGTCGCACGAGGAGCCGTCCGGACGGACGATATCGAGGTCGTAGCCGGGCGACGGTTTTCCCATCGAGCCGGGTTTGGGTTCCATGCCGGTGAAGTTGCCGAGCACGATGGTCAGCTCGGTTTGGCCGTACGCCTCGAAGAGCTTGAGGCCGGTGATCGAGAGGAATTTGTTGTACACCTCGGGATTGAGCGGCTCGCCGGCGATCGTGCAGTAGCGAAGCGCGGAGAGGTCGTACTTTTTGAGGTCTTCCTTAATCATGTAGCGGTAAATGGTCGGCGGCGCGCAAAAGGTCGTGATATGGAAATCGGCCATTTTTTGCAGGAGTTTTTCCGGAACGAAGGCGTCCATGTCGTAGACGAAGACGGCCGCGCCGGCGATCCATTGGCCGTAAATTTTTCCCCACATGGCCTTCGCCCAGCCGGTTTCGGCGACGGTAAGGTGGAGTCCGCCGTCGGTGACGTTATGCCAATATTTCGCGGTGATGATGTGGCCGAGCGGGTACGCGAAATTATGCTGAACCATTTTGGGCTCGCCGGTCGTGCCGGAAGTAAAATAGAGGAGCATGATGTCGTCGTTGCCCGCGGAGGCGGCGCCGGTAGGGCGGACGAAGGAGGGCGATGAGGCGTCGACGCCCGCGTGGAATTCCTTCCAGCCCGGGCGATTCTTCCCGATCGTGACGAAGGTTTCGACCGTCGGGGATTTTTTGAGCGCCTCGTCGACGCGGTCCTGCAGGTCGCTTTCGTCGATCGTGACGACGGCCTTGATGCCGGCGGCGTTAAAGCGGTATTCGAGATCGTGCACCATCAAAAGGTGGGTCGCCGGGCACGCGATGGCGCCGAGCTTGTGCAGGGCCAGGAGGGCGACCCAGAACTCGTAGCGTCGGCGAAGGATGAGGAGGACCGCGTCGCCTTTTTTTATGCCGAGCGACGAGAAGTAGTTCGCGCAGCGGTCGGAGCTTTCCTTGAGGTCGGCGAAAGTGAAGCGGAGGTCCTCGCCGGCGTCGTTCGTCCACACGAGAGCCTCCTTGGAGGGCTGCTCGCGGGCGTAGCGGTCAACGATGTCGAAGGCGAAATTGAAATTCTCGGGAACCGAAAGGTGATAGTTTTCCTTGAGGTCGTCGTAGGACGCGTAGTCGCGCCCGATATAGTCGTATAGTAACATGCGGTATCCTTACAGTCGGCGCCGAGGCGCTTAAAAAATGCAGGCAAGAAAGCGTGCGCTTTTGCCGTTGAGGGTTTTCATCCCATGGGGAATGCCCGCGTCATAATAGAGGGAATCGCCCTCGGAAAGGGAAAATTCCTTGCCGTTGAGGCTGATGACGAGAGATCCCTCGATAACGTAGTCGAATTCCTGGCCTAAGTGCGTGTTGAGGTGAATGGGCTCGCTCGCCGGTTTTGGCTCGACCGTGACGAGAAACGGCTCGGCCTTACGGTCGGCGAACGTATAGGCGAGGCTTTTGTACTGATAATCGAGACGGCGGTTCACGGTGACTCCCGAGTCGCGGCGCGTTAGGCAGTAGCCGTGCAAATGAGGTTCCTCGCCGGTGAGCAGGGTATTGAGCTCAACCTTAAAATATTTCGCGATTGAGTGGAGAGATCCGACGGGAATATCCGCGGCGTCCTTCTCGTACGAGGCAAGCTCCGATTCGGCGATGCCGCAGGCGGCCGAAAGCGTTTCAAGGGAAACGCCGCAGGCGTCGCGCAAGCCCCGGATACGCTCGCCAATCGCTCGTATTTCTTCTGTCATGAAGGGCTCCTTTTTCTGAAGTATTGTTTAAGACACTTTAGCGTATCTTCAGATTATAACTGAACTAGCGAAGCGCGTCCAGCATAACGAATTCGGAATCAGAGACACCGTGAGCGCGCATAAAGTTGCGCGCTTCATCGAGAGTCGGCAACGACGGCTGGGCGCCCATGCGAGAAACGGTGATCGATGCGACATGGTTGGAGAACAGGAGCGACTTCTCGGGAGATAGACCGCAGCAAGAGGCGACGGCGAAGGCCGCGACGAAAGAGTCTCCCGCCGCCGTCGGATCGACGACGGTGACGCCGGGAACGCACGGCGAGTACGAGATTCCAAAGTCCCCGGCCACGGCGGCTCCCGCGCTCCCCAGGGTGATAATGACGTTTTTTACGCCTTTCGCGCGAAGGGCCGCGACGGCGGCGGCAACGTCGTCGCGATTCACGTCCGCCCCGTTCTTACCGATGCGCACGCCGGTGAGATCCGCGGCTTCGTGCTCGTTCGGCGTCAGCCAGGAAAGGCGCGAAAGCAGTTCCTCCGAGAGCGGCGCCGATGGCGCGGAGTTGAGGGCGACGGGAACGCCCTTCGCGGCGGCGTATTGGGCGACGAGTTCGTTTATTTCCATGGGGATTTCAAGCTGCAGCATGACGAAATCGAAATCAGCGATGCCGTCCTTCAAAAAAGCGATATCGGCGGGCGTAATGGTTCCGTTCGCGCCGCGCACCACGATGATGCGATTGCGCGTCTCCGTTTCGCCCACTTCGAGCAAAATATTGGCGATGCCGGTCGAGGCGGCCTTATCCACGCCGATGGAGCCGGTGCGTACGCCGGCGCGTTCGAAGGAAGCGATCACGCTTTTACCAAAATCGTCGTCGCCCACTTTTCCGACGAAAGTCACGTCCGCGCCGAGCAGGGCCGCCTGGACGGCCTGATTCGCGCCCTTCCCTCCCGGGGCGGTGCTGAAAACCGACCCAATAACCGTCTCCCCGGACTCGGGAAACTT
>QKAR01000052.1 GCA_003246335.1 Spirochaetales bacterium | reverse complement strand
GCGGCGCGATGTACCGCCCCGGCGCGGAGTCGCAAGTGCCCGTTAACCGCGGCGTTCTCGTTTGGGGCGGGTGCCTCGATGCTGCCAAAAAGATTGGAGAACGACGGGACTTCCTCCTGAACGACGCAGTTTTTCCCTTCCGTTTCCTCGCAAATAAGGTTCATCTCATAACGGCCGTAAAAATTTTTTTTATGCTCGGCGGATCGAAAGGGATTCGTCCATACCTGGATGCGCGCGAGAAGATCCTCTCGGAGGGAGGCAAGAAAGGCGATCGCCTCCCGGTTGGAGGACTTTTCCCAGTCGGCCTTTAAGGCGGCGAGCTCGTTATCGATGATCGGCGTCGCGTATTCGACTTTCAAAGCGCGAATTTTCTTGTCCGTAACGCGCCGCATGTCGCGCAGTTTCGCGAATAGGACCGCCATGAGGTCCAGGTTGCGGTAATACGCCTCCCGGACGGCGCCGAGCGCTTCCGGGGTGAGCTTTCCCCGGCTGACTCGCTCCTGGAGATCGTCGAACGAATACTGTTTCCCCCGAATGATGGGGATAAGGTCCATGGAGCGAGCCTCGTCGTCCTTTATTTGCAGGAGCTTAAAACCCGCGGCCGCCATTTGCCCCTCGAACTCGGCGAGCATTTGATTTTCGTCGCGGTCCGACTCCGTCGTGATTTTTTTGCTCGCGGTTACGTAGGATTCGGATTTGTCGATTTGCACGCCTTGCTTGCGAATCGACTCAATGGCGGCGCGTAGCGTTTTTTTGTGCTCAGATCCGGTCCCAACCGGGAAAAAAAGCGCTTTCGGCTCGAGGGGGCGCTGGAAATTATAAATATACGCGATATCTTGTAGATCGTCGGGATTTGCTTTATAGTCTGCGAGCAACGTCGTGAGTACGGTGCGCCGTCCGGTTCCCGACGCGCCCATGATGAATATGTTGTATCCGTCGGCCTTGATCCCGAGTCCCATTTCCAGGGCGCGAATCGCGCGGTCTTGCCCGATGATCGGCGCGGCGCTTCGATTCGCCCGGAGAAGGTGAACTTTTTCCACGGGGACGGAAAAGACGATTTCGTTAGCGGTGAGTTTCGTTGATTGATCGCTCATGGGGACAGTATAACGTAAATCCGTCGGGAGGGTTTATAAAATGTCCGATCTTTTTGTCGGAGAAGCGCTCGCCGTCGCGCTTTTATTGCCTGTTTTGTTTCGCCCCTTTTTCCGGCGATTGCAGTCCATGGCGGGTATTCCCGTTTTGCCCGCGATTTCGCTTTCCCTTTGCGCCTTACTGCTCATGGCTTTCGGTCCCCGCTTTTCTCTTTTCCCCGTTTTTGCCTTCACGACGCTGGTTTTTTTTGCCGGTCTCGGGCGGCTCATTCGCCTGCTGCGGGGGTTGCCGAGCGACTATTTTTCCCCGCTCATTTCATGTCTCCACGTTCTGTTAGTCATTCTCCTCGTTTTAACGGTCAGGCTCGCGTGGGTAAACCGTTCTGAGCTTGCATGGCTGCCAAAGGACGAACTTACGATAACTCGTCGCGTGGAGCGGTTTCCGGCGGGCGTCGTCGGGTATTTCACGGTTTCTCGTTTGGCGAACACCTCCGCTGACCAGAAAATCGTCGTTTTGGCGGGAACCGGCATTAAGGGGATATCATCCCGGCCAACATTGCGCGCTCTTTTAGCTCAGGAAGGCTGGACGGTCGTCGAGGCGTCTTTTTGGGGAGGGAGGGACTATCAAAGTCGATGGGCCGCGATTCCCTATTTTCGTTCCACCGCACCCCTTCTCGGTCTTGCAGTCGGGGGCCTGCCTTTTGGGGTAACTTCTGATGAGTTGACGGCCGCCGCGGAGAAAAATCTCGAGAGAATACAAGTTTTTACGCAGCGAGAATTTGGCTCGCAAATACCGCCGTTTGTCGTGTGCGAGGGCTTCGCGGCCCTCGACGCGGGACGGTTTTCGGCACGACGGGGAAACTCCCTCGCGGGTCTTGTGTGCGTGGTCGATGACGAAAAGGCCGCTTTGGTCGCGGCATCGCTTCCCGATGTTTCCTTTTCCATGGATTACCGGGGCATTTTCCCTGAAAACGCGAGTTCTTACTCGTCATTCGTTCTTTTCGGCGAGCGATCGACTCTCCTTGGCTATGGGGAATTGGGCGCCGATGACGTGCTTGCGGCCCGTCTCTTGGGTGGTTCTCGTGACTCAGGAAGGAAACAGGCCGAAATGGTCGCGCGGAGGATCGCGACGTGGCTTGAGCGGCGGAGGGTTTTTCATGAAAGTAGCGGAACTTAGCGATTGGTTTTCCCGCCTCTTGCGGCTTGAAGATTTTGACGGAGCCGATCCTTCGCTCAACGGCCTGCAAGTCAGTAATGACGGTACGGACATTCGCCGCGTCGCATTTGCCGTCGACGCTTCCTTAGAAACGATTGAGCGGTCGGTCCTCGGCCGCGCGGATTTGCTTTTCGTGCACCATGGGCTTTTTTGGGGTAAACCATTGGCGATAACGGGTTCTCATTATCGCCGAGTTAAACGGCTCATTGAGTCAAATTTGGCGTTATATGCCGCGCATTTGCCCCTAGACGCTCATCCAGAGGTCGGCAATAATATCGGAATCGCTCATCGGCTGAATTTGCAAAATATTCAGCCGTTCGGTAAATGGCGTGGAAGCCTGTTAGGCTTTTATGGTGAGTTTTTGGAGACGCAATCCCTAGATTCCGTGATTTCTTTGCTCTTCCCGAATGGCAAGCAGGCTTTACAATTGCTGCCGTTTGGCCCTGAGCGAATTAAAACGGTTGGTATTATCTCCGGCGGCGCCTCAGACGATGTCTCGCAGGCGATCGCGCTCGGTCTTGATTTATATATTACGGGTACGGTTGAGCATGAGGCTTATCATGTCGCGCTCGAGAATAAAATTTCCGTTATTGGCGGTGGACATTATCAGACGGAAACGGTTGGCCCTCGTTTGGTTGCGGAGAGACTCGGTCGCGAGCTCGGGCTCGATACGTTTTTCGTGGATGTGCCTACGGGATTGTAAATAAATATACGCAGGGAGTTAATTAATGGATAAAAATTTGCGGTTGCGCGTTCTGCCTTTTTCGCTAACCTTGATCGTCATCGCGCTCGATCAGCTTTCAAAATTGATCGTTTCACAAACCGTACGGCCTTGGTCGGTTGGGTTTGAGCTCTTTGGCGACTTTTTCAGAATCGTGCGCGTATATAATCCCGGCATCGCCTTCAGCATCGGCGGTACATGGTCGCACGACGTTCGCGGCCTACTTTTTGGGCTCGTTCCCCTCGCGGTGATCGCCATCGTCGTCGTCGTGTATTTTAAGACGAATGAGCTTTCGAATTTTCAACGGTGGTGCGTCGCGGGCATTATCGGCGGCGGTTTGGGGAACTTGCTCGATCG
>QKAR01000061.1 GCA_003246335.1 Spirochaetales bacterium | reverse complement strand
GATCGCCGGGCTTTCCGCCGCGCGAGCGCGTCGGACCGATACAAGGGCACGCGGTCGAGACCGCCAAGCGCGAACCGCACGAGTTCCGGGTTCGTCGGCTCCGCGCCGAATACGTGCGTACCGATTGAAACGCCGCCAGAATCGTCAATGCGTTCGATGATTGCTTTCCAGAATTGTCCGTCAAAGAAAACGGTCGTCACCGTTTCAGCCATGCCGTTAACCTCCCGGGCACGCAGCCCCGGAGGCAAAAACGGACGTCCTTTTGACGGTTACTTTTGGCGCGATTTCACTCTGAAGAAATCGATCGCCACGGCCGGACTACCTACCGGCTCCCGTGTTTTTATTTTGCCTCGAAAATCGAGAATAATCGCGTTGTCGAGTAAAAAACTATCTCTTTTTTCCCTCAAGCGCAAGGGCCACGGCGCGCGGCAGATACGCGGGAAGCTCGGAAGAAAGCGCCCCATACTCGGTTTTCTCAGATGATGCTATCTCCCCGGCGAGGCCGTGCAGGAATACGCCTGCGCGCGCCGCGTCGAACGGAGCGAGCCCCTGCGCGCAAAGACCGGCGATCGTTCCGGCGAGCACATCGCCGGAGCCAGCCTTCGCGAGCGCGCTGTTTCCCGTCGCGTTCTCGCACGTCCGCTCGCCGTCGGTCACTAAGGTTCGATGGCCTTTGAGCACGACGACGGCGCCGAACGCCTTCGCGGCGGCTAGCGCGCACGCCTCGCGCTCGGCGTGAACCTCCGCGACGTCGATCCGGAGGAGACGGGAAAGCTCCCGCTCATGCGGGGTCAGTATTAAGTTTTTGGGCAACGCGAGCGGCTGCAGCTCGGCGAGAAAGTTAATGCCGTCCGCGTCCAATACGACCGGCGTCTCGAGCGCGGAAAGGACGCCGATAATCCGCCTAAAAAAGCGCCGAACGCTCCCCGTGCCGCCCGTAAGGTTCGAAAGCCCGCAGCCGAACGCGATCGCGGTCGCGCGGCGGGCGGCGGGCATCACTTTTCGGTAGGCCATGCCGCGAACGCAGCCGCGCCGCGAGCGGAGCGGGAGCAGCACCGCGTCGGGAAGCGAGCGGGAAACCGCGTCGGCGACGACCCGCGGGCACGCGACGGTCACGTAGCCCGCGCCGATCCGCAGGACGGACGCCGCGCACAGGGACGCCGCGCCCCGGAAGGTATCCGAACCGGCGATCGCGAGCACATGGCCGAACGTCGCCTTGCTCGATTCCGGCGGCCGCGCGGGCAATAGGGCTCGAACTTCGGTCCGCTTAATTTCATCCATATTTTTTCCCGTCCTTGCCGTTATTTTCGGGCGACTAACACCATAGTGCGCGCTTTTTCGTTGTACGGCGAAAAATCGAAATCGCCGTATATTTCCACGGAAGCGAAGCCGGACGCGAGCATAAGCCGCTTGAGCTCGACGGCGGAGTATAGCCGCTGCACGAACACGTGGTCTATTTTCCGGCCGTCTCCGTCGATGAGCATCCAGCGAGACTGCAGGCCTTCCCAGGCGCCGACGACCTTGAACTCGGTCAGCACGGTAAAGCCGCCGCGCTCGAACCATTCGCCCTCGGTGAAATCGCGCACGGCTATTTCCCTTCCCGTCATTTCGAGGACAAACCAGCCGCCGGCCTTCACCGACGCGGCGATATTCCGGAGAATCTGCATATCCTCCTCGATCGTGTCGCAGTAGCCGAAGCTCGTATACAGGCTCACCGCCGCGTCGAAGGCGTCGGGCCTGCTGAAGGAGCGAAGGTCCGCCTGCTCAAGCTCGAGCGGGACGCCCTCATCCTCGGCGGAATCGTGAGCGGCGTTCAAGAAGGGCCGAATGATATCGACGCCGGTAACGCGGGCCCCGCGCGCGGCGAGCTCGACCGAAATGCGCCCCGGACCGCAGCCCGCGTCAAGGATCGCGGGACCCTCGGGACCGTACGGGCTTTCCGCCGCGACGCTCAGCGCCGTCTCGCTCGAATGATGCTCGGTAGGCGCGCCGATGATGCGCAGGACGTTTTCCGCGACCGTCGGGGCCTCGGCCCATCGCTGCGCGTCGAAAAGAACGGGCGCGTACTGCGCCCAAAACGTCTCATTCAGGAACCATTCGCCTTTTTTCTCGCCCATCTTGTTCGCCCCCTCATGAAATCCATTCAAACGTTTTCGCGACAGTTTACTATAGTTTCGGCGAACGAAGCCAGGGCTACCCTTGCCGGAAAGGACGGCGGCTCGCGCTTGAAACATCGTTCCATTCGGAGTAAAATGAAAGAAATTCTTTTTACCATCTTAATACACTTTCAGGAGTCTTGTATGGTCATTCTCACGCTTAATTGCGGTAGCTCGTCCGCCAAATACCAGGTTTACGATTGGGACGCGAAAGACGTTCTCGCGTCCGGCGTCGTCGAGCGCGTCACGCAGGAAGGAAGCTCCATCACCCACAACGCGAAAGGCAAGCCGGAATATACGCTCAACCACGAGTGCCCGAACCACACCATCGCCGTCGAGCTCATCATCCGAACCCTCACGGACCCCGAAGTTGGCGTCATCAAGGACATGAGCGTCATCAAGGCCGTCGGACACCGCGTGCTCCACGGCGGAAACAAATTCATCAAGTCCGTCGTCGTCACCCCGGAAGTCCTCGACACGTTCCGCGAGGTCCAGGATCTCGGACCGCTCCACAACCCCGCGAACATCATGGGCATCGAGGCGGCCCAGAAAGTGATGCCGAACGTCCCCCACTGCGCGATCATGGATACCGCCTGGCATCAGACGATGCCCGACACGAGCTTTATGTACGCCGTTCCCCACGAATGGTACGAAAAATACGCCGTACGCCGCTACGGATTCCACGGCACGAGCTTCCTCTATACCGCCAAGCGCGCTGCCGTCCTTTTGGGCAAAAAACCCGCCGAGACGAACGTCATCGTCGCGCATATCGGCAACGGGGCGTCCATGTGCCTCGTGAAAAACGGCCAGTGCTTCGACACCTCCATGGGAATCACCCCGCTTGAGGGTCTCGTCATGGGAACCCGTTCCGGCGACTGCGATCCCGCCCTCGCCTTCTACGTCATGCGCAAGACCGGCATGACGTTCCAGGAAGTCGATACCGCGCTCAACAAGAAATCGGGACTGCTCGGCATCACCGGCAAATACGTCGACCGCCGCGACGTCATCAAGGCGAAAGACGCGGGCGACAAGCAGGCACAGCTCGCGTTCGACATGGAATGCTATCGTCTCCGCAAATACATCGGCGCCTACATCGCCGGCATGGGCCAGAAACCCGACGCGCTCGTCTTTACCGCGGGCGTCGGCGAATTCTCCGCGCCGATCCGCCAGGGCGTCTGCGAAGGCCTCGCGCACCTCGGCATTAAGCTCGACCTCGAGAAAAACAAGATCGCCATGACCCGAAACGCGGAAACCTGCATCAGCGCCGACGATTCGGCCATTAAGATTTTCGTCATCCCCACCGACGAGGAATTGGTCATGACCGAGGACGCCTACGCGCTCATGAAGGGAACCTACGACGTGCACACGAAGTTCACGTACTCCTTCCAGTCGCCCGACTACGTCAATAAGGCGCGCGCCGAGGGACTCAAGAAAGATCTTGCGAAAAACCCGAATCTCGCGAAAATTCTAATTAAGATTCCCGGCGCGAAATAACCGAATATCGCGCCCCGAAGCCGACCGCCGAAAATTCGGAAGGTCGGCTTTTTTTTTGAGGAGAACACCGACGAATGGACATTGCAGGAATCGGCAACGCGCTCTTGGACGTTTTTTGCTTTTCCGACGACGAAGCGTCTCTCGCGCTCGGGCTTCACCCGAACGCCGCCGCCCACGTTTCCCCCGAGCGCTTCGAGGAAATCCTTCTGGGAATACCCTCGCCGGTGTTCGTTTCCGGCGGATCGGCGTCGAATTCGGTAAAGGCTGCCGCCCTTCTCGGTAAAAAAACGGCTTTTTACGGCTGCGTTGGCTCCGAAGAGCGGGAACCGGATCGTTGGGCGTCGATTTTCCGCGACGATCTCGCCGATTGCGGAGTCGACTGCCGACTTGAAACGCGGGCGGGAACGACGGGTCGCTGCCTCATGGTTCATATGCCCGGGTCGCTCAAGGCCATCGCTTGCGCGCCGGGCGCGGCTCCGTCCTTTCGGGACGGGCAAATCGGCGCCGACGATCTCGCGTCGGCGCGAGTCGTCCTCATCGACGGGCAGTTCCTCCGCGACGAGAGGCATAGCGGGGAAGTCATCGCGCTGTGCCGAGACGTCGGAGCGAGTCTCGCCCTCGACATCGCATCCGCCGACATCGCGACAAATCGGGCGACGTACATCGCGAACCTTTTGGAACGCGAAAGCGCGACGTTGTTCATGAACGAGGAAGAGGGAGAAGCTTTTTCACGGGCTCTGTTCCCGGAGGGAGTCCCGGGCGAGGGCAAGGATTTCGTCGATTACGCGATGGGCCGACTCAGCGCGAAATCGGGCGGGGCCTGCATAGCGCAAAAACGCGGACCGCTCGGGGCCCGTATATGGATTGCGGGCGAATTGGTCGAAGCGCCGACGACGCCCTGCGAAGCGCCGCTCGACGACACGGGCGCCGGAGACGTCTTTAACGGAGCCTTCCTTTCGGCGCGACTTTCGGGTTTTTCGCCAAAAAACGCGCTCGCGTTCGCGAACGAGGCGGCGCGGCTATCGCTTTCGGCGCCCGGCTCCCGCCTCGACGCGGAAGCATTCGCGATTCTGCGCGAGAGACTCGCCACCCGGTAACCTCGGTCGTAGCCGAGGACGCGCCGAACGGAGCCAAAAAACGCGAAAGAGAAAGCTTCGCCGCGCGAATGCCCAAGAGAATTTTCAGCTCAATGCGCGCAGCGAGCGCTAAATGAATCCATATCGAAGACGCGTTCCGGCGATGGTCAGGCGTTATCGGCGTCGGCGCGACCGGCCGCGAAAAGCGAAAACCCTCGTCGCGACAAAAAACCTTATTCCCGCGCGACGATGTCGGCGGCGACTTTCGCCGCCATTTCCGGGCCCACGAGGGCGCGAATCAGCGCGAGGGAAAATTCCTCGGCGACTCCCGCGCCTTGGGCCGTAATGAGGTTTCCCTCGACCTCGACGCGCATTCCCGTCGGTTTCGTCGGAAGATCCATTCCCGTCCCCGGATACCCGGTATAGCGGCGTCCGTCGACCAAGCCCCAGTGCCCGAGCGCGACGGCGGGAGCGGCGCAAATGGCGCCAACGAGGCGATTGTCCGCAAAAGCCGCGCGAGTAAGCCCTTCCACGCCCGCGTTCGCGGCGAGGTTCTTACTCCCGGCGCCGCCGCCCGGCAAAACAACGAGATCGGGGCGCGGCAGGGCAAGAGCTGCCTCAATCGTGGCATCGCACAAGACCGGCAAACCGCGCGCCGACACGGCACGCTCGCCCTTCGCTGCGACGACGGTTACCTCGGCGCCCGCGCGGCGAAGCAAATCTATCGGCGTTATCGCCTCGATATCCTCAAACCCGTCGGCCAAAAAAACAAACGCGGTTTTCACCCTTTTTTCCCCCTTTATCGTACGCGATACCTATTATATACTATGAGCATGAAACAAGTTTTGCTCATCGACGACTCAAATGTCTTTCGCGATTACTTAAAAGACAAACTGGATTCCATGCACGTTCAGGTGACGATCGGCGTCGGACCGCTCGACAGCATGTCTAAAATGCGGAGCATTCTGCCGGATCTCGTTATCATCGACTTCAGCTTGAACCACAAAAGCCTGTTCGACATGCTGGACCAAAAGAAAGCGGACCCGAACGCGCGTGACATCCCGGTCATCCTGCTCGCCCAGCAGATCGAAAAGCAGGAACTCACGCGACTCGCCTGCTACGGCGTGAAGAAAGTCGTGCCGAAGCCGCTGCGCATCGACCAACTGCTCGGCGCCATTTCAGAGGTGATGAAAATCGACATCGACGTCGACACCACGCCGTGCATCCTCGAGGCCCGCGTCAACGACAACATCATTTTCGTCGAGATAGCCCAAGGCCTCAACCGCGAAAAAATCGAGCTCCTTAAATATAAGATCAAAGAGCTTATCGCCCTCTACAACCTGCCTTCGCCGAAAATACTCGTCATGATGACGGACCTCTCGCTTTCCTTCGTCGACGGCCCGAACCTCGAACTCCTCATGGAAGGCCTTCTCGACGACAAGAGCGTGAAAAACCGCAACGTGAAACTGCTGACGCTCGACACCTTCGTGAACGATTTTATCGCGGGCGACAAAAAATACGCCGAGATCCAGATCGTCACCGACCTCTCGAAGGCGATCGACTCGCTCGTCAAGGAAGCGGGCAGCGCGGAGGACAAGTCCGCCGTCATCAGCGAGAAAATCCTTTCGGTAAAGGGAAGCGTCGAGGGAGAATCCTCGCTCGAGATGCGCTTTAAAAGCGAGTTGGAGAACCTCAAGGCGGCCACGCGGGACATCCGCATCGCGGTCGTCGACGACGACGTCGTCATCCGCGGGGTGCTCGCGAAAACGTTCCAGACCATTCACGCGCGCGTCGACCCCTACGAGTCGGGGAACGCCTTCGTCGACACGCTCGGCTCGGACACGTACGACCTCATCTTCCTCGACCTCATGATGCCGGGCTTAAGCGGTCATGACGTCCTGGAGCGACTGAGCGCGGCGGGGGTAGAGACGCCCGTCATCGTCCTTTCGGCAATCAGCCAGAGGGAATCGGTACTCAAGGTGCTGCAGGCGGGCGTGAAGAGTTACATGATCAAGCCGCTGAAACCCGAGGCCCTCCTCAAGAAAACCATAGAAATCCTGCAGGCGTCCATTTGAGCGCGAAAGACCGAATGTTGCCGGAAACCGGCATTCCGTACGCGGTGCTCGACGCGCGGGGAAGAACCACCGCGTGGAACGATTCGGCCTTTGACGAATTCGGGGAACTGATCCAAAACGACATACGGGACATCGTCCTCGTCCGCGCGACGACCGAGGAAGAAAGCAAATTCCTCGAGAAAATGAACGGCGCCGAAAAATCGTTCACGTTCGACTTCGCGTTCGAGGGCCGTTCCGGCGACCCGCGCGTCTTCCGCCTCGTGATGAACCGACTCGACGGCGCGGGGTTCATCGCCATATTCCTGGACATCGGGGAATTCCGCCAACGGGAGCGAGACCTCGCCGAGGCCCGCGATTCCGCGGAAAAGGCGAGCATTTCGCGCAGCCAGTTTCTCGCGAACATCAGCCACGAAATCAGGACGCCGATCCAAACCATCATCGGGATGATGGAACTCCTCGACGACACGAAACTTGACGAGGAACAAACCGAATACGTCCGCCAGGTAAAGTTCAGCGCGGACGTCATGCTTTCCCTCGTCAACGACATACTCGACCTCTCGAAAGTCGAGGCCGGCCAGCTCAAGATCGAGCGCATCGAGTTCGACCTCCCCTACGTCATCGAGCGGACGGTCGATCTCGTGTCGATGGAGGCGCACAAAAAGGGCCTGGAGATATGCATCGACATCGCGCCGGACGTTCCGGGCATAGTCGTCGGAGACCCGAACCGAATTCAGCAAGTCATCCTCAATCTCGTAAAAAACGCCGTGAAATTCACCGCGCGCGGGCACGTGCTCGTGACCGCGCGAAAAACGGGAGACTCGATTCATTTCGACGTCGCGGATACCGGCATCGGCGTCAAGCCGGAAATACAGCACCGGCTCTTCACCCAATTCTTCCAGGGCGACGCCTCGACGACGCGAAAATACGGGGGAACGGGGCTTGGTCTCGCCATTTCCCGCAACATCGTCGAGCTCATGACCGGCAGCATCGGCGTAAAAAATAACGAGCCAACCGGCGCTGATTTTTGGTTCGAGATCCCGCTCCCCGCCGCCGACCGACAGCCCCCGAAAGAGTCCATCTCGCTCGCGTCCGAGACCCGCTTCCTCGTCGTCGACGACAACCAGATGACGCTTTCGCTCCTGCGCGCGATGCTCGCGTCCATGGGATTCGCCGACGTGACCCTCGCCTCCTCAGGAACCGAGTCGCTCGAGGCGCTCCGCCTCGCCCAAAACGAAAAACGCCCCTACGACGTCGTTTTCATCGACATGATAATGCCCGAGATGGACGGCTGGCGACTCGCCGCCGAAATCAACAAAAATCGCGACATCAACCAGGCCCAACTCTATCTCATGGTGCCCGAGGGAAGTTTCGGCGCCGACGCGAAAATGAAACTCCTCGAATGGTTTAACGGCTATCTCTATAAACCCATCAAGCGGCGAAAGCTCGCCGAGTTGCTCAACGAGCACAAACAGGCGTCGATTGACCTCGAGATCGTCGAGGAACTTGAAAGCCCCGACGCCGACGATACCGCGCAAAACGGCGAAAGCGATACCGCCCGAGTCCGAGACCAAGCGGCGGCGCGCGAGGGCGGTGAATCCGAAACTGGGCGAAAAACGCCCGCGGTCGCCGCCGCCGAAGACGCCCTACCCGGAACAGGGTTGACCGCCCTCGTCGCGGAAGACCATCCGGTCAACCGCCGACTCATGAAAACCTTTCTCGAGCGCGCGGGAGCCGCCGTCATCGAGGCGGAAGACGGGCAAGAGGCGACCGAGCTCATCGCGCGCAACGCGGTCGACCTCGTGTTCATGGACATACAAATGCCCCGGCTCAACGGCTACGAGGCGACCGCGTGGATGCGCGAGCGCGGCTATAACCTGCCGATAATCGCGTGCACGGCGAGCGCCCAGGAAAACGAGCGAGAGAGATCCCTCGGGTACGGCATGACCGACATCCTTCCGAAGCCCTACAAAAGGAACGAAATTATCGAAACCCTCAGAAAATACGGCAAAAAGGCCGAAAGGCCAGACCCCGAACAGACACCGGCGCCGGCGAGCGCAGTCGAGTCGCGCGTTCCCGCCGAGCCGCAAGAGCCCATTTTCGACGCGAACGAGCTATTCGAAATCATGATGGGCGACGTCGAGGCGGCGAAATCGCTCGTCGGCGAATACCTTTCGCAGACGGCCGCTCATCTCGACGTCTTACGCGACCATGTGAGCGGCGGTCGGCTCGAAGACGCCTCGAAAACCGCCCATCTCATTAAAGGCAGCTCGCTCAACGTGACCGCGCGCCGGCTCGCCGCCGCCGCCCTCGTCGTCGAAAAAGACGCCCAAACGCTTGCGCCCGAAGCGCTCGCGCTCGCGCTCAGAAACGTGGACGCTGAGTTCGGAGAACTCCGCGAAACGCTCGATAAAGAAGGATACATTGCATGAAACTCGCGAGTTATCACGTACATACGGTTTTCTGCGACGGAAACAACGAGCCGGAGGACATGGTCCGCGCGGCGATCGGGCTCGGCATGAGCGATATCGGGTTCAGCGCCCACGCCGCATGGCCTTTCTCGAGCGAATGGCACCTCCCGGCGCACCGTTACGGCGACTACCTCGCCGAAATCGCCCGACTCAAGGCCGCCTACGCGGATAAAATCCGCGTGCTTTCCGGCTTCGAGGCCGACTGGCTCGCGGGCGTCACCGCCCCGGATTCCGCCTTTTACGGTCGATTCGCGCCTGATTACCTCATCGGCTCGGTTCATTTCGTCCCGACCGACGTCGCCGGCCGCAACGCGCCGCCCTGGGCGGTCGACGCTCCCGTCGACGAATGCAAGCGGGGACTCGTCGAGTGCTTCGACGGGGACGGGGAACGGGCGGTCAAAGCCTATTACCGCGCCGTCCGGGCCATGGTAAGCTCCTGCGATTTTGACATCGTCGGCCACCTCGATCTTCCCCGCAAACGAAACGGCGCGCTCAAGTTTTTCGACGAAACGGCCGCTTGGTACCGCGCGGAACTCGCGGAAACGGTTCGCGCGATCGCCCAAACGGGAAAAATCGTCGAGCTCAACACCGGCGCAATTTCCCGCAAGGCCATGGACGACATTTACCCCTCTGACGAATTGCTCGCGCTTCTTTATCGCGCGGACGTCCCGGTCACCCTCGATTCGGATTCGCATTCCACCGGCGATCTTGCCTGCGCCTACGACCGCGCGCGCCAAGCCGCCCGAGACGCCGGCTACGATTCGTTTCGCCACCTTGAAGGCGACCGGTGGGTCGCGCATCCCTTTTAAAAACAAAGCGGGAAGGGAACCTTTTTCAGGAAAAAAGGTTCCCTTCCCGCGCCCATCCTTCCAAACCTATCTTTTGGCCGCCTTTCGGTCAGGCGAGACTATCGATTTCGCCGCTCGTCGGCGCTTTGACACTCAATGCACATGAGCGCGTAGGGAATCGCCTCAAGCCGTTCCCGGGGAATCTTCTTACCGCACTTCATGCATAACCCGTATTTTCCCTGCTCGATGCGGCTAATCGCCGAGTCGATCAGTTTCATGCGCTTTAAATCCTTCGTTCCGATAACCTCAAGCATTTTCCGGTCCATGTCGTCCGACGCGATGTCGGCAAAATCTTTCGGGTCGATGCCCTCGACAATGGCGCGAAAATCCTCATTATTCACGAGCAGGGTATCGATGATTTCCTTCTTCAGGACGTAGAGCGCTTCTTTCATCTGTTCGGTGAATTCTTTTTCCATTAAGGATCTCCAGTTGACAAAGGTAATAATAGACCCTAGAATTATACGAACGAAATATACAAAAATCAAACAAATTTTAGGTATTTCGCATCATTTTTGGAGGAATTGTGGCGAAAGAAGAAGCTATAGAAGTCGAAGGAGTCGTGAACGAGTCGCTCCCGAACACCATGTTCAGGGTTGAACTTCAAAACGGCCATATCATCCTCGCGCACCTTTCGGGAAAAATGCGCAAGCATTACATCAGAATCGTTCCCGGCGACAAAGTGAAAGTCGCTCTTTCCCCGTACGACCTTAACCGCGGCCGCATCATTTACCGAGAAAAATAAACCTTACCGCAAAAACACGGCGTTCGCGCATAGAAACCGGCCATTCGGGAGCCAACCCGAAAAGAAAGCCGGTTTTTTTATTTTTTAGCGCTGAGCAAAAGACGGAGCGCGCGGAACGTGTTCATGAGTCCATGACCCATGGCGACCACGCAGAGCAAAATCCCAAAAATGCCGAAAAAGAAGGAAAAACGGAACAGAGCCAAGCCTAAAACGAAAGTGAGTACGCTCCGCAGGAGCATGGCGAAAGCCTCACTGCGGGTATAGGGCTCTCGCTCTCGCTGCTCGCGGAAACCATCAGATCCGGCCGCGCCGAACGGGCCGTAGAAAGTCCAGGTAAATTGGTCGAACGGATCTTGGCCCTGCTGGGCGTATTGCGCCTGCGACTCGCGCCGGAACGGGTCATCGGCCTGATACCCGCCCATATCGTATTGGGCGCGCTTATCGGGATCGTTCAAGGTAGAATACGCCTGGTTCACCAGCTTAAATTTCTCTTCAGCCTCGGGATTATTGGGATTGCGGTCGGGATGATATTTAAGGGCTTGCTCCCGATACGCTTTTTTCAGCTCGTCGGGGCTCGCGTCCTTCGACACGTGCAATATTTCGTAGAAATCGGACATTACTCGGCATTCTCCATCGGGACGATATCCGATTCAGCGAAAACCGAGAACCGGAATGGGCGCACCTACCATTAAAATAGCTGAATTTACGGGCGGTTACAAGAAAAAAACGCCGATCCCGCCGCGATTCCGGCGGGAATTCTATTTTAGGATAACCCAAGTCGAGCCAGAGCCGCCCGCGTCCTTTTCGGACTCGCCGGATTCCCCGGCGTGGGGATTTCGCTCAAGGAACATCCGCACGACGCCGCGCAAAACCGGGTCATCCGGCGAATGCGTTCCTTTTCCATGGATAATGAGCACTTTTTTTAATCCCCGACGAACGGAATCCGCGAAGAAAAGCTCCAGGCGCGACCACGCCTCGTCCCTCGTTAATCCATGCAAATCGATCGTGGCTTCCGGTCGAAGCGAGCGCAGGCGTCGGCGGCGATCGGCAGCGGATACGGCATTTTCTTCGGTATCGAGCAGAGTATCCTTATCGACGGTGCCGTAGCGCCTGAGCCACATATCCATCGGGTTCACGCGACGCTCGGAGTCTTTCGGCTCGGGCCGTTCCGCGCGGTCGGGGGAATCGCTTCCCGCTCCGCCGCTCGCGGCGCTTTCCCGCGCGCGACGCTCGGCTTCCTTTATTTTCTTTTTTCCCGCGGGCGTCGCGGTGTCTTTATCCCACTGATTCAATATATCGCCAAAATCCATGTCATTGCTCCATTCCCGAATAGGATATCACGGCGTCGGACGAAACCCAGCCGCCAAGGTCAGCGAACGTTCGGACGAAGGTCCAATCGCCAATCGTTTTCCCTACCCGCACCGCCGTTCCCTCGGGCAATTCGTCGATTACCGACGACTCCGCGTCGGGAACGTGGTACAGCGAGGCGCCGCGAAGGACGCCGGCGGGGCCCGGGTCCCGAGTATATACGGTTATCGCGAAGACGGCGAGCGCGGCCGAAACGAAAAATAGGGAGTACGTCCAGCGACGGCGCGAATTCCTCAGTAAGAGGCGAAGGGCGAAGCCGGCGGAAAACGCAAGAACGGCGCCGATTACGCCAATGGGTTTCCACGACGCGGGTATAACCGGCAGGGTCGCCCCAAATCCGAGAGCCGCCTCGGCCTCGAGCCGTTCGGCGCGCGCCCGCCACGGCAGAAGGGAGGCATACTCGTCCCGCCGCAATCGGGCGAGTCGCTCCGATTGGTCCCCCGTACCGGCTTTCGCCGCGACGGAAACCGAGGCGTCGGAAGCGCGCTTACCGTCGGTCGCTTCGGAAAAAGCCTTGCGAACGGAGCTCGAGACCGCTTTCTCCGAAGACGCTACCG
>QKAR01000021.1 GCA_003246335.1 Spirochaetales bacterium | reverse complement strand
ATGCCGTCAATGATCGCAAACGCTATCGCCGACGGCTAGGGTTCCGGCGAGATAATCGGCGACGATGCGCGTAACGCCGCGCTCCCCGAGAAACTTCGACAGCAGGCCCGGCTCGTGCGGCGGCGCGGCGATATAATCCTTTTTTGAAACGGTTTTACCGTCGTCGTCGATATCGAAGCGGTCAAAACCGGCGCAATGCCCGAAGTGCTGCGAGAGTTTCCCGTCGGCGACGGGAACGACGATTTTCATCATGCGTAAACCCCTTTATTTTGCGCGTGCGCATCGCCGCGCGCGATCATGAAAAAAAATCACAGACCTTTCGCGATCTCGGCGTAGAGGGCGCTTACCGGAGAGGCCTGAAACTGGGCGACGTAGGGTTTTCCGGCATCGCCTGAGTCTCCGATGGACGGATCGAGCGGAATCGCGCCCAAAAAGGAAACTCCGTATTTTTCCGCGAGTTTCCGCCCGCCGTCTTTTTTGAACACATAGGTGACTTTCCCGCATTCGGGGCACACGAAACCGGACATATTCTCGACGATGCCGTGAACCTTCAGCGAAAGCTGCTTGCAGAAATTGATCGACTTCGACACGTCCACGGCGGCGACGCCCTGCGGCGTCGTTACGACGATGGCGCCGTCCGCGTCGCCGAGCAGTTGAATGACGGAAAGCGGCTCGTCGCCGGTGCCCGGCGGGCAGTCGACGATCAGCGCGTCGAGCTCGCCCCACTTCACGTCCTCCAAGAATTGCTTAATCACGCCGTTTTTCATCGGACCGCGCCAAATGACGGGCGAGTCGTCGCCGTCCAAAAGAAAGCCGACCGACATGACCGTAAGGCCGGGAATGCCGGGAACCGTCGCCGGAAGGAGTTTCTCTCCTTCAGTCTCGAGCCGCGCGTCGGAAAGACCGAGCATCGTCGGCACGCTCGGCCCGTGAATATCCACGTCGAGCAGCCCGACTTTTTTTCCCGCGAGCGCGAGGCTCGTCGCGAGGTTCACCGCGACCGTGCTTTTTCCCACGCCGCCCTTACCGGACATGACGACGTATTTTTTCGCCACGCCTTCCATCTTTACCGTTTCGATTGACATATATGCTCCCATATCCCGGCGATCGACGTCAGGATTATTCAAGGTCGTTCAACGACGACATGATTCGCGGGTTATTCTTTGCGTCGGCATCGCCGACGCCGGGGACAGCCGCAGCCCGGCATGGAAAAGCGATCAAGCTCAAGCGAACCGCAAAGCCACGCCTCAATCGCCTCCTGAGCCGACGCCGCGACGAACGGAACCGTCTCGATCCCGCGCGCGAGAAGGCTTTCCTCGTATTCGCTCGAGATGGCGCCGCACACGAGCGTCGAGACGCCGCAGCGCTCAAGAAATTCGGCCTTTTCGTCGGGCGCGGAGCCGGGAAAAGAAAGCGCACGCGATCCTCCGTCCCGATCTACGATGAGACAGCGCTCGGATACGTCAAAAACCGGCGCGACGCGCTCATTCCAAACTGAAATGGCTAATTTCATAGGGGGAGGATAGCAAGATTCGTGCCAAGGGTTTTTTCTTGAAAGAGGGCTCATCAAACGGAATAATTCGTGCGAAAAAACAATTACTTGCGCAACATCTTGCACGGATGCAACGGTATCGCGCAAGCAACCGGGTGCCGGCCGAGAGTTACGCTTTTCCGAGCGCCTTGAGGATGCCGGGAACTTTTTCGAGCTGAGAGGGAAATAAATCCGCGGGAACGGCATCCGAACCGGCGGAAACCTTGACCCGATGCCGGGCGCAGTCGGTGCTGTCGCCGAGGCAATATTGGTTTTTCATGATATTCGCGGTCGCCGGCTTTGACGCCATGCGGTCATGAAAAAACGGACACTTGGGCAAACATTCGCATTCAGCCATTTTTCGCTTCCTCCATACCACTTGTATATACCCAAATTGTAAGGAAGCGATTCGGCTAAATCAAATTTCAGGGACGCTCGATCCCGTATTTTTTCATTTTGCGCCACAACGTCGACGCGTCGATGCCGAGACTCGCCGCGGCCGCTGCACGCCGCCACTCATGCGCCTCTAACGCGCGAACGACGCAGTCCCGCTCGGCGGCCTCTCGGGCGCCCGAAGCCGAAACCGGCGAGGACGCGAATCCCGAAAGCGGCTGCGCGACGATCGAGTCAGGCAGCGCGTCGACGCCGAGCGTCGGCCCCGCTGAGAGCACGACCATGCGCTCGACGACGTTCTCGAGCTCGCGAATGTTTCCCGGCCACGGGTACGCGAAAAATCGCGCGAACGTTTCCTCGTCGAAACCGTCGATTCTTTTTTTCGCGCGCGCGGAAAACTTCGCGAGAAAGCCCGCGGCGAGATCGGGAATGTCCTCGCTCCGCGCGCGGAGCGGCGGCAGGGCGAGCTCGATCACGTTAACGCGGTAAAAAAGATCCCGACGGAACGTACCCTCGGCGATGAGGCCTTCAAGGCGGGCGTTCGTCGCGGAAAGGACGCGCGCGTCGAGGCGGACCGGACGAACGGAACCGAGCGGTTCGTACTCCCGCTCCTGAAGCGTGCGCAAAAGCTTCACCTGGAGCGCGAGCGGGAGGTCGCCGATCTCGTCGAGCAAAATCGTTCCGCCCTCGGCGAGCGCGAACTTCCCCGGCTTATCGCGGTCGGCGCCGGTGAACGCGCCTTTCTTATAGCCGAAAAGCTCGGACTCGAGCAGGGTTTCCGGGATGGCGCCGCAGTTCACCGCGACGAAGGGTCCGTCCTTGCGCGGGCTCATCGAGTGAATGGCGCGTGCGAGCACTTCCTTCCCCGTGCCCGTCTCGCCCCTGATCAGCACGGACGCCTCCGAATCGGCGACGGAAGGAAGCGTGGCGAGGAGACGCTCCATAGCGGGGCTCTTGCTTCGGATAGGGACGTCGGTTCCCCGCTCGCGCAATTCCTTTTTAAGCCGCTCGAGCTCGCTCAAATCCCGAAACGTTTCCGCGCCGCCGAGCACGGCGCCGGATGAATCGACGAGCAAGGCGGTCGAGACGCTGATCGGGATTTTCTCGCCCTTCTTCGTCACGCAAAAACCCGCGCGGTCGATAAGGGGTTTGCCGGTCTTCATGGTTTTGCGGAGCGGGCACGCCGACTCGCACATATTCGATTTGAACACCTCAAAGCAATTCCGCCCGATCGCCGCCCTCCGGCTCACGCCGGTGATGCGCTCGGCGGCGCGGTTGAACGAGGTGATTTTCCAATCGCCGTCGACGGTAAACACGCCGTCGGAGATGCTTTCCAGGATGTTCGAGGTCATCGCGTCGTCATTCATGGCGGCTTTGACTATAGACGAAACTATTGCGTTTTTGCAATCGCGATCGTGCGATTTCGCCAAACCGAAAACGCGAGCCTTGACACGAAGGCCGAAATGAAAATAGGATAGAAACATCGGCTTTGACGGAGACGAGTACGGAATTTTCCCGCCGCACAGGGAAGGATCGCCGCAGATTGAGAGCGATCCCGCGCGCGGAATTCCGGAAAACCACTCCCGAGCCGCGCCGGACAAAACTCGACGAGCCATACGCGCGTCGCGCGAGTATCCGGCGCCGCGAACCCGGCGTCACGTGGGTGAAGAGAGCGGCCGCCGTCGCGGCGAGCCGAAGCAAGGTGGAACCGCGGAAGCGTACCGAACCCTCGGGCCTTTCGTCCTTGCCTGAAACTTGAAGGATTCGTGTCCGGCGTTAGCGCCGGCCGACGCGAAGGCGCCGGTCAATCCCCGTTCAGGCGATGACGCGATACCCGAGGGTTTTCTTTTTTTCGGGAAAGCGACCCAAACCCGCAGGCTCACGGCGGGCGATCGTTTTCCGAGGAGGTTCGCATGAGCGCAAACGCAAACGAAGGGCTGGAGACAGTCCGGCATTCCCTTTCCCACGTCATGGCCGAGGCCGTGACCGTTCTCTTCCCCGGCACCAAGTTCGGCATCGGGCCCGCGATCGACGACGGATTCTACTACGACATGCAGACGCCGAGGCCGCTCACGAACGACGACCTTTCGGCCATCGAAAGCGCGATGCGCAAAATTATCAACGAGGGCCGAACGTTCGTCCGCAAGGAAGTTTCCCGCGACGAGGCGAAAAAAATCTTCGCCGACCAGCCGTTCAAGCTCGAGCTGATCGAGGACCTCCCCGCGGGCGAGACCATTTCCGCCTACGAGCAGGGCGCGTTCGTGGACCTGTGCCGCGGACCCCACGTCGGCTCGACGAAAGAGCTGAACGCGCAAGCCTTCAAGCTGACGAAAATCGCGGGAGCCTACTGGCGCGGCGACGAGAAGCGGCCGATGCTGACCCGCATTTACGGACTCGGCTTCAAGAAACCGGCCGAGCTTGACGCCCACCTCAAGATGCTCGCGGAGGCGGAAAAGCGCGACCACCGAAAAATCGCGCGCGAGCTCGACCTCCTCCACATCGACGACGAAAACCCCGGCGAGATATTCTGGCACAACAACGGCTGGCTCGTGTACCTGACGGTGCAGAATTACGTTCGCGAGCGCATCCGCGCCGACGGATACATCGAGGTCAACACGCCGTTCGTCATGCCGCAAAGCCTATGGGAGCGCTCGGGACACTGGGCGAAATACCGCGAGAACATGTTCATAACCGAAAGCGAAAAGCGCCTTTTCGCGCTCAAGCCGATGAACTGCCCCGGACACATCGAGATTTTCAAGCAGGGCACGAAGAGCTACCGCGACCTGCCGATGCGCATCGCCGAGTTCGGCTCATGCACGCGCAACGAGCCTTCGGGGTCGCTGCACGGCATCATGCGCGTGCGCGGCTTCGTGCAGGACGACGGGCACATTTTCTGCACCGAGGAGCAAATCCCGTCCGAGGTCGCCAAGTTCTGCGAACTGCTCAAGAGCATGTACCGCGACTTCGGTTTCGACCCGGACACCATTCTCGTGAAGTTCTCGACGCGGCCGGAGAAGCGCGTCGGCGATGACGCGACGTGGGACCGCGCCGAGGCGGCGCTCGCCGACGCCTGCAAGAAGGCGAACCTCGACTACGAAATCGCCCCGGGAGAAGGCGCGTTCTACGGGCCGAAGCTCGAGTTCACCCTCGTCGACGCCCTCGGCCGCCAATGGCAGTGCGGAACCATCCAGGTCGACTATCAGCTTCCCTCGAAGGAACGGCTCAACGCCGAATACATCGCCGACGACAACACGAAGCGGCACCCCGTCATGCTCCATCGCGCGGCGCTCGGCTCGCTCGAGCGGTTCATCGGAATCCTGATCGAGAACTACGCCGGGGCATTCCCGGTATGGCTCGCCCCCGCGCAGGCGATCGTCATTCCCGTCGGGCACGGCTTCGACGAGTACGCGACGAACGTGCTCGCCCAGCTCAAGGCGGCGGGCATCCGCGCCTCGGTCGACCTTCGCGACGACCGCATGAACGCGAAGATCCGCGACGCGCAAACGAAGAAAATTCCGTACATGGTCGTCGTCGGCCAAAAGGAAATGGAAGCGGGAGCCGTCGCGCCGCGAACCCGCACGGGAGCTCAGCTCCCGGCGACCCCGGTCGCGGACTTCATCGCGTTGGTGAAAGACAAAATCGCGACGAAATCGCTCGAGGTATAACCAGATACAAGCTCCGCGCGCGAGTTCGGCGAGAACTTACGACGCGGGGCGTACGCCGAAACGGCGCGCGCGGCAATCGACGCCGCGCCGTTTTTTTGCTACCATCACCGCATGACCAAGGCTCGATCAGCAATCATTGAAATTCTCGCCGCCGCGCGAGCGCCCCTTTCGGCGGCGTCCATCCACGAATCCCTCGATTTTACCTGCGACACCGTCACGGTCTATCGAACCCTGCATTACCTCGAGGCGCATGGCCTCGCCGATTCTTTCATCCTCCATTGCTCCGACCACGGAACGGAACGATATTACACCGCCCGCGCGGAAGGCGACGGGGAATCCCTCAGCCATCGCCATTGGTTCCATTGCGAAAAATGCCACCGATTCATCGATCTCGGCGCCTGCACGTTGGAAAATCTCGTGCGAACGTACGAAAATGAGTATGGGATTGACGTTCGAAGCCATACGCTCTACTTAACCGGACTGTGTCCGACCTGCCGGCATTAATGCCGGGGCGGAATTGATTCCGGTCAGAACAACCCGAGAGTCCTTTGAGCGAAACGGGATTGCTTTGTTGACTATACGACAAAACTCGTTATAATGTCATAGAAGACAAAACGGGGGCTCGAATGCACGGCGAAGACATCGAAACGTACATCTACGAACACATTCCCATCGTGAAAGCTAACGGGTTTAGCATATCCGATGACGACACGCCGTACGCTCGGGTCGGCGGAAAGCTGATCGACCACGTCAATCATCGCAATTCCGCGTTCGGGGGAAGCCTGAGCACCGCGCTCATTCTCGCGGCCTGGGCGACGGTGCGAAACTTAATCCGCGAGGCGGGTTATCCGCACGGCGTCATCGTCATTCAAACGCAGACGATTAAGTTCCTCGATCCGGTGCTTTCCGACTTCACCGCGCGCGTCGCGGAAATTTCGCCGCGAACGCTCGCGCGCTTCACCGCGATGCTCGCGAAATTCGGGAAGGCGCGACTCGAGATCGAGGCGGGAATCTACCCGGAAACCCCGCAAAACGACGAGCGGGGAACCGAGGTAAAAGTCGGAAACAAGGCGCTCGCGACGTTTTGCGGGGACTTCGTCGTCGTGCTCAAAGACCGATAAAGGGCGGACGGAAAAGCCGAAAGGTAACGAAACGCTCATCAAAATATAACCTGTCCGCGCTAGGCTTGCGACAAAGCACGGCCAGTAGCCGAACTCACGGGACAAAGGAGCCTTACATCCTGCGTATGGATAAAAAAAACTTCTTCCTCCTTCTTTTTTTTATCCTCGCCGTCCCGTGGGGCTTTTCTTTTGAACTCGACTCGCAGACGCTCACGAAGCTTCAGGCCGACCCGATCATCGTCATGGTCGACACCGCCGACGGCGACGTCATCGTCTCCGCGCTTTTCATCGTCGAACGATCGCTCTCCGACACCTGGGCCGAGATGATAAACCTCGACCGCTGCAAACGAATTTACCCCGAGTACGAATCGATCGACGAGCGCTTTTCAGGCGAGAACACGAGCGACGTCGACTACGTTCTGCGCACGCCGTTCAAAACCGTCGCCTATACGCTCAGCCGAACCTACGTCCCCACCGCGAATGAATTTTCTTGGGTGCTCGCGCGGGGAGCGGAGCTTTCCCGCTTTGACGGAAGCTACCGGCTCCAGCGCGTATCCGAATCCTGCACCGCGATCCGCTACGACTCGCGCATGCGCCTAAAATCGCGCTTCGCGAATTTCATGCAGTCTGCCTTCGTCGAGGGCTTCGCGCGAAAATCGATCCGCCGGCTCATACGTGGCATCGAGACAGAAAACGCGGACGAAAAGGCGAAGCCGCGCGTTGCGCTGAAGGCTCGCCCCTAACGAGCGCCAACGAAAAAGCTTACGCGGACTTGATCGCGCCTTTTGGGCAAGACTCCGCGCAGGCCGCGCATTGAACGCAATCGGGATGCAGCAGGGAACAGCCCCGATAATGGTGGGGCGTAAGCGACATTGGGCATTTTTTCGCGCAAATTCCGCAGGAAACGCACGAATCGAAAACGGCGTATGCGCGGGAACTCCTCCGCGCGCGGGCGACGAGGGACGCGAGCGTTCCCATCGGGCAAATCGAGCACCACACGCGCCCTTTCCAGAAAACCGAGAATACGACGCCGACGATCGTCGTCAGGACGATCATGCGATACAGGGCGAACCCGATCGACGAAGGATTACCGCCCGTTCGCGCGAGACAGACGCCCATCAGCGAAAATAGCGCGATAAGAAACGGAACGCGAAATTTCCGGGATCGAAAGATCGCGGGCGCGGGCGCGGTTCGACCGAGCCGTTTTGACAGAAGAGAAAAGAAACTCCCGCGCGGGCACAGATTCCCGCACCAGAACCGCCCGCGAAAAACGCCGACGACAACCGGCGCGAGCATGCAGACGACGGCGCCGAGCGCCAATCGAAAATCAAAAAGACTCGCGACGAGAAAAATGAACAAAACGAGAAACGAATACTTCTTCCATAAATGAGCGATACTGGACACCGATTACTCCTCATGAGGCAAATTATGGCATCCAGTATCGGGGAAGCGTCAATCAATTACCGTGACGCGATCACAGTCCGGGATAGGTTATTTTTTCGTCATCTAACCGGGAAAGACGAAAGCCGGCGCTCCAGACTTCAGATCAACTTCTTCTTGAGAATCGATTTCAGATACGCCATTGCCTCCCGTCCGATGTTTTCCGCCATTTCCCGTTCCAGTTTTTCCTTTATGCGGTTGTACTTCGACTGGCAGATTTTTCCCTCTTCGGTGAGCGTCATGTATTTGTCGCGCAGGTTTCCCGGAAGGTACTCAAATCGGATATAGCCGCGTTCCTCCAGGCTAACGGCGCTTTTTTGCATGGCTTGCCGGGAAATCTTAATGAAAGACGCGGCCTGCGATATCGAAATGCTTTCCTGTTCCAGTTTGGATAGCAGGAAAAAATCAGTATGGGAAAATGAAATGTCCGATACTTCCCGCCATCGATCTTCGGTTATTTTACGCAATACCGTGTGCTGTTCGCTCATCAGGTCAATGACGGTCAGTTTTTCAAATTTTTTTTCCACGTTTTCTCCCTATCAAATAATGTCAACCAAGTTGACAAAAGTCAAGAAGCGCAATATAGTGCCCCTGAACGTTTGCTGAATAATAGGATGGTTTTACCCAATGGGAAATACGTTTTTTCAAAAGAGACTTTTCACGGCGCTGATGTGCCTTTTTATGGTATTCGGGATGACCCTGTATAACATCGTCTTGCACGCGGGATTTGGCGCGCATGCGTTCAGCAGCCTGCTGAGGGAAATCTGGCTCGTCTACGCCATCGCCTTTATCCTCGATATGTTCATCGTCGGCCCCCTGGCGAAAAAATTCGTTTTCACCCTGGTGAGGCCGAGAACCAAGGTACTGACTATCCTTTCCATCTCATCCTGCATGGTCGTATCGATGGTGACCCTTATGTCGATTTTCGGATCGATCATGGGCGCCGGTTTTACCCTGCACGCCGCGGAAATATATCCGGTAACCTGGATAAGGAATTTCATCGTTGCGTTACCGTTCAATATTCTCGTCGTTTCTCCCGTCGTACGAAACGTATTCATAGTGATCTTCCCTGAACTGAAAGTGGAAAAAGTCGCCGCCTGACGATCGATCCCGGTTACGGCGAAGGCTCGATGAGCACGAGCCGATAACCGACGCGCGGCTCAGTAACGATGATATCCGGGACCGACGGATTCCGCTCGATCTTTCGCCTGAGCTGGAGAATATACACGCGAAGGTAGCTCTCGTCCGGGATCGCCTTCGGCCCCCACAGTTCGCGGATCAGCTGTTCCTGCGTCACGATTTTGCCGGCGTTCAGGGCGAGGAACCGCAAAATCGCGTATTCAGTCGGCGTGAGGCGGACGTCTTTTCCCCCAAGGAGGACGGTGCGCGCGGAGAAGTCAACCGAAAGGTCTCCGGTACGAAACACGCCGCCGGGAACGCCGGGCGATATTGACCGTAGGGCTGCGCGAATGCGGGCCAGGAGCTCGCCCATACCGAACGGCTTCGTCAAATAATCGTTCGCGCCCGCGTCGAGGAGGAGCACCTTGTCGGCCTCCTCGGCCCGGATGGACAGCACGATGATGGGGACGGCGCTCCACCGCCTAATCTGGGTAAGCGCCTCAAAGCCGTCCATGTCGGGAAGCCCCAGGTCGAGGATTACGAGATCGGGATGCCCGTCCGCGACGAAGCGAATTCCGTCGCCCGCGGTTTCCTCTCCCGAGACGCGAAACCCATAGGCCTCGAGACTGATCGCAAGCATTCGCCTGATCTGGGCGTCGTCGTCAATGACGAGAATTAACGGCCCGTCGCTCATCGCGCGCCTCCGTCTCCATCCTGCATGAAAACCGGCAGCGCCGCTCGGCAGCGCGCGCCTCCGCCTGGCCCGTTGGCTATCGAGAGCTCGCCGCCGTGCGCCTCGAGTATGCTCGCGCAAATCGAAAGGCCGAGCCCGAGGCCTCCGGGCGCCACGCCATGCCCCCGCTTAAACTTCACGAAGGGCCGATCGAGTATATCCGCGGGGAACCCCGGGCCGTCGTCCGTAATGATTACCTCGAGCCGTCCGTCACGAAGCAGCGCAGCTATCCCGACGCGCGCTACCGCGCCCGCGTACAAATACGAGTTCCGCAGGAGATTCGCGAACACCCGCTCCAGGAGACCAAAGTCGGCGGCGACCGGCGGGATATCGTCGGGGATCTCGCAGGAAAGCCCTTGCCCCGCGGGTTTTTCGCCGGAAACCGACTTGATCGCCGCATTGATGATATCCTGCACCGGATAGTCGCGCAAATCGAGGCGGAGATGGCCGCTTTCGATCCGGCTCATGCTTAAAAGATTGTCGAGAAGGCGATCCAGCTTAGTCGCGGCGGCGAGGATTTCGTCCTGGAGGGCGTGCCGGGCCTCCGCGCGGGACTCCACGAACGGGTCCGAAAGCGTCGTCGCCGCGCCGATTACGGTCGTCAGCGGCGTGCGCAGCTCGTGCGAAACGAGATTGAGCATGACGGCGTACAGCCGTTCCGTTTCCGCGCTCAGTTTGGCGCTCTCCGCGATTTTTCGGTATTCGTGGCGCGCAAGCGAAAGGCGAACCAGCTCGGTCGCGCCGTTAAGAAAATCCGCGTCCTCGATTTGACCGCGCGCGCGGGAAACGCCCGTACCGTCGGTAATCGCGTCCAGGGAAACGCGCTCGCCGAAAAAATCGCCGACGTGGCGTTCGGCCGCTTCCGTCGTTTCCTCGGGCGAGTTCGCGCGGTTAATGTCGCGGGCGAGATCGTAGAGGGCGTACAGCCGTTTTCCCCGAAGGCGTAAGCGTTCCTCGTTTTCCCGAAGCCGCGACGTCAGCGTCCCGATGATGATCGCGTTCACGAAAAACATCACGAGGAGGATAAAGTCCTCGGTCTGCTCGAAGCCGAACCCGAAACGCGGCGCCATGAACGCGAAGTTCCAGGCGAGCACGCTCGATGCCGCGATCAGCACGACGTACGGCGTGCGAAGGAAGAGCGCCGAAAGGGATATATACAGGAGATAGGCGAATGCGACGAGCCGATACGATCCGGCGGGGACGAACAGAATTCCCGCGAACGTCAGCGCGGCTCCGACGGCGATAACGACGGCGAAACGGGCAGGCAAGCCCAAATCGCGAATCGCCGCGCGCGCGCGGGACAGCGCTCGAGTTTTTTTTTCTCTCGACATCGAAACACCCCTCCGGATGCCGTTAGTATACCGTGAATAACTTCGGTAAGCCCGTTAAGGCGCCGTTAATTCGCAGGATTTCGCCGATTTACTCATAGCCGAAAAATCGCCGGCGCGCATACTCCCGGGTATGGAGAATTCGCATGAATATCGATGAAATTTTCGGAATCTTCCAGGGCGTCGGAACCCTGGTAAGCACGGACCCCGTCATGGCGGGCGCGCGGATCGGGCTCATCGTCCTCGGCGTCGTGCTCGTCTATCTCGGCAAAAAAGAGGTGCTTGAACCCCTGCTCATGATACCCATGGGTCTCGGCATGAGCACGGTAAACGCGGCCGTCATGTTTTTCGATCCCCTCGCCCTGCACGGCGGGAAAGGAACGCTCTTTCTCGAGGCGAGCGCGGGAGCCGGCGCGGACGCGGTGAAAAACGCCGCCGACCTCATGTCGATCATGCAGATCGACTTTCTACAGCCAATCTACACTTTCATGTTCGGCAACGGACTCATCGCCTGCCTCGTCTTCCTCGGCATCGGAACGCTGCTCGACGTCGGCTTCATCATGAAGCATCCCTTCCTCAGCATGTTCCTCGCGCTCTGCGCCGAGCTCGGCACGATCCTCGTCCTCCCGATCGCCCAGCTGTTCGGCTTCACCGCGAAGCAGGCAGCGGCCATCGCGATGATCGGCGGCGCGGACGGCCCGATGGTCCTATTCACGAGCCTCAAGCTCGCCCCGGAACTTTTCGTCCCGATCACCATCGTCGCCTACCTGTACCTCGGCCTCACCTACGGCGGCTATCCGTACTTAATCCGCCTTATGGTACCCAAATCGATCCGCGGCACCGAAATGCCGGCCGGTAAGCGTGTCGGCGAGGCAACTGCGTTCCAGAAAATGATGTTCGCGGTAATCCTCTGTATCATGCTCTCATTCCTCTTCCCGGTCGCGGCCCCGCTTTTCTTCTCGCTCTTCCTCGGCATCGCGATCCGCGAGTCAGGCATCAAGGCGTTCCAAGAAGTCGCGTCGAACACGATTCTCTACACCTCGACGCTCTTTCTCGGCCTCACGCTCGGCGTCCTGTGCGAGGCGGGAACGATACTGAATCCCTCGGTGCTTCCCCTGCTTCTCCTGGGAATGCTCGCCCTCCTCCTTTCGGGAATCGGCGGGCTCATCGGCGGCTACATCGTGTATTTTTTCACGAACGGGAAATTCAACCCGGTCATCGGCATCGCCGGAGTTTCATGCGTGCCGAGCACGGCGAAAGTCGCGCAAAAATGCGTGTCGAAAGTCAACCCGAACGCCATGGTCATGCAGTACGCCCTCGGCGCGAATATTTCCGGCGTCATCACGTCGGCCATCATCGCGGCGGTGTACGTCACCGTCCTGAAATAAGGAGGAGTCGAATGTACGGCATCGAAATAACCATCGCCGCCTCGCTCGTCGCCCTCGTATTGGTGTTCATCA
>QKAR01000159.1 GCA_003246335.1 Spirochaetales bacterium | reverse complement strand
GAAAATTCGCGCTTTGAAAGTCGAATACGCGACGCCGATCATCGATAACGAGCTCGCCGCCTTAAAGGCCGACTGGGAAAAGTCCTCCAACCGGGAGGCGATCGCCTTTCTTGCCTCCCTCCGAGAGGACCTTCTCGCGCGCATCCAGGTATGGACGAATCCCTTTCGATCCGCCGAGCATAAAAAGAGTTTTTACGGCCGCTATGAGATGAACCTCATTTGCGAGGAAACTGAAGGAAAAAACTGCGTCGTTCAGGAGGAAGTCCCGTCGTTCTCCAATCTTTTTGGCAGTATCGAGGCACCCGCCCCAAACGAGAACGCCGCGGTTAACGGGCACTTGCGACTCCGCGCCGGGGCGGTACATCGCGCCGCTGGGGGATTTCTCGTCCTTCGGCTTCAAGACCTTCTTATGGAGGAAGGAACCTGGCCATACCTGAAAAGGGTTTTGCAATCGGGGAAAATCGAGATTCAGGCCGCCCCCGCGGGGACGCACGGCCCCAGCATGCTGAAACCCCAAGCCCTGCCCGCCCGGCTCAAGGTAATCATCATAGGCGGCGAACACTCATACGACCTGCTCTATCAGGAAGACCCCGACTTCCAAAAACTTTTCAAGGTTTGCGCGGAATTCGACTCAATCATGGACGGTTCGGACGAAAATCTCGCGAGATTCATCGCCTTTATCGACGAAATCTCGGCTAAACGAAACGCGACGCCGATCGACGACAGCGGGATCGCCGAGATCATCTCGTTCTCCGCCCGCCTTTCGGAATACCGAAACATGCTCTCAACGCGATTCACCCACGTCGCGGACCTTATCACCGAGGCGGATTTCGAGGCGCGGCAAAGCGGAAAGGCAATCATCGACCAAGCGGTAGTCATCGCGGCCATCGACAAGCGAAGATTCCTCCAGCGCCTCCCCGAGGAAAAATACGCGGAAATGATCCGCGACAAGGAAATTCTTCTTGACGTCTCCGGCGCGAAAGTCGGCAAGGTGAACGGGCTTGCCGTACACGATCGCGGGTATCACGCGTTCGGCATACCGGTCGCGGTAACGGCGCAGGCGGCGCCGGGAAATAAGGGCGTTATCAACATCGAGCGAGAGTCGGGTCTTTCGGGCGAAATTTACGACAAGGCGCATCTCATAATCCAAGGATTGCTTCATCGAAAATACGCGCGCGAAATACCGCTCGCCCTGTCCGCGAGCATCTGCTTCGAGCAATCCTACACCGAAGTGGACGGAGACTCGGCTTCTTGCGCGGAATTTTTCGCCCTGCTTTCGGCGATAGCGCAAATTCCGCTTCGGCAGGATTTGGCGGTTACCGGCAGCCTCAACCAACTCGGGGACGTGCAGCCCGTTGGCGGCGTACCCGAGAAAATCGAGGGTTTTTTCGACACCTGTACCATCCTCGGCTTAACCGGAACCCAAGGAGTCATCATTCCCCGCCGAAATATACACAACGTGCTCCTTTCGCAACGGGTCGAACGGGCGATCCTCGCCGGCCATTTTCACCTTTGGGCGATAAACACCGCGGAAGAGGGCCTGGAAATCCTTTCGGGGCTTGAGGCGCGGGACTTCGAGGAAAAAGTGTGCGAAACGCTCAAAAATTACGCGTCGCGCATGCGGCTTTTTGACAAATCTATTGAAAATTAGACTGGTAAATACTTTTGCTCTATAATAAAATACATCATGCAAGAAAAAAGTCAAACATCGGTCGATGTCGCGAAAATTCAAAAAGCTACCCGAATGGGCATTCCCCTATCCATCACGACGTATACGTTACCGCACGAAATAGAGCTTTACATCGCCGATGTGCTGACCGCCTTCCTTGAGGAAATTAATCAGGAGCGACTCAAGGATTACCTCATATATTGCATTAACGAACTTTCGACTAACGCGAAAAAGGCGAACACGAAACGCGTGTATTTCGCCGAGCAAAAACTGAATATCAACGACGCGCACGATTACGAAGTCGGCATGAAAAGCTTCAAAGAGGCGACGCTGTCGAATATCGAGTACTACCTCAAGCTTCAAAAAGAGGCAGGCCTCTACATAAAGGTCATTTTGCAGATCAAGGGCGGAAATATCGTCATCGAGGTAAAAAACAATTCCGAAATGACGAAAACCGAGTATAAGCGCGTTTTCGACAAAATAGCCCGGTCACAGCAATTCACGACGCTTGAGGAGGCCCTAACCCAAGTTCTCGACGACTCGGAAGGCGCGGGACTCGGCCTCGTCATCATGATCCTCATGCTAAAAAAAGTTGGACTCGACGACCAAAATTATGAGGTCCTCGTGGAAAATGGCGAGACCATCACGAGAATCGTCATGCCGATGGAAGCGAAAGTCCAAGACCAAATAAACGAGTTAACCGACGACATCGTCTCGTACATCGAGACGATTCCGCAGTTTCCCGAAAACATCACGCAAATCGAACGATTGCTAAGCAATCCCGAATCGAAACTTTCCGCCATAGCCCAGCTCATCAGCAACGACGTCGCCCTCACCACGGATCTCCTCAAACTCGTTAATTCGGCCGCGTTCGCGCTCTCGAAGAAATGCACGAGCATCACCGAAGCGGTCAAGCTCGTCGGCTTGCGCGGCATCCGAAACCTTCTATTCTCGGTCGGAACGATTCAAATTCTTGGGGAGAACACCGAGGAGCAAAAGGAACTTTGGGAACATTCTTACAAGACGGCTTTTTTCTCCTATAATCTCGCCAGAAATTTTTTGCGTAACCGCATCGTAACCGAGGACGCCTACGTCTGCGGGCTCCTTCATGACTTGGGAAAGATCGTTTTCAGCATCATGCACCCCGATTTCCTGAAAAAAATAACCGCGTTTAAGGCCGAGCACAACATTCCGGACAAGGTCTTCGACTCGTTGCTGTCGGGAATTAACCATCCGGAAATCGGAGCGGCCCTCGCTGAAAAATGGAACTTCCCGCCGTCCCTCGTCACGGCGATCCGCTACCACCACAGCCCCGAGACGGCACCCGAGGAATTTCGCCTGCTCGCGACGACCGTGTGCCTTTCCGACCTCATGATCCACTTCTCGGACGGGGAAATCGAATTCTACCAAATCGACCCGAAGTTCCTCAAAACCTTCGGCATAGCCGGGGAGCCCCATTTGCGGAAAATTTGCGAGAGCTTTCAGAAAGGTTTCAGCGCGGAACAGTCTAAATAATCGGACCACGCCTGCATTAAAATTCCGAAGGCGACGCCGACGTTGAGCGAAGCCTTTATTCCCCGCATCGGAATCGATACCCGCCCCCAACTCGCGCGATCGAGACCTTCCGGGCTTACGCCTAACTCCTCGGAACCGACGAGAACAACGCCCCGCTCGGGGAAATTAAACTCGGCGAGCGGAGTGCCGCCGGTCTCCAGTGCGAAGACCGGCAAGTCTTGCGGTAAGTCAGCCAGGGAACACTGAGTCCAAGGGAGAAAATCCACGCAGCCCATCGCTGATCGAATCGCGCGTGGGTGCGTCGGCGATGCGCAAAGCGGCGAGAGAAAAAGGCCCTCGGCGCCGAAGGCTTCAGCCGTCCTAAAGATAGAGCCAAGGTTAAAAGGGGATCGAATATCCTCGGCATACGCGAAAACCCCCGGACGAAAAGGCCGGGCGGGAAGTTGCCCATCAGAAACTCCCGCGCGAGAACTCGGCATAATCAAGTCCCATTCGGCGGGAAACGTCCCGATGGCCGCAAGAAGGGCGTGGCGCGCATGATTCGCCAACCGCAAGGCCAGGGAGCGATCCCCGGCCCCTATTCGCGCCGAAAGGAGCTCTAATTCCGAGGAGGCGGCAGGTGAAATTTTATCGTCTTGCAGGGCAAGCCGCGCGATTGCGCAAACGTATTCCGCTTGCGCAGGCCCGCAATCGGAGCCAAGAGACGGCTCGAGAGCGGAAAGCAGCAGAACGAGTTTCCTTCGCCGCTGACCTACCGCCAACCGCTCTAGTTTATAGAGCGGAAACATTAATACGCCTGTTTAATTAAATCGAATAAATCGTCGCTCGACATCGCACGGGGTATGTAGTTCATTAAGTCCAGGGCGGTCGCGTCTTCCGCGCACGGAACGAGTTGATCGATCGAGAGGCCAAGATCCTTGAGCCGAGTGGGGAGGCCCGCGAGAGCCAATCGCCGGCGAACGTCGTCGACGGCGAGACGCGCGACCTCGTTAGCCGCGAGCCCGGATGAAGAGACGCCCAGCATTTTCCCGATCGTCGCGATGCGATCCACTTTGGAACGGGCAGCGTCTTCCATTATATAAGGCAAAAGGACGGCGCAAACGAGAGAGGTTGAGGTTTTGTACCGCCCGTTACAGGCGAATGAAATCGCGGTCGCGACTCCAGGAGAGCTTACGGCTACGCCCATGGACGCCATGCATCCGCCTTGAGCGACCAGCATTTCCGACGGCGTCCCGACAAGTTTGCTCTGTTCGGGATCGAGCGCGAGCAAAAGCATCTCGATCGCCTTTCCCAGTATCGTCTCGGAGAAAAAGTTCGATTTCGTCGAGACATAGCCCTCGATCGCGAGCGTTATCGCGTGGAAAATCATCGACTGGGCGGTGTTCGGCGACATATGCATGTACAGATTCGGGTCAACGATCACAGCCTTGCAGATCCCGCTCTGCGTTTTCATGAGCTTCACCTGCCGGTTTCGCGCGTCAATGACCGGCGTGCGATCCATGAACGCGAAAGCGTCCCGGCACGTCGACGGCACCTCTATAAACGGCAGAGCGCCGGAGTATGGCTGCGCGCCGGCAAGATAATCGTAAATCTCATGGTTTTCGTTATATAAAGAGGCGACGGCGCGGCCTAAAGACGCCGTTTTCATGCCGCCGAAGGAAATTACCCCATGTACGTGAGCCCCTCGCGCGAGAGACAGCGCGTGCTCGAGCGTCTCTGTAGTGGCTCCGGAAGGAATATCGTCAAAAATAAAAACGGAAATTCCCTTTTCCTCAAGCGCGCCAACGGCTTTTTCCACGAGGTTATACTCTTTCAGTATGGGATCGGCGATTAAAATATAATTTGACCCCCAGGCGGAGGCAATCTGTCCCATACGAGCCATGGTGTACGGCCCAAGAATCACGTTTGGAGAAATTCGAAAGATAAAATCAGCCATTACCCTGTCCTTAGTCGCTTAAGTATAGCATGCATCGTAAAAAAAAGGCGAACCCATGGGTCCGCCTCTCTTTCTCATACGCACGTATCCTTACAATCCGTATACGTCCATTATCCGATCGGCAACGAGATCAACGACGGATTTATTTATATACGACGGGTCTTTTAACTTTTCCATAACTTCCGCCACTTTATCCGCGCGAACGTCGGGCGTGGCATTGACGGTCTCAATCGTTGAATATACTTCAGAAAGCTCTTTTGCCTCGGCGGACACATTGATTGAGTCTGATTCGGCCGTACCGTTTACCCTGCCGGCTTTATGGGCACTTTGTACATTTTTGAGGGGGTCAATGCCCCCCAAGCGGTCAATCATCATACGACTTTCCTACCTTCACTTCTTATATCGGTCACTCGTCATCACAAGTTGAGGGTTTTTTTCCCAAAACGCAAACGGCAAACTCCCCCAAAATTTTTTCGCGAGCGGCAAAATTCGCGAGAACCTCCCCAACGGGACCGGAAACGATTTCCTCGTGCAATTTCGTCATTTCCCGCCCAACGACCACGTCTCGCGTACCGTCAATCTCGGCCAAATCGGTCAAAAGCTTGAGAATTCTAAACGGGGATTCGTACAACACGAAACCCGCATCCATCGCCAAGAGCTCGCCGAGTCGGCGTTTGCGTCGCCCCGGCTTAGGGGACAAAAAACCCTCAAACACGACGGTCTTGTCCCAAGACCCCGAAACGCTCAAAAGCGTGGCAAACGCGGAAGGTCCGGGAATCGGGACGACCGTATGTCCCGCTTCGCGGGCGGCTCGAACCAAAACGGAGCCAGGGTCGCTAAGAGCCGGGGTTCCCGCGTCGCTGGCATACGCGACGTTCTGCCCGTCATCTAACGCCGAGATGATTTTACGAGCGGCGAAGTCCTCATTGCGCGCGCGGCAGGAAACAAGCGGCTTTCGAATCCCGAAGTGGGTCAAAAGCTGCAATGTGTGCCGAGTGTCCTCGCACGCGATTACGTCCACGGCCTTGAACGTCTCGAGCGCCCGATACGTAATATCCCCAAGGTTGCCTATCGGCGTCGCCACAATATACAAAAATGCCACAAAATTATGATACTCCACTTTATAGATTGCGGCAAGTTCGCTTTCAGTGCATTATACGTTCATGTTGTCTCAAGGATTCATGACGATATTTTATCTTTTAGCGGCGCTCTTGCTGCTGTTTTTCGCGTACAGTCTTTTTTCGTATTCTCGGAAAAAACCGGAGCATCGGCCCAAATCGTTCACAAAACAGGGTAATCCCTTGAGCGGCGCAACCTGTCCCGTTTGCGGAACCCCATTGACGAACGGGGAACAGATTAAATCGGCCCTTTTTCCGGGTAACGACGATAGGCTCTGCCATATTTTCGGATGCCCGCATTGCCACCCCTACAGCGAAAGCGGAATCGTCCGCCAATGTCCCGTCTGCAAGAAAAAACTTTCAGAAGAGGGTTTCCTCGTCGCGCGGCTTTTTGATCGCCAGGGAGGAAAACATCATGTCCATATACTCGGATGTACCAATTGCCGACTAACCGGCGCAAAAAAGAAATAACCTTCGCATAAACTCGGCGTTTTTTCCTCAAGTCATTTTTCTCTTTTCCGATACTCAAAATACGTTCTAAAAGCGGCCTGAATACAGGTGTTCGGGGTCGACGGAAGAACGCCGTCTTCTGCGTGTGGACGTCGGAGGATCCGGAAACATTGACAGATCGGCAGGGATGCCGTGAACGGCTTAAAAAAATGCCGTTTAAAAACCGCCAAAGGAGTAGCTAAATGATCATCAATCACAACCTGAGCGCTATGTTTTCTTCAAGGCAACTGGGGGAGACTTCGGGTGCAAACCAGAAGAACATAGAGAAACTTTCATCCGGGCAGCGTATTAATCGCGCGGGAGATGACGCGTCTGGGCTCGCCGTATCCGAAAAGATGCGAAGCCAAGTTCGCGGTTTGAATCAGGCCAGTACCAACGCACAGAACGGTATCTCCTTCATTCAAACGACCGAGGGTTACCTCCAGGAAACCCAGGACATTCTTCAGCGCGTCCGAGAACTCAGCGTACAGTCCTCTAACGGTATCTATACCGCGGAAGACCGCATGCAGATTCAGGTAGAGGTTTCCCAACTTGTTGCGGAAATCGACCGAATCTCCAGCCAGGCGCAGTTTAACGGCATGAATATGCTTACCGGACGGTTCGCACGGGAAACCGGAGAGAACACGGTCACGGGGTCTATGTGGTTCCACATCGGAGCGAACATGGATCAGCGGACCCGCGTCTACATCGGCACCATGACCGCAGCGGCCCTTGGTGTCCGAAGCGTCGGCGACGAGAGCGTAATGTCGCTCGAAACCGCCGACAGTGCTAATCGCTCTATTGGAACTCTCGACGAGGCGTTGAAGAAAGTAAGCAAGCAGAGGGCAGACCTCGGCGCTTACCAGAACCGCCTTGAGTACGCGATCAAGGGATTGAACGTCGGAGCGGAAAACCTGCAAGCCTCCGAGTCGCGCATCCGAGACACCGACATGGCGAAGGAAATGGTCGATTTTACGAAAAACCAGATCCTTTCGCAGGCCGGTACCGCGATGCTCGCTCAGGCCAACCAGTCAACGCAGGGCGTTCTCAGTCTCTTGAAGTAGTCACCACTACGAGAGGACGGGCCAAAAGGTTAATTCCCCTAGTGGGAATTAACCTTTTTTTTTGCTATACTCCGGCCACTATGCGCACTCTGTCGGATTTACAGAAACGGATCCTTGAGTCGGAATTTCCGGGAATGAGCTTCGAGAGCGATCCCGACATCGAGCGGTACTTCGAGTTACGCAAAATGGGCAGACAGGGTGACGCCCTCTCGATTTATAACACGAAACTGCGTCGAAAATTCCCCAACGACGAACAACGGACGGCCCTCCTGCGCTATTTTCGCTCCAACGACCCGCGATACCGCGAAATGCTACGGGAAACGACCATCGCGCTCGCGGACCGCGCAATCGCGCGCACGACGGGCATTCTTGAGCTTCTTACCCGCGATATTGAAACGATCGACATGACGGACGCGTATTCCGTGATAAAACTCGCGGAAGGATTGCTCGCGGTGATTTCGCCGGATCGCTACGCGGCAATCGCCTTTACGGAAAAATACGTCCGTTACGCCAAAATCCTTCAATATCGCCACTCGTCCATGGAAAAAACTGCGGAGCTTATCAGGCTGTACGTCACTGATACCATAGACTCCGTCCAAGAACTAAAAAAACAACATGAAGAACGGCGAAAAAAGCGCGCGAAAGAAATGGTTGACCGGTCGCGCGCCCGAAAGAATTTCGACCTTTCCCGCATCGAGTTCAACGCGGCGGACGTAGCGAAAATCCTTATCCCGCCGGAAATCTCGAAAACCGAAGACCGCGTCATCGCCTATTGCATAAAATACTGGAATCTCGTCGGGGACGCGACTTTCGAAAAGACCATTTTCCTTTACAGCAGAAAATTTCGGACCCAACATAGCGATATTTTTCAGGCGATAAAAAACGGAAGAACCCATGGATGGAAAGACGAGGAAATACTTAACGCCGTCCTCGCGAACATCGTAACCGGTTATTATTATAATATCAGCGGCGATTTATACCTGCAGAGAACGTGGGAACGCTATAAACAGACGATCGGGACGCCGGCGAATGGTTCAGCCTCCGCCGTCGCGAGCGTTGCGACTCAATCTTCTTTCAAGGTACGCGACAAACAGTCTTCACCCGTATCCCTTAAAAAGGGAAGTACGCCCAAAAACGAGGACAAGAGAATCTCTTCGCCGAAGCGGCGCGGCGACGGCGCGACGAAGCGGATTACACCGTTTAAGCCAACTCTGAAGGGGGGAATGCGGCGAGGTGCTCAAACGGCGAGCCTACAGCCCGCTAAATCCGCACGGATCAAAGAACCGTCGTTCACGCCTAATTCCATCGCGGATATAATTCGAAAAATGACGGGAAAATCCTATACGGTTTATAAAGAACTTTTTTTTAAGGGAATCCGCCCGTCCATCCGCGCGACGCTTGCCGCGTCTTCGGGGAAGAGGGGTAATTTGTTTGGAAGCAAGCAAAACGCCGCGGAAGAGCTCGTTTTTGGGTTTCTTTCAGCCCATTACAGCGACCCCTATCAAAACTGGGAGCGGAGCGTGGAACGAAGCGAAGCCCATGCGTTAGGGTATGATATACCCGCGATTGAGCCAATAATCGAAAATTGGGTGCAACACAACGGCTAAAACGCGGCGCGTCCGCGAAAACTCCGCGTAAGGGTAAGGCGATCGACGTATTCAAGGTCTCCTCCAACCGGCAAGCCGGAAGCGAGCCGCGTTACCGAGACGCCCGTATCGCGTAAAATACGCTGAATGTAAAGAGCCGTGGTATCGCCCTCCACCGTCGGGTTCGTCGCGAGAATAACTTCCTTCACCTGGTTTTCGTGAATGCGGGTCACTAATTCGGAAAGACGGAGTTGATCTGGTCCGACGCCCTCAAGGGGAGCGATGACGCCGCCCAACACGTGAAACAAGCCAGTATATTCATGCACAGCCTCAATCGTTTGAACGTCCTGCGGCTGCTCGACCACGCAAATGACGCTTTGATCCCGACCGGGATTGCCGCACACCGCGCAAATATCGTCTTCGGTATACGCGCCGCATATTTTGCAGGGATGGATGCGCTGATGCAGAACGGAGATATCGTGCGCGAGGCGTTCGCACAGACTGTCGTCGCTTTTTAAAAGATGATGGGCGATGCGCGCGGCGCTCTTCTTACCGACGCCCGGCAAGCGCGAAAGGCTATCGATCACGTCGTCGAGAGCGTTCATAGACCGGGAAACCCGCCCCCGAGCGGGCCTAAACGCGATTTCATCATATCCTTCACTTTCTCGACGGCATTTGCGTGTGCCGCGACGATGAGGTCCTGCAGCATAAGAATATCCCGGGGATCGACCGCGATCGGGTCAAGATCGACCGAAAGCAAGTCGAATTGACCATTAAGCGTAACTTTAACTATCCCTCCGCCGGACGAACCGATGACGCGCTCCGAGGCAAGTTCTTTTTGTATGCGTCCAAATTCCTCTTGCAAAGCTTTCGCGTTTTTCATGATTTCAAACGGATTCATATCCATATGTCATGCCTCCTCGGCGATCGTCCCGTGAAATATTTTACGAACAAGTTCAACTTGCGGCGGAATTCGAGGCGAATCCGGTGTGGAAAGCTCGGTTTTACGACTTTCCGCGAGCAAAATAGACAAGCTCACTTTACGCCCCAATAGAATAGACGCGCGATCGGCGATAAGTCGATGGTCTTGCTCCAAAAAATTATGCACGAACGGTTTGTCCACCGCGAACGAAACCACGTCGCCCGAATCCTTCCAATCAAAGGCTTGCGATAAACTCGTCGCGACGATATTTTTTGATTCCTGAAAATACTCGACTAAAGACTCCTGGAGTATATCAAACGATATCGTCGAAAGGGCCGAAGGAGTCGGGGCGATCGGTTCCGGGGGAGACGATGCATGCTCGGACTGAACAGGTTCGCATGGTTCGGAAGCGGAGCCTAACCGTTGACGCAACGCGGCAAAAGGGTCCGAGATATGATCCTCAAAATCCGCCATCGCTTGCGCGTCTTGGGGTTCCGCGCGGGCCGCTTCGGGAGGATTCCCCGAAACGAGGCCCGCATCAGGAAAAGGGCCGGTATCCCTCCGCGGCGCCGGGACCTTCGGCGGGGTTGAATCGGCCCCGCGATGTCCGTCCAATAAAACGGATTGCGCGCGTTTAATCGCGTCGCTCACGTCCGTCGCCGAGACGTAATCGGAGACCCATGAAAGCCGCGACACCGCCAACTCCAGCTCATAGCGAGGGTCCAGCGAGTAGCGCAGGTCGCGATAGAGTTGGAGCATGAGCGAAAGGGCCCGCTCGATCTGCGTAGAAGACCACGCGGCTCGAACTTTCCCGGAAAACCGCTCGGGAGCCTGGCCCAACAATGACTCTCTCGTCACGCCGCTTGCGAGGAGCAAAATATTGCGAAAATAATCGGCCATGTCGACCGTAAACTGCTCGACGGACACGCCCGCTTGAAGGATTTCATCCAAAGCGGTTAAGGCAGCGCATGCGTCGCGATCCGCGCAAGCCTCGACCAGCGGGTTAATGCGGTCAACGCCAACAAGACCCAACTTGTCGCGAATTTTCTCAAAGGTGATGTGTCCGTCGGAAAACGCCGCGACTTGGTCAAACAGGGTATAGGCGTCTCGAACGCTCCCAGTCGCCTCGCGCGCCAACCAGAAAAGGGCTTCCTCATCGGCTTGAATTCCCGCTTCCTGTGCGGCAATGCCGAGGGATTCCTTAAGCAAATCTACCGAAACTAACCGAAAGTTAAACTGCTGACAGCGACTTTTGATCGTCGCGGGAACTTTGTGCAATTCCGTTGTCGCGAAAATGAACACGACGTACGGCGGCGGCTCCTCGATCGTCTTCAGGAGCGCGTTAAACGCGCTCGTCGAGAGCATGTGCACTTCGTCGATAATGTACACTTTATAGCGGCAAGAATTCGGGGGAAACAGCACCTCGTCCTTAATTTGCCGAACGTCGTTAACGCTCGTATTGGAGGCGCCGTCGATTTCGATTACGTCCAGACTCGAGCCGCGCGTTATCTCGACGCAGGCGGAACATACTCCGCAGGGAGTGGCCGCCGGGCCTTTTTCGCAGTTAAGCGCCTTGGCGAGAATGCGCGCGGAACTGGTCTTTCCGCATCCGCGCGGGCCGGAAAAAAGATACGCGGGGGCGATTTTGCCGGCGGCGATTGATTTTTGAAGCGTCGCGACGACGAAGTCCTGACCGATCAGGTCTTCGAACCGTTGGGGCCGCCGTCTCGTGGCGGTTACTTCGTAAGCCATAGGGGCAAGAATACCATAAATGGCGGAAATTGTGAATGAATGGCGAACGCATCTCCTTTTTTGGTCCAGATAGACAGCATGTTGGATTTCGTGTTTTTATTTTCCTCATGAAGCCGAATGCGCAACTACGCGAAGCCCATTTATCGGACCTGCCCTACCTCTACGAAATATGCCTTAAAACGGGTGCGGCGGGCGATGACGCCACGGGCCTTTTCGGGGATCCGTGGATGCTTGGGCAATACTACGCGGCGCCCTATCTGATTAAAGACCGAGACTACTGTTTCGTCGCGACTCAACGGGAAATTCCCCTCGGATATATTCTCGCGACCGACGACACTCTCGGCTTCGACGAATGGATGGAATCCTACTGGCTTCCAACGCTGCGAGCGCGCTACCCCAAAACAAATGCTGAGGGAACCACCGTATCAGAGCAAGAACGCGGCTTAATCGCGAAAATTCACGAAAGCCACGGAACCGTTCCAGTCGCTCCGTGGCTTTCCAAATATCCCGCCCATCTCCACATCGATCTCTTGCCGGCGCTTCAAGGCCAGGGTTGCGGAAAAAGACTCATGGAAACGCTTCTTTCGCGCTTAATCGCCCGTTCCTGCCCAGGAGTACACCTTGGCGTTAGCGCAGAGAATACGCGCGCGATCGCGTTTTACGAAAAACTCGGGTTCCAAAAGCTGGAGACGCTACCGTGGGGCCTCTTCCTCGGGATGACTCTCTCGTAACGACCGCGCATCCCGACGAACCAAATTGACTCCCTGCCGCATCAAGGCGAAAGAAATCAGCGCTAACGGGATAAGCGCGACGGCGAGGGCAAAGGGAGAAGGAGACACGCGGACCCACGAAGCGCTTGCGCGGCAGGAAATTACCGCGCGAACCGCGATCAGCAAGGCTACATTGTGAAGGGCGTGCATGACGATCGTGACCGCCAGAGAATCCGTTTCAACGGCAACCCAGGAAAGGGCGATTCCAACAACCGCGGCGAAGGGAATCTGGGCGGGCGAAAGATGCAATAATCCAAAAAGCCCGCCGCAAACTAACGAAGGGAAAGGAGGGCGAAGCCCCGTTTCAAGCCCAGAAAGAATGAAGCCCCGAAAAAGAAATTCTTCGGCGATGGCGGGTAAAATCGTTACAACGAATACCAGTTTCAGCAGGTCAGGGTCAGCGACGTTAATTCGAGCGCCGAGCCCGACCGAGGAAAGCTTAGGAAAAATAAACGAGCTGATAACGCTCGCCGCGCCGATGGCTAAAACTAAGCCAAACGACAGGAATATTCCGCCTAACAGCTGTTTTGGTCGCGGGGAACGAAGGCGAAAAGTCTGGATGGGAGACAAGCGAAAAATCGCCGCATATACGCCCGGGACGAGGGCTAAACCAATCGTAAACAGCGGGGGTAACCAGGGATCGGCATGCGTTTTTGCGTAGAGGCCAACGCTCAGCGACCATACTATCGCGAACGCGAATGCGATTAGGGCGTCGGCAACGGACGGCTTTCTCGTCCCGAGGTCACTCATGAAGCGCCCATTGCCGCCGATAAGGCGGTAAAGGTCTCCCCAAGGTCGGTCAAACGAAGCGAGGCATACGCGTCAAGCGGCGTCGGATTATCGTTCACGATCACCAATGAGCCTCCCTGCCGGAGCGTTAGGCGGGGAAGGCCTGCGGCTGGATACACGACAAGGGACGAACCGAGCACGAGCAAAAGATCGGCTGAACGAGCTTCCGCCTCCGCTTTCTCAAGGGCTGCGGAGGGTAAATTCTCACCGAAAAAAACAATGTCGGGCTTCAAAACGGCACCGCAAGCGGTGCAACGAGGCAAAGATCCGGACCGAACCGCCCGCGCGGCATCCTCAAAGGATCGCGTCTCTCCGCATTTCAAGCATCGATGCGTCGCCGGAGAGCCATGTATTTCTATGACGTTTTTTGATCCGGCGCGCGTGTGCAAGAGATCTATGTTCTGCGTGATTACCGCGTGAAGAAAACCTCGTCGTTCCATTTCGGCCAAGGCAAAATGGCAGATGGACGGTTCTCGCGCCTGCAAGTCATAAATAAAAGCCTTTGCCATTCCGTAATATACCGACGGGTCTCGACGGAATACGCCGATATCGAACATGCGATCCGCGTCTACGGTTTTGTATAGACCGTTCTTTCCCCGAAAGTCGCGTATCCCCGAAAGGGTGCTCACGCCAGCCCCGGTAAAAGCGACGCAATGGCGAGAGTCGCGAACCATTTCCCAAAGACTTTCCACGGAATCCATACGCTGAGTATATCCCCGTTTTCTCGTTAAAGGCAAAAGGTCTTGCGAAACGAAACGCGATATACTAGGGTGTTTCGTATGCGAAGAATAGATCGACAAATTACGGACAAAAGCATTTTGCGCGCTTTTCTCGAAGAAAGTGCGGTATGCCATGTCGGGCTCATTTTCGAGGCGCACCCCTATGTAGTTGGCCTCAATTTTGGGTTTCTTTGGGATACGGACGCCGAATTTCCGGTTTTATACTTCCACTGCGCGAAAACGGGTCAAAAAATTGAGGCGATCCGGTCGAACGGAGACGCCGCTTTTTTCATTGATTCGGGCCATGAATTAATAACCGGCGAAAAGGCGTGCGACTGGGGAATGAAATACCGGAGCGTCGCGGGAAGGGGTAACCTGTCTTTCGTGTCGGAACCCAAGGAGAAAAAAGTCGGCCTCGACGCGATCATGCGCCATTACTCAAAAATCGAAAACCCGCACTACGACGAACGAGTCTTCGCGATGACCGAGGTTTTACGGCTAGACGTCGCGTCCCTCTCGGGAAAAGAGAAGAAATAAAAATTGTTCATGCCGGAACGCGCAAAAAGCGATAGGCCAGTTCGCAGAAAGGCCGTATAATCGGATATATGCGCGTGTTCGATCACTTTAACGCTCCGTACCAAAACCGGCGAACTGATATTCGTGTCAAAAGCAGAAACTTTTCGTACCTTCTCGCGGTCTTTGGTGTCGCCGCTTTGGCGATCGGGATCGCGAGTTTCCCCTTCGGGCAAAAAACCGACGCTCTTCTCGCAATAGGGGTTTTTATACTTTCCGCGCTCGCGCTTCTCTTCCACGCGATGGGGGGTTATACGGTGATTAGCACCGTTTATTTCGCCACTGTAGGATGCGTTCCTCTTTGCCTCGTTTTGCTGCAGCCGCCTCAGGGCCACCGCGACATTTTTATGTATTTCTTCTTTTGTTTCCCGACCCTCGTCATTACCGTAATTTCCGGGTACACCCGAAAACAGCTTTGGGTGATCGGCGCTACGCAGACCGTTCTCGCGTTTTTTCTCGGGGCAATTCGTATTTTTCCGCAAGAGACCGAATCGGTCGAAAAAGCCGCCTACGCGTTTGTCACCGCGACGATTTTCTACGCTCTCACCCTGCTGTTCCTGTCGTTTAGCTTCGGGATAGAAAAGGCGATCATGATTTCGCTCGAGGTTCATAACAAAAAGACCGAAGCCCAACTTGAGCGGATGAGGGACATCCTTCTTTCGTCAAAAAACACGATGGCTACCGGCCAAGATCTCACCGCGGTGGCCGAAAAAACCGCCCGAAACCTGCAAAGCATCGAACAAGGCGCTAAAACAGTCCGAGAAATCCTCGCGACGCTCGACGCGACGGTCGCGGAAAGCGCGCCGGCGCAGCAAAATCTCTGTACGGAAAGCAACCAGGTTACGTCACAAATTCAGGGCAATATATCCACCGTCGAACGCTCCAAAGAAACCATAAATTCGATGAACGAAACCATACGGATGATATCTCTCGAGGCCGGGCAAAAAACGGACGTGGTAAAAGCCCTCTCCGCCGAGGTAAATAGCGCCGAGCAAGTTTTCGGGAGAACCGTTACGGCCCTCGAGCGTTTAGAGACTACTTCAGACGAGGTTCTCGCCGTCATTTCGGTAATCGAGGAAATAGCCGCCCGAACGAACCTGCTGGCCATGAACGCGGCGATAGAGGCGGCGCACGCGGGAGACCGAGGAAAGGGATTCGCCGTTGTCGCGGCGGAAATTCGAAAGCTCGCCGAGGAAACGAATAAGCACTCCCGCCGAAGCCGCGAAATTCTCACAAAAAACGATCTTGACATACAAGCGGCGCACGGGGACAGCGTGGAAAGCCTCAGGAAATTCGACTTGATCAAAAATCGCTCTAACGAAATGGCTGTGGCACTTTCCGATATCGTCACGAGCATGAGGAGCGTATCGTCGAGGGCCGACGAAATATCCCTAGCCATCGGCTCAATCGATGAGCTCTACGCGCGCGTTTCGTCGTCGGTCGGCGAAATTTCCTCGGCTATCGAACGCACGACGGCCGCCTTTTCCGGCATCGAAACCAGGAGTAAAGAGGCGACCGCAGAAGCGGAAGCGATCTCCCAACAGGCCTGCGAAATCACGGCGGAAGCCTCGAGACTCCGCGAAATCGGGTTGGAAAACGAGCTCGGAATCCTCCGCGTCAACAAAAAACTGGACGCGCTCGCGCTCGGATAACGAGAATTAGCGCAGCCGGTCCATTTGCGCCCCGTGCAAATCGCTCAAGTCGTTGACGACGGACATGCGATCAATGATGCGTTTCACGGTTGATTCCATCGAGCTCGCCTCGCGATAGTCGGCCTCGCATAGGAAATCGACCCTTCGATCGCGAAGCAACCCCTCGACGGAAGACCGCTTTCCCCGCCCAAAGACCGCGATGGAATGCCCCCCGTTCGCCTTAACTAATTTCATGCAGGGAACGTCGGTCATCCCGTCACCCACGTATATCATGTTCCTGAACGGGACGGGACGCTCTTCCTCGGGGACAAACCGATTAAGCGCCTCATCGTCGGAAAAATCCAAGACTCCCTTATTCACGCGAAACAAAAATTGAGTTTTCGTGGTGTAATTCACGGACATGAGGGGCCAATCGGCGACGCCGTTCGCGTCATAGTGGAATTCGCAGGCGTAAATTTTACGAAACGCGCCGGCGATAGCGGTCCCCTCAATGATTTCCCGAAGACCCGACGAGACGATAAAGTGCTCGACTTCTATGTTTAGGGCCGCGCCATACGCTGAAATTCGGCCGAACCAATCGAGCACTCCGGGAAAAAACTCGATACCCTTGCCCAATTCCACGAAATTTTCCCGTCGTACGGGCCTTTCCATGGCGTTAGATTTTTTTAGCATTAAATACATATAGGCGAGAATGCGGTCCATACCCGAGGAAGAAAGACGGCCGGCCTCGGACCAAAACGCTTCCGGCGATATCCCGAGACCGGGAATAAAGCTATATTCCTGCATATCGCGGGGACAAAGCGTCTTATCGAAATCATACATGATAGCGGCGACGTGCCGCCGTTTCGTTTTTTCCACGCGCATATAATACCCATGGGTTTTTATTTATGATAGTCTCCCCGTGGGAGTTGTTAATATGATAGAAATTTTGCTCATCGCCGGAAGCCTTTCCATGGACGCGTTCGCCGTTTCGGTGTCGTCCGCGGCATGCTCGAAGGGGCTCACGCGTTTCCATATGCTCCGCGCCGCTTTCGCGTTTGGCCTTTTCCAATTTTTGATGCCGCTCGTCGGAGCCGGCGTGGGCTTAGCCTTCAGCTCTTTCATCGCGTCGTTCGACCACTGGGTCGCGTTCGCTCTCCTCGCCCTAGTAGGCGGAAAAATGCTCGTTGAGGTCATCAAGGAATGGAAAGAGTCGCCGAACGCATGCGAATGCCCCGTGGACGGCGAGAAAAAAGACATCAAAAGCAAGCGAATTCTCCTGGCGCTGTCGGTGGCCACGAGCATCGACGCTTTGGCCATCGGGATGAGCTTCGCCGTCATCGGCAGACCGATACTCTCCTCGTCCCTCATCATCGGCGCGGTAACGTTCATCATCTGCGCGGGGGGATTTTTCTTCGGCCGAAAGGTCGGTTGTCTCCTTGGGCGCTATGCCCAGCTTGCCGGAGGCCTCGTCCTCATCGGCATCGGAGCGCGGATACTTTTTAACCACCTTACGCAGGGTCTATAAGCCCTCAGACGACGAAACGATCTATAGCGGCGGCGACGACCGCGATATTATCGCCGGTTTTAGCGGTGGCGTCGGCGAAGTTCCGAACAGCCGAGGACATTTCGTTCGCCCGGATTCCCGCCTGCCCGGATTTTTCCAGTATTTCGTTCGCCGCGTTTTTGAGCCCATCGAGCTCAGTTTGTACGGTCTTTGACGCGCGGCGAAGAAGCGTCGTTTCGGAGGTCACTTCTTCCCCCGTTTTTTTAATTTCGTCCATAGCCGCGAGAATCTCCCGCGCGCCGGCGTTCTGCTCGTCGATGGCGTGCTGCAGCTCCTGAATCATCGTGCTGATCCCGGTAATGCGCGAGGCGATATCGTTAAATTTCTCCAAAGATCCGCCCGCGGCCGAGACGATGCTGTCGATCAAGGAACTAATCCCCGTCAGCGCGGCGCCGATGGAGGACGATTGATCCAAGGCCGTCGCGGCCAATTTCCTCACCTCGTCGGCAACGACGGCAAAACCCTTCCCCGACTCGCCCGCGTGCGCAGCCTCGATAGCGGCGTTCATCGCGAGCATATTCGTCTGATCGGCGATGGACTGAATGAGCCCGTTCGCCTCGGACAACCCCTCGGAATGTTTTTTTATTTCCGCGATTTGCGCCGCGACCGCTTCCTGCGACCGTTTACCCGAGTCAGACTCGTTGAGCAACGACCGATACTGCCCGGATAGTTTGTCAATCGTTCTGTTGATGGAGTCGATATTGGCGCTGATTTGCTCGATCGCGGAGAACGATTCGGCCAGGGCGGAGGTTTGCGCGCTTATTCGATCGTCGAGCGACTCGATTCTTTCTTCCCACCCGGAAATCTCTTCATACGCCGAATTCGTGAGGGAATCTTGCCGCGCCGCCAACGAAGCGATCGACTCAACGTCCGACAAAACCGAGGTTAACGCGTTGACCGTTGAAGACGAATCCGCATCCAACGAGTTCCCCACGGAGGAAAGTCCGGAGACGGATTCTCTAATCCGGATTATTATCCCGCGCAGGGAATCGATAAAAACGTTGAAGTCGGCGGCCAGGGACGAAACCTCGTTATCCCCGACGACGGGAATTTTCACCGTTAAATCGCCGCCGCCCTTCGATATATCCGACAGCGGATTCGCGACGGCGGCGATCGGAGAGAAGATCATTCGCGTCAAGAGGAGAAGGAAAAGGACTCCAAAAACGAGACCGCAGAGCGCAAAACAAATTTGCTTGATTAAAAACGACATGATTTGGGCCCGAATCTCCGAGCCGTCAAAGTCGCACGCCATAATGCCGAGAACGCGTCCCGAGGCGTCCTTAATTGGGGTTGCCACCGTTATCAGCCATCCCCAGCCCTCCTGATGCACTAACCCGGAAATGTACTCGTTTCCCGTCTCGAACATTCCCGCAAAACTCGCGCCGTATGAGCTCACGTCTTCTTCCGCGCCTAACGGAGAGAAATTTTCCTCGTCGGACGTCGGCGCGCTCCCGTCAATCGCGTATAGATAACGCCCGTCGGATGTCCGTGTCATGGTATATAAATATTCACAGGCGATATTCTGTTTCTCGGCGAGCAAACGATTTTGCGCGGCGACGTAATACGGGTCGGAAGCGTCGAGGGAATTCGCTATACGCTCAAAAGCGACGGGATCGATATTTTCCGCGAGCCGGCGAACGGTCGGAAGGCCGTTTTTGGCGAAAATATTTATCGCCGAATGAACCATGCTCGTCGCCGAGAGCCAGGTCGAAACCCCGCATAAAGCCAGAACGAATAGCGAAAAAAGCAAAACAAATCGGAATTTTATACTTTTTAGCATCCTTGTCATCGGGGAATCCTCCGAGGCATCTTTTCAAGAAAGGAACCATTATGCCTGTTTAGGATTATAGTGCACGAAATGAAAAAATACTTTTTTTTCCGTTTTTTTGCCGGGACTTTCGGAATAGACGAAGAGAACGACGGACTGAGGACCATTTGTCTTGAAGGAAAATCTCTCATATTCCGTACGGGCGAAAAGAAGTCTAGGAGGTTCCCCCGGACGGCGAATTTTCGTTTCCTCGAGGGCTTCGTTGTGGCCGTCGCGCGAATAATCCCGGCGGAACCATGGGGGAAAATAACCCGGTTTCCCCTGGAGCAAGTAATCGAACTTAAGCCATTCCAGCAATTCCGCCCGGATTTCCGCGCCGGCGTCAAGTTTTTGAATAAAACCGGCCACGCAAGAAAAAGAATCAAGGGGTCGACGGGGGAGATAGAGGTCTCCGTCGGGGAAAAACACGCGCGCGTGATCCTTTAGCGCCGAAAAAAGGGAATAGGCTGAGCGAGGGAACGCGCGAGCGGCGAGTTCCCGGAGCGAATTCCGCAGCAAACCAGAATTATGCCACCCGTCGACGAGATGTTCCACGTCCTTTAACGCCATCAGGTCCGCGAAGGAAAGTTCCGGGCTTCGCAAGACCTCATACGGTGGATACGCGGACCAGGCATACCCTTCACTATCGCGGGCTATCTTTTCCATCGGGGATCCGGATAAAATTTTCAGAAAACCAAGCTGAAGCATATCGGCGTCAAGCGCGTAAGCGAAATCGAACGAGGCCGCGAAGCTGACGAGATTCTCCGCCGGTAAACCGGCTATCAAGTCGACGTGCGTATGAATGGCCCCCGGAATCCGCTCAATGTTTTCCCTCAGCTTCCCGAGTTCCGCCGAGCGGCCCACTAATCGCAGGGTTTCCGCGTTGGCGCTTTGAATGCCGATTTCAAATTGAATGGAGCCGGCGGGCATGGTGGTTAAAAGGGTTAATTCCTCGTCGGTCAGAATTTCGCCCGCTATCTCAAAGTGAAACAGCGTTTTCCCGTTATAATGATCCCGGATATGCCGCCATATCGCGATCGAACGCTCAGGGTTCAGGTTGAAAGTGCGATCGACGAATTTAACGAGGGGAAATTCGCGTTCCAGAAAAAAATCGATTTCCTCAAGCACGCGCGAAAGTGAATACGACCGAACGCTTCTTTCAATCGAGGAAAGGCAATACGCGCAGCGGAAGGGACAACCGCGCGTGGATTCATAATACACTATGCGGTTTTGGGGATCGAAATCGATTAATTCATCCGAATAAGGAAACGGAATCTCATCGAGCTCGATCATCACCTCCCGGGGCGCCCCCCTGACGATGAGCTCTCCCGCCCGCCAGCATACGCCGGCGACGCCCGAAGCGTCTAAACCTAGGGAAAATCGGTCAACTAACTCGGCAAAAGTACGCTCGCCCTCACCGAGGATTACGAAATTCGCGGAGGGGCTTTCCTCAAGGCTTCGCTCGGCGCTCCAAGAAACCTCTGGTCCCCCGAGACCGATTGTCAACGAGGGAGAAAGAGCCCGTAAATCGGCGCATGCGCGCCGGACGAATTCCCGATTCCAGACATAAGTTGAAAAAATAACGATATCCGGCGTTGCTTCGTAAATACCGCGAACAGCCGTCGAGACCGGTTGGTTGATATTCCATTCGCCAACCTGTATCTCGGTAACCCCGGACCGAACCGATGGGCACCGCTGCGAGGCGTACGCGCGCAGAAGGCGTATCGCGAGATTAAGCTGAACGTATTTAGCGTTAACGCCGACTAAGAGAATTCTCATTTTCGTGAATGTACGCGATTGCGTTTAAAAAACATAGACCCTTCCGGGAAGCCCAGGTACACTACGGCACAAAAACGGGCTGCCTACCGTTGCTTCCTTCCGGATCTGGCGGGGTTTGGTAGCTGTTCCTTGCATAGGACCTGGGCTATCCGAAAGGGTCCGAAACCAATCGCGAAACGATTGGCTACTAGCGAACTCAAACGGAGAGAGAGGGATTCGAACCCTCGGTACTCTCTCGAGCACACACGCCTTCCAAGCGTGCACCTTCGACCACTCGGACATCTCTCCAAAAAAAACATCGCAAGACCCGCGCTGACGCGAACATCGCGCGCGAGCAGACGCGATTCCGGAGAGAGGGGGATTCGAACCCCCGATACCTTGCGGTATAACGGTTTTCGAGACCGCCCGATTCAGCCGCTCTCGCATCTCTCCAAACAATCGGCTTTCGCCTTTTATCGTAAAAAGGCTGTCTTATCCAGACAGCCCATTGAGACTAAGTGGGTTCGAACCACCGGCCTTCAGATCCGCAATCTGACGCTCTATCCAGCTGAGCTATAGTCTCGCACACGGAGCAGGGGGGATTCGAACCCCCGGTACCCTTTTGGGGCACAACTCCTTAGCAGGGAGCCCGATTCGGCCTCTCTCGCACCGCTCCAAGGAATCTTTCGGAAACGTTTCCGTTTTAGAAGGGATTTTATCGCTAAGAGCCCTTCTGCGGAGCAGGGGGGATTCGAACCCCCGGTACCTTTCGGCACAACGGTTTTCAAGACCGCCTCCTTAAACCGCTCGGACACCGCTCCAAAAAAGATGTTCTTAACAATACAAATAAAAAGGCTTTCGTGTCAAGCAGGATGAGGCTGTCACGCCAGGCCTTGCGCGTCCTTCAAATGTCGAACGAACAGGGAGTCCACGTCCGTCCGAGGGGTGAGCCCAAACGCCGGCACGGAGCTTCCCGGCTCGACCACGCGGTAGAGATACTCGGGAGGCTCGCGATACGCGAAGCTATCCTTGTCGTTAATCCACCAATCGAGAACATATAAGATATCGAGCGTGTATTCGATTAATTGGGCGTTCGTCCGCCCTTTTGCGTGCTTTCCACCGCAGAGCGCGTCGAGGCGCCTCGAAACGGAATTGGCGATATCGAATTTATACGGAGCCCATGGGTTGAGGATATAAGAAAGCGCGGTTTCCGAGGATTGTTCCATTTTCGGCGGCGCGATCTCGATATCGGCGGCGTACCGACTCAACAAGCGCTTTAAGTGCGCGACCCGGATGTAAAACGGGGGCAACCGATCATCTTTCGACAGCTTCGACGAACCAAACACGTACACGTTAAACCACGGCATAAAAAAACTTCGCGTCAAAGAATAAAGGTTTGCGAGCAATTTTCGGCCATACGGCGTCTTTTTAAAGTCCGGCTGCGTGTAAATTTGATGCGTATAGGCCTTTAAGTCATTGCTGAATATTTTTTCGAAAACGGCCTCTTGGTATAAAATCCAATCTTCCAAAATTTTTATGATATCTGCGTTGTCGCCCGCGGAAGCCGTATTGTCTAACGGCTTAAACTTAATCAACCGCAGGCCCTGAAAAAGCTGCTCTAAAATCCCAAAGAGAACCATCGTTTGGTGCAGGGGATTTTGAGGCGAAAGCTGAATGAACCCGTCACCAAAATGCAAAATGGACTGAAAATACGGCCCAAAATCCGGCATCGTATCGAGGTTTTTCCAGCCGGCTTCCGGGAAAAGCCGTTCGAGAACATCCAAGCCCCTCAAAACTTTTTCGGGGACCTCGGGCTTCGCGACCGGCCTTGGTTCGGAAGGCTCGGGAGAGGCGACGACAGGCGCGGCAGAATCGAGCTCGTCCTCCGCACGAAGGATCAGAATCTCTTTCGGCGTAAGGCTCAACCAGGAAAGGACTTTCGACCCGTTCGCGTAAAAAAGCTGCTGCGGGGAAAGGAGTGAGGTGGCGCACATACGAAGGACAAGGGGGTAAAGACCCGGATAGACCCGGTTGAAAATGAAGTGCCATTCCTCTATGGCCTCAGTCGAAAGCGCCTTAAGGGAATCCTTGTTCGTTGAGGGAATTTTGTCGAGTATTCGCCGATATAATGCTCGATACATCCGGGAAACGCCGTCCGCTCCGATATAATAGACGCGCAACAGGGATCGATACAGCAACCGAACGAAAGGGACGAGATTCGCCACGGATAATTCATGGGCATTTTTCTGCAATGCGGATAATTGAGCGCTGAGTTGCTTCACTTCAATATCGTGAATGATTCCTATGAAATCGACGATCAACGGTCGTTCTTTCGACAACGCCGCGTAAAATTCCGTCTCGCCGCTCGGGGGTAACAACCGTTGCGTCGCTGCGACGCAATGCTGAATATGGCCTAAAAAATCGTTGAGCGTATACAAAACGAAATCGGGGTTAACGCGATCGGCCTTGTCTTGATGAAAGAGAGAGGATGTGGCCTTAATCTGGTATTGCTTGTCCTCCATAAGACGATTTATCGCCTGCAATTCCTTTTCAGGCAGAGCAGGGATATCGCCGAGTGGCATTTGGGGTTTTTCAGCCATTTTTCTTAAATCCTTAATCGTGTTTTTTTTCCGAGTCCGGGGAAAGCCTTGAGAGTGATTCCTTCGCCATCCCGCGTGAGCAAAACCCCCTCGAACGTACCGTAAACCGTATGATACTCAGTTCGCACGAAAAACGCGCTCAGTCGACGTGCGCTATCGGATATCGGGGTAAACACGAGATCAACCATGCTTTCGGTATCCTGAATTACCCAATCGCCGTTAATGCCGTAGGGGCGGGTAATGCGAATCGGCGGAAGGGGCGTAGCGACGCCATTAAGGAAAAGTACGTTATCGTTATACCGAAAATCGTCGCGGGACACTGGATTGCCCAACTGAAAGGAAAGAAGCTTTCCTTCGCTATACCCCAAGCCGATTACGCTGCTGCTTTGCGTTCGCAGGGAATAATACGCCTTTCTCACGTCGAAAAAACCGGCGCCGCTTGCGGCGTCGATTTGCCGCTCCTCAAAGCCGGTACTCAACCAACCCTGTAGAGGGGCGGTCAACTGATAAGAGGCAAGGCACCGCCGTTTCAGTTTATAGGGAATTACCGACGACAAATCGGCGCATCCCGGATCCGAAAGATCCATATCCAGGCGACCCTCGCACGGGGGACGAAAATCCGAGCCTACGAAGTCAAAGTCGACATGAACGAGTTTTTTTAGCACGCGAAGGTGAATTTTCACGAAGCGTCCTGGCGCGCGGCAGGCGGTTATGCTATTTCCGAACGATCGGGGAAATTTTATGATCCCGGCGGGCATAAGGCGACGGTAGGCGATGCGGCGACGGGTTTTTCGGTTCCAAAGGGTCGTTTCCATGAACGAAAAATACCCCGCGTTGAAAAATTCGATCTCCCCGAAACTATTTTGGTCGCAAAACAAAAACCGCATGGTTTCCATGATGCGCGTGTTAGTTATGAACGAAGGTATGGAAAAGTCCCCAAAGGGCCGACGCATGCCGCGAATATCAAAATGGCCAAAGGGTCCGTAATACGAGCCAAAAGCCGGAATTCCGTTCTGCATCGGATACTCCGGCGCGGGCAGTAACGTTCGCGTATACAAAAGATACTCCTTGGTTGAATCAGTATACCATCGTTTTCCCTTGCCGAACAGAGGCGATGCGGTCTATCCTTTTCCCATGAGCATTTCATTCTATTCCCTCGGCGCCGCCGAGGAAGTCACGGGTTCAAAACACGTAATTGACGTCGACGGGCATTTGTACTTAATCGATTGCGGGGCCTTTCAAGGCCGACGCGCCGAGGCAGACAGAAAAAACAGGAATTTTGAAGTGCCTGCGGACCGCATCGAGGCCGTTATCCTTACCCATGCCCATTATGACCACTCAGGCCTATTGCCCCTCCTCGGAATAAATGGCTTCACCGGGAACATCTACGCGACTCCCGCGACGAGGGATCTCGCGAGCCTTATTATGATGGATTCGGCCCGTATCCAAGCCCATGACGCGGCGTACTTAACGAAAACGGCGGAACGAAAGGGCGAGAAATTCGACTGGAAGCCGCTTTTTACCGAGATTGACGTCGTAAACACTTCAAACCAGTTCGTAACCGTTTCGTATAACAGACCGACGTGGATCGATCCGCGCGTCAAGCTCGAATTTTTTGACGCCGGCCATATTCTCGGTTCGGCCATGGCCGTGCTCACCGTAACCGACGGTTCGGGCAACACGAAGAAAATCGCGTGCACCGGCGATCTCGGCCGCAAGGGGAAACCCATCATCCGAGACCCGCAAAAACTCCCGCCGGTCGATTACATGCTTCTCGAAAGCACGTACGGAAATCGTAGGCACGAAAGCGCCGACGACGCGCTCAAGATGCTGGCGAAAGTAGCCACGGACGCCATTAAGACGAACGGTAAAATCGTCATACCAGCGTTCGCCATCGAGAGAACGCAGGAACTCGTCTATTACTTCCACATTCTCGTCGATAAGAAAATCATCCCCGAAATTCCGATTTACGTCGACTCGCCCATGGCGGTTAACGCGACCAGCATATTCCAAATCCATCCGGAATGTTACGATGAGGAAACCCACGACGCGTTCATAACGCATCATAAAAATCCCTTCGGGTTTAACGCGCTGAAATTCGTCACGAGCGTCGACGAGTCCAAATCCTTAAACGACAAACCGGGTCCCATGATTATCATCAGCGCGGACGGAATGTGCGAAGCCGGACGAATCCAGCATCACCTCGTGAATACGATCAGCGATCCATCCAATCAAATTCTTCTCGTGGGCTATATGGCCGAGCATACCCTGGGACGACGACTGCAAAACCGAGAGCTTGAGGTGAAAATCCACAACAAGTGGTTTACCGTCCGCGCGACGATAACGCAAATCAACGCGTTCAGCGCCCACGCGGACTATGGTGAGGCGATCGAGTGGCTTAAGGAAATGGATACGTCCGGGCTAAAGAAAATTTTCATGGTACACGGCGAGCCCGACGTTCAGCCGGTGTTTAAAGAGCATCTCGCGGAAAACGGCTTCGGAAGCGTCCAAATCGTGAAATACGGCGAAACGTACTCGCTATGAGAATAATTTCCGGCTTTCACTCAATTGAGGAAGAATTACGCGCCGCGGAGCGCAATAAGGCGACGGAGGGAATCTCCCTCGTATACGCGACGCCGGGACCGAGGGTAAAAAAAATCCTCGAAACGGCCCGTAAGCTCGGGATTCCAAGCGAAGAAAAAACCATGCCGGCTCTTTCCGCCTTGGTTTCGTCGCTACCGGAACACGCGCAGGACCATCGGGGCGTTCTTTTGCTCAAAACGCTCGAAAACCCCGAAACGACGATTTCCTTCGAACAGCACCTTTTTAACCTTGCGAAGAGGGAAGAAGCGGTCATCCTCGTCCTTGATTCGATTACCGATCCCCATAACGTCGGCGCGATCATCCGCAGCGCCGATCAGTTCGGCGTTGATTTAGTCATTTTGCCCGAACGCAGGGCCGCGACTGACTTCGCCATTATCGGAAGGACAAGCGCCGGCGCGCTATCCTGGGTTCCGACCGTCACCGTCTCGAATCTCGTAACGGCCGTGGAACAGCTCAAAAAGCTCGGTTTTTGGGTATACGGCGCAGACGCGGGTGGAACGCGCATCGAGGAAGCACGCGTCGGTAAAAAAGCGGTCCTGGTCATGGGAAGCGAGGGCTCGGGCATCGCTCGGCTGCTTAAAGCCACGTGCGACGCCATTGTGTCCATTCCGACGAGAGGAAAACTCGATAGCCTTAACGTGGCGGTCGCGGCAGGCATTTTGCTCTACGAAATTCGACGAACGTAATAAAACGCAACCTTTTTCTCCATTCGCCGGTCAATACCTGCGAATGGAGAAAAACATGATCAACAACATACACCTTCCAAAACCGTATCGATTGGGCGAGGAAATCGCGAACGCGATCACGCATGGCCTCGGCGCGCTTTTGTCGCTCGCGGGTCTTTCGCTCCTAATAATTCGCGCTGCGAGGGCCGCGCCTCTTGGGCAACGGGGTTTTTATCTTACCTCGTTCGCGATTTTCGGCTTTTCGATGTTCTTCTTATATTTAATGAGCACGCTCTATCATAGCCTTTTGAAAACGAGGGCATATACGGTTTTCGAGCGGCTCGATCATTCGGCGATTTACGTCCTCATCGCGGGCACTTACACGGCGTATTGCCTGACCGCACTACGAGGCTCGGTTGGATGGTGGATTTTTGGCCTTATCTGGGGACTTGCCGCGATCGGGATCACGCTGTACTCGATTTTCGGGAATCGCCTTCGCGTCGTTTCGGTTTTTACCTATATCTTGATGGGATGGATCATCGTTTTGGCGGCGAACCCGCTTCGTGCCGCCATTTCGAGCCAAAGCTGGGTCTTGCTCCTCGCGGGCGGCGTCGTTTATACGCTCGGCGCGGTCGTGTATTCCTTACGAAAAATACGATGGACGCATCCCGTATGGCACTTGTTTGTCATGGGAGGAACCGCGCTGCACTTCTTTTCCGTCTTTTACAGTTTTTGAGCGAAGGCCCCGCTCGCGACCGTGACGTTATTTTTACCGCCGCGCTTTCCCGCGTAGAGGGCTTCATCGGCTTCCGCCACCAGGTTGTCGATGGGCCCCCGGCGATATTGGCTCACGCCGATCGTCACGGTGACGGACACCTCGACTAAGCCGTCCGAAAAGGGGTCGTCCCCGACCGCGCACCGTATTTTCTCGGCGACGTTTCTCCCGCGGGATAAATCGCAGTTTCGGATTATCACGAGAAATTCCTCTCCGCCCCATCGAAAGATTAAATCGTCGGCGCGAAGGACGTTCGTCGCGCGAACCGCGATTTCGCGCAACACGAAATCGCCAAAGACGTGTCCGTAGGTATCGTTCACTTTCTTGAAATCGTCAATGTCAAAAATGGCGAGGATAAACCCATGCGTGGAATGCGTCGCCTCGTCGATGAATTGCTGAACCCTGCTTAACATGCTCCTTCTGTTCAGTAAGCCCGTCAGGGGATCGGTCTCGGAGATGATAACGAGTTGCTGATGTTGACGCGTCGCCTCCGCGATTTCGCGCGAAATGTACAGGAATGTCGTGAAAGAAACGAGTATCGTGACGAGAACGAGTAAGACGATCACGTACACATAGGTTCGAACTAAGGAAAACGCCTCCGAGGCGCTTTGCTCCACGACGAGAATCCATCCTAAATCCGGGATCGCCGTGTAGGAAGCAAGCCTAAAATCCGTTGGCCCGTCCACTCTGAAAACTCCCGCCCGAAAATCTCCGCGAAGCGCGCGCGCGACCATAGGAAGTCCCGAAACGTCCCTTAATTGCCACGAAACCTGCCCTTCGCCATTTTTTTGCTCAACGCCGCAGTCCATATCGGGATGCGCGAGCAATTTCCCGGTCGAATCGACCAAATACACTTTCCCCGATTTCCCGTACCGCAAAGACCGCACGAAGTCGGATAATGACGATAAACTCACGTTTGCGTAAAAGATTGACAGGAATCCCCCGTCGCTGCCTATGACCGGAACAGAAAATGATATCGCGGGAACATTTCCCGGATCGGAAACGAACGCGTTTGAGACATACGGGTCCAGAAGCGCGCGGTGATCCCAACCGTCATAGAGCTCTTTCGTTTTTTGTACCCATTCGCGATACGCATAGCCCTTTTCAAACTGTTGTTCGGTTAGCGCGGACTGAAGTTGGTACGGCTGCAGCAAGATGGGTTGCGCCGAGTCGGACGTGACTACGGCAAAAAACCGAAACGCGGGCGAAAATTCCGACACCCCTTGCAGGAAGGAGCGAACCGGCAACGCCTCGTTTGCCGGCACCCCTTTTTCCGAGGGAATGACGAAAGGCCGATAATCGACGCGCATAATCGGCAGCTTCGACGAAAACGCGACGATTTGGGATTGCTGACGCATGAAATCCGATACGTATTTCGCCGAGATGCGCAAGATAACCTCTTGGCTTTTTAAGGCCTCGTTGCGCAAAGAACCGATATACACCAGAGGGAATACGACGCCGAGAATAATGAAGATAAAAACCACGAGCCAAATAAGCGAAACGACCATGCGAAGGATTCTCGCGTTTTTGCCCTGCACGTCCGAAGAGATCATGCTTAAGATTATAAACCTTTTTATCTCCTTATAAAACCGCGCGCGCAATCTTCTTGCATCGATAACGGGCTTAACGCTATACTCGCGATCATGGAAAAGATGAGAAGATCCGTCACCTGCGGGGCACTCCGCGCCGAGGATAACGGAAAGACAATAACCTTAAATGGGTGGATCCACCGCAAACGCGATCACGGCGGAATTTCGTTCATAAATTTGCGAGACCGTTACGGTCTTACGCAAGTCGTCGTCGACGCGGATTCCTCTGCGGAGCTTCTCGCTACCGCCGCGGAATTAAAAATGGAATACTGCATCGCGGTAGAGGGCGTCGTTCGGCTTCGCCCCGACAGCATGGTTAATCCGGAAATGCCCACCGGCTCGATCGAGGTCGCGGCGAAAAAAATCGAGATACTAACCAAGTCCGATACGCTTCCGTTCGTGATCGACGAAAAAACGAACGCGAGCGAGGATTTGCGCCTCAAATATCGGTATCTCGACCTTCGATCCGGCTCGATGCAAGAGCACTTAATCCTCCGGTCAAAAGTCGCGTTCGCTACGCGCCAATTCCTCACCGATCGGGGATTCCTCGAACTCGAAACCCCGACGTTCATCGCGTCGACGCCGGAGGGCGCCCGAGACTATCTCGTTCCCTCGCGCCTGTATCCCGGAAAATTTTACGCGCTTCCCCAATCGCCGCAATTGTATAAGCAGTTGCTCATGGTTTCGGGCTTCGACAAGTATTTCCAAATCGCCCGCTGCTACCGCGATGAGGACGCGCGCGGTGACCGCCAGCCCGAATTTACGCAAATTGACATCGAGATGAGCTTCGTTAACCGCGAGGACGTTCTCTCCCTCATAGAGGGGATGATGGGATACATCTTCAAGGAAACGCTTAAAGTTGATCTTCCCGCAAAGTTCACTCGCATCGCTTACGACGACTCCATCGAGTGGTATGGAACGGACAAACCGGAACTTCGCTTCGACATGAAGATGCAGGACGGATCGTTCCTGGCGCAATGCGGATCGTTCCAGGCCTTTAAGGACGCGATCGCGGCGAAAGGAAAAATCAAAGCCTTGGTCGTTCCCGGCGTCGCGGAAAAATACAGCAGGAAGTCAATCGAAGAACTTGAGTCCACCGCGAAAATTTACAAGGCGAAGGGCCTCGCGTGGATGAAAGTCGGCGGAACCGATACGGCGAAAACCCTTGAAGGCGGCGTTTCCAAATTCTTCGAAGGACAGGCAAACCTCGTCTGCTCGACTCTCGGAGCGAAACCCGGCGACCTTCTCCTTTTCGTCGCCGACCCCAAAGCAAAAATCGCTTGCACGGCCCTCGGCGCCGTTCGAACCCGCTTAGGGAAAGACTTAAATCTTTGCGCGGAAGGAACGTTCGAGTTCGCGTGGATCGTCGATTTCCCGATGTTCGAGTGGAACGAGGACGAGAACAAATGGGATACCGCGCACCATATGTTCACGTGGCCGCAAGAGCAATACCATGAGACGCTCGAAAGCGATCCCGGTAGCGTAAAGGGCGACCTGTACGACCTCGTTCTCAACGGCTACGAGCTCGCTTCCGGTTCCTTGCGAATCCACGATCCGGATCTTCAGAAGAGAATTTTCAAGATCGTCGGATTCAGCGAGGAAGAAGCCCAGCAAAACTTCGGTTTCCTCACGGACGCGTTTAAATTCGGCGCGCCGCCGCACGGAGGGATCGCGCCCGGACTCGACCGACTCGTCATGCTTATGGCGGGAGAAACTTCCATTAAGGAAGTCATCGCGTTCCCCAAAAACAGCTTCGCGATTAGTCCGATGGATGATTGCCCGCACGAGGTCAAGCAAAAACAGCTCGACGAGCTGCATCTCATCATAAAGAAATAACCGGTTAACAACCGCTTCCCGCGTACCGCGCGAGAATCGGTTGCTAATTCGCGCCTAGGCCCGCGAGTTTTTCAATGTCACAGCGAAACACCGATCGTACGATTCATGCCCGAAACATTACGTATCTTTCTTTTTTCTTTCTCGCGCTTTTTTCTTTCTCTTCGTGCAAAACATCCGTAGCGCCGCAGACGGAATTCGTTTTGGGAACGGTTTGTACGATAAATCTCTACGACAAGGGAACCCAAGCGGTTTACGCCGAGATTTTTGACCGCCTCAGGGAAATAGAGGCCATTCTCAGCGCAAACCGCGACGATACCAATATCGCGCTCATTAACTCGAACGCAGGGCAAACCGCGACGGCGGCGAAACCCGAGACGCTGTATGTTCTTTCGGCCGCCTTGCGATATAGCGAGAAAACGAATGGCAGATTCGACCCAACCATAGGACCGCTCGTGAAGCTTTGGAATATCGGGACCGAATACGCGGCGGTGCCGTCGCAAGAAGATATTTCCATGCGGCTCGCGTTGATTAATTATCGAAACGTTAAAATCGACGAGAAAGCGCAAACTGTTTTTTTGACAAAACCCGGCATGAAGATCGACCTCGGGGCAATCGCAAAGGGGTACGCGGCCGATCAAATCGCGGAGATTATCGAAAAATACCATATATCCCGCGCCATCGTTGACTTAGGCGGCAATATTCTCGCGATCGGGGAGAAAAAACCCGGAGTCCCCTGGAAAATCGGGATTCGCGACCCAGAAACGGAGAAGGGCGGGTCTATTCTCGCCCTCGATATCCGAAATGAGGCGGTAGTCACCTCCGGCGTTTACGAGCGGTATTTCATTGAAAACGGCAAGCGCTACCATCATATTTTGGACCCCGCAACGGGGTTTCCGGTTGAAAACGGTCTTTTATCCGTTTCGATTATCTCGCCAAAATCAATCGACGCGGACGCTCTTTCCACATCCGTTTTTCTTTTAGGGGAAAATGCCGGCGCGCGCTTTATTGAAACGCTCCCCGACACCGACGCCATTTTTATCGATCAAAATCGCAAGGTATACGTAACGTCGGGTTTAATGGGAAGAATTGAAGTCCTGGATGAGAGATTTAAGCTTTCCGGCGAATTAAATTAAACGATAACGACCGAATTATCCGCGTTCCCGAAAGAAGAAGGAAGATACTTATCGGCGGCCCAATCGTTTTCCCAGCGAGAATCGTCCATAAGATACCTAAATTGATATTCATGTCCCTGTTGCAGGGTTATGGAAACCGAATACCGCCCGGATTTGTTCTTCGTGAGAATGTTCGCGTTTTTATCCCATTCATTGAAATCGCCTACCAATGCGATTTTCTTCACGCCGCCCGTGGCCTCTTCCGGTAATTCAAAAGTAACTTTGCAGGTTGTGCCCTTTTTGGGATACGCCTTATACAACGCCATCTTAAAAAACCTCCTAGCAATCCACGGATATTTTGTTTATATTTACCGTAATACTATTTGTTTGATGATGCAAGGGAGCAACCATGAGTACAGCGCGACATCTTTTTACCTCGGAATCCGTCGGCGAGGGACATCCCGATAAGCTTTGCGATCAGGTTTCCGACGCGATTTTGGACGCTTGCCTCCGAGACGACCCGAAAAGCCATGTAGCGTGCGAAACTTTTGCCTCAACGGCTCTCGTGCTAGTCGGTGGGGAAATCACCACGAATACGTATGTCGATGTCCAGTCAGTTGTGCGAAATATCGCTAAAGACATCGGCTATACAAACGCCGAATACGGCCTTGATTGCAATTCCATGGCCGTCCTGGACATGATCCACGCGCAATCGCCCGACATCAACCAGGGGGTCAGCGGCTCCGGACTCGATGAGTTTAAAGGGCTGCAAGGCGCTGGCGATCAGGGGATGATGTTCGGTTTCGCGTGTACCGAAACCCCCGAACTGATGCCCGCGCCTATCATGTTCGCCCACGCATTGCTTCACAAAGCGACGGACTTACGCAAGTCGAAAAAAATACCGTGGCTCCGGCCCGACGCGAAAAGCCAAGTAACCATCGAGTACGAGGGACATAAACCCATCGGTATCGATACCGTCGTCATTTCACACCAACACGACCCGGAAGTTTCGCACGCGACGATTAAGGAAACCATAATAGAGGAAATCATTAAACCCGTGCTTGAGCCAACCGGGCTGTTGCGCTCAAGCACGAAATTCTTCATAAACCCGACCGGCCGATTCGTGATCGGAGGACCCTTTGGGGACACGGGCTTAACCGGAAGAAAAATCATCGTCGACACCTACGGCGGCATGGGTCGGCATGGGGGCGGCGCGTTTTCCGGCAAGGACCCCTCGAAAGTCGATCGCTCGGCCGCGTACATGGCCCGATACGTCGCGAAAAACATCGTCGCGGCGGGGCTTGCGGCTCGCTGCGAAATTCAGCTCGCCTACGCAATCGGAGTTCCCTTTCCCGTCTCGGTCATGGTCGACACCTTTGGGACGGGAATAATCGACGAGGAGATCATAACCGACGCGGTCAAAAAAACGTTTGACCTTTCCCCCGCCGGCATCGTTTCGACCCTCGACCTCTGTCGCCCGATTTACCAGGCGACCGCGGCCTACGGGCACTTTGGTCGGGACATCTTCCCCTGGGAAAAAACAGACAAAATCGAGGCGCTTAAGGCGGCGATCCGCTAAAACGGAACAGAAGGGCCCTTCGCCTATGAAAGCGAAAGGGCCGTTTCGCAAGCGGAGAAATCGTCAGCGAGCGGAGCTACGACTCGAATCTCAAGGCCGGTCTCCGGATGGGGAAAGGTAAGCTCTCGAGCATGGAGCATGACGCGCGAGATCGCGATTCCAGAAAGACTCGAGGCTCCTCCGTAGAGCGAGTCGCCTAAAATTGGCAATCCTACCCCCGAAAGATGAACCCTAATTTGATGGGTCCGTCCCGTAAGGGGACAGGCGCGGACGAGCGAACCACCGTCGCTCACGCGAAATATTTCAAAATCCGTCACTGCGGCAAGACCACCGCTTTCTACCGCCCCCCATTTCGCCGCGGCGCCTTTCGGCGAAATCCTATTCAATTCGTTTTCGACCCGAAACTTTTTTCCTGCGGGGAAGCCTTTCGTGGCGGAAGACGCTAATGCCTCGTAAACTTTCCGGACGCGATGGTCGGCGAACGCCTGAAACAATGCCGCGTTCGCAGAACGGCGTTTGCTAAACAAAATAGCTCCGGAGGTTTCGCGATCAAGACGATGATGGACGCCAACGTATGGGATATTCCGCCCGCCATCCCGCTGGAATAAGTAACGCTTGACGCAAGCATGCAGGGTATCACGGGACTCTACTTGCGTGGAATCGCTCGGTAACCGCGCTGGTTTATTGATAACGATTAGGTCATCGTCCTCAAACAACACGTCAGCCGCTGACAAATCGAAGGCTATATCGTCGGGTTTTTTCTCGAAAGCGAATTTTTCGGCGTCATAATCGACGTTAACTTCCGCTCCATGCCATAAATTCCTTCCGGGATTACGCTCTTGCCTCCCGGAGACCGAAACCGAGCCAGCCACGATAAGCCGGCGAATTTTCGAATTCGATACTTTCCCGATATCGCTGAATTTGCGAATTTCGATCGGCAAAACCCCTTCCAGAAAAGAATGAAGCTGGATGGGCTCCCTTGCATTATAGATAAAACGGAGTCGTCGAACGCCCATAGAACGCCCAATCAACCCATCACGACGAATACTTCGTTTTGCTCTCGAAGAAGTTCGGCGGGAATCAAGTTTCCGCGTATCGCCGTTCCGTTTACCGAGATTTCCGCGACGCCTTTTTCAATACCTCTCGGGTTCCGAACCTCTATATTCACCTTTTTTCCCCGGAAAATGCGAACCGCGCGAAAGCCCTCCCACGAGGAAGGAATGCAGGGATTGATCCGTAGCCCCTCGTATTCTGGGCGAATTCCCAACAAATACTGAGTGAGGCTGTAATACGCCCAAGAAGCCGCGCCGGAAAGCCAACTCGTGCGCGCGTTTCCGGGACGGGGAGAAAAGCTGGAATAGGTGGTTTGTCCTTGAACGTACGGTTCCATCTGGCGAATTTCGGCGCGATCGTTCCAGGCGGCGGGTAGGGAGGCCTTACAGTATTCAAACGCCCGATTCCCGTTCCCGAGAAGAGACTCCGCCATAATTCCCCATCCTTGGGTATGGTTGAAAATACCCGCGTTTTCTTTAATTCCGGGATTGAAAACGATCGCGCGCATAACGTCGATCGAAGTTTTTTTAAACGGAGGCGCGGAAAGCATGAGACCGTACGGGGTCGCGAGTTTATTCTTTACGGTCGAAAGGGCGCTTTTCGCCTGTTCGGGGGTCGCAGCTCCTGAAAGAACGGCCCAAACTTGGGTATTAAAGTAGACTTGCCCTTCTTCGTACGTTTTCGTGCCGTAAACCGTACCATCCTCGGCAATCGCCCAAATGAACCATTCGCCGTCCCAGCAAGTACGTTGAATAGATGCGTCGAGTTGATCCCTCGTTTTTTCGGCCCAAAGCCGTTCTTCGGTCAGCGACTTGCGAGCGGCTATATCCGCGTAAACCGTAAGTCCATAGCGAAGCTGAAAGGCTACAAACAAACTTTCACCGCGATACCCAAGGCGAAGGCAATCGTTCCAGTCGGCGGAAAGCCCGCAGGGAAGACCATGGGCTCCCATCCGCTCAAGATTAAATAACAGGGCTTGCTTCAAGTGACCCAAAACGCTCGTTTCGCCCCGATCGGCGAACGGAAGGATCTTGTCATAGAATGAAAAGTCCCCGATTTCCGCGACCAGCGTCGGAACCGCGTTAAAAAACCAAAGACAGTCGTCAGAGCGCAAGTCCTCTGATTTTGGCTCTTTTTCTTTTCCGGGAACGTGCTCAAAAGGCTTAATGACGGGAATCGCGCCGCCGTGCGCGCACTGTCCCGTCAGCAGGAGCTCAAGCCGCGCGCGCGCGTCGTCCGGAATCGCGGCGGCAACGCCGAGAATGTCCTGCACGGAATCCCGAAAACCGAGACCGTCTCGCTCGCCGTTATACACGAGACTCGCGGCGCGACTCCACGCGAACGTTATTAGGCAGTTATAGAGACCCCAGACATTTACGGTATGGTTAATATCCTCGTCTGGAGTCTCGACCGAGAGGCTTTCGAGGCGCGAATGCCATAGGTCGCGCAGCTTACGCAATTCTTCCTCGCAACGAGCGAGCGAACCGTATTCCGCGCGGGCGCGGGCGCCGACCGTTTTCGCCTCGCCGATCCCGAGCATTACGAGAAGCTCTTTTGTCTCTCCCGGCGAGAGCTCGATATCGGATTGCATCGATCCGCAGGAATTATCGCCGAAGGAATCGCTGTTAGAGCATTGTCCCGAGACGACGGCTGCCGGCGCGTGATATCCGCCATAAACGCCGATAAACGCCGCGCGACTCGTATCGTACGCGACGATCGGGCTGCCAATTTGCGTCATCCAGCACGACATGGGCAAGTCGCTCGGGTCCACTTTTTTCCCGGCGGCGAGAGCTTCGTTCACTTGGGCCGCGAGGTTCTCTTGGATGGAAATACGCAAAAAATCGCCATTGCGCTCGCCCTTCGTGATAAAAAGCGAATACTGCAGGTTTACCTGATCTTGCGTTGTGTCCCATTGGTTGGTGAATTCGCAATACGTAAAGGCCGAAAGTTTTCGCGGTTTATCGCCGGTATTCGTTACCGATAACCGCCAATACTCAAAGCTTTGCCCCAACGGCACAAAATACGTCGATTGAGCGATTATCGAAGAATATTCCGATTGAAAAGATGTATACGCCGTTCCATGACGACAGGTCGTTTTATAGGAATCGAGCGGTTTCCCGACGGGCTGCCACGTCGAGGACCAATAATCGCCAGTTTCACGATCGCGTAAATAAAAATAGCGTCCCGGTTGATCCATGGGGACGGCGTTAAACCTCAACCGGAGGAACCTTCCGCGCGCGCCGGATTTGTAAAAGCCGTAGCCTCCAGCATTGTTCGTAATAACCGCGCCGTATTCGGTTGAACCGAGATAATTGCTCCAAGATTGGGGCGTATCAGGTCGCGTAATCACATACTCTTTCGCGTCGTCGTCGAAATATCCGTATTTCATGGTAATCGTCAGTGTAGGAGAGGCCACGCCCTTCGTCAAGGAAGGATAACACGGAACCAGCTACCGGCTAAGAATTGCGTACATTGGTTTTTCTCCCGGGCGAAGCTCTAACACATGTCGTTCGCAGGGCAAGATTTCGGAGGGGTCATGGGTCACGTGCAACAGGGTCGACGAGCCGCTCTTCCCGATTTTATCGAGCAAAGCCAAGATCATGCGGCGATGCTCGTCGTCCAACCCATGGCAGGGCTCATCGAGGATCAATAGGGGCGGGCGCTTAATAGCCGCGCGTATGATTAAAACCGCGCGCTGTTCTCCGTATGAAATATCGCTAAACCGAGCGCCGGTTTTATCCTCGAAACCCGCCAGAGAAAGCCATTTTCTCGCCAATTTCCGCTCCTCATCACCCGCTTGTCGGTATACCCCAATCGAGTCAAAGAGCCCGGAAAGAACGACGTTTTCAAGCGAATAATCGCCGACGGAACGATATTCCGTATGCAACCGATGGGAAACGATGCCCATTTTCTCTTTTAATTCCCAGATAGTCTCACCCGAGCCGCGGGGAGAGCCAAACAAACGAACGTCGTTGCGAAAGACCTGGGGATTATCTCCCGTAATGAGCTCAAGGAGCGTCGTTTTTCCTGACCCATTCGGGCCGCGTATAAGCCAATGCTCTCCTTTTTTTAACGTCCAACTCAAATTATCAAGGATTTTTCGTTCGGACCATTCGACGGTGACGTTTCTCATGTCCACGAGAATTTCATCGTCAGCGCGGGCCGTTTCCGGTATTTCGGGAAGAGGCGTCCCGTTCTGAGAATCGTCCGTCCGTTTTTTTGCGCGCGTCTCCCGGATTTTTTCGTATTCCTCACGGGTTCCGCAAAACGATACGGAGAGCGCATCTAATTCCAGCACATTCGTAACGGTCGACGGGACGAGTTCGTAACGATCCAGCACGATAAAAAGCCTGATGGGAGATAAGTTTTGCTCAAGGAAACGGCTGAGCTCTTCTTTAGCCTCGACGTCGAGCCCGGCGAAGGGTTCGTCGAGAACGAGAATAGCAGGCTTGGAAAGAAGCGCGCGACAGAGGACCGTTTTCCGGATTTCACCGGTCGAGAGGTATTTTAAGCCTCGGTCGAGGACTTTTGAAATCCCGCAAACCGAGACCGCTGGATGGGACTCCAAGACGCTTCCGTCGCCGAGCGATTCTGAATTTAAAACTTCGCAGATGTACTGACGCGCCGTTCGCCCAATATCGACGCCGCCTTCGACGAAATCCGAATCGTCACGTCGACGTTCCTCTTCTATTAGTGCCGCGGCGGATTCAAAAGACACGGAGGCTATCGATCCGAAAGCGGTATTGCGATAGCTTCCTCCAGCCCTCGGTTCGACGTCAAAGAATCCGGCGACCGCGCCCATTAAAACGGTTTTCCCGCTTCCGTTTCCTCCGGTTATTAGCCAATTGCCCGTTTCGCCGGGGTTCCACGATATATTCGGTAAAAGGACTCGCCCGTCTTTCCCTATGCCGCAATTGACGAATTCAACGGTCATTTTTCGGACATCTCCAATTTGTAAAAACCTCGTTCCTTGCTTTTTTCTATGGTTTGCTTCGTATAAGACCACAACGCAGGCGCAATTTCCCCGATAAATTGCTTTTTCTCGACGACTTGCTCGCTCGTGATATCGTGCCCACGAATACCGCACCCATCGCTCAAATAATGGTTAATAACCGGTTGCATATTGTCGAGGGCTGCCGCAAAAAGCGCGTCGGGCGAACTTCGCTCGTCGAATTCGCGCCATAGCTCAGAAAGCTCTTTTTTTTGCTCGTCGGGCAGCAATCCAAAAATACGTGCCGCCGCGCGTTCTTCCCGTTGGAGTTTATCGGCGTTTCCGCTTTCGTCGTATAAGAATGTATCTCCCGCGTCGATTTCCACGAGATCATGAATGAGAACCATTTTTATCACGCGAAGGACGTCGATGTTCGGGTCTTTTGAGTAATCCGCCAAAATAAGGGCCATTATCGCTAAGTGCCATGAATGCTCCGCGCTGTTTTCTTTTCGGGATTGGTCGATTACCGTATTTTGGCGATATACGGTCTTTAATTTCTCGATTTCGCAGATAAACGCCATCTGCTGGGCTAATTTTTCCGACTGCATGGAATATGCTAGCAAATTTACCGAGATTCGTCTCCAATTCCGCGATAGGTGACATGGACGATACGCTCAATTTCCGCCCGAACTTTGCGTGCCGATCCCGTTCCGACGTTCACCGGCTTTTGGATAAAGCCGATATCGTATTCGCCGAAATCACCGCCCGCATCGTAGATAACGAGCCCTTCGGCGAACGGGCTGTTTTCAAGAACGATGCGGGGAACGAGCCCGAGCCCTAAACCCAATCTCGCCAAGGCGAGAACGGCCTCGTTTCCGGACGTTTCCGCGGCGATTTCCGGCTTAACGCCCTTGGCGCGGGCCCAACGATCAAATCGTTCGCGGGCTATTCCCACTTTAGGTAAAATGAGGGGGAGCCTTTCAGTGAGCGCGAGACGGTCCGTCGAATCCCCTTGAAAGGATTGAGGCGTCTTCGTTCTTTCACCCAAGGTTCCATAAATGCCCGACGCCGCTAAAACGAGCACTAACGGGGTTTTTTTTACCGAATAGGATTCAAGATCGCGAAAACCCTTTTCAGGGAGGGCGTCTACGGCGAGATCGGCGCGGCCGTCCCGAACCGCACTAGCCGCGTCCGAAGGATCACCGGTCTCAACCGAAAGCCGCAAAAGCGGATGCTCGCGGGCTAATGCCTCGACGAACGCGGGTAAAATCGAATAGCACGCGGTTACGGAGGCGTACACGCGAAGAATTCCGCGAATCTCGTCTTTTCGCTCGGAGAGGCGCAGCTGTAAATCTTCCCGGTTAAAGATTGTCTGCCGCGCAAAAGATAAAAAACTTAAACCCTCGCTCGTCAACGCGACTTTTCGCGTATCTCGATCGAGCAACGTAACGCCGAGTTCTTCCTCTAAGCGCCTGATGATGCGGCTGAGAGCGGAAGGACTTAAATGCACGTTTTCCGCCGCCCGGGCGAAATGCAAATTATCCGCTAAGGCGACGAACGCGGTTAATTCTGAAAAATCCATAGATGCTAAACTTACTTAATTATTGATTTTTTATCAACACTGTATTGAAAATGTTTCGCTTTACGCATCAAAAGAAAAACGTTATATAATAATGGATATACGGAGGAAGCTATGAACTATTTTAATTCTATACCGTGGCGCGAAGCGCTTATGCAATTAGGAACCTGTCGCTTTATGGATCAAGGAGAGTTCGTCGACGGAACGACCGCCTTGAAAGGCAAAAAAATCGTCATTATCGGCTGCGGAGCCCAAGGCTTGAATCAAGGCCTCAACCTCCGGGATTCGGGCTTGGACGTCAGCTACGCGCTCCGAGACGCAGCCATCGCAGAGAAACGGGCTAGTTGGAAAAACGCGACCGAAAACGGCTTTAAGGTCGGGACGTACGCCGAACTCGTTCCCACCGCCGATCTCATCGGAAACCTCACTCCGGACAAGCAGCACTCATCGGTGATCGGGGCCATTATGCCGCTCATGAAACAAGGCTCTTCCATTTGGTACAGCCACGGGTTCAACATCGTCGAAGAAGGCATGCAGATTCGCAAAGATATCACCGTCGTAATGATGGCGCCCAAAGGACCCGGCACCGAAGTCCGAACTGAATATAAACGCGGGTTTGGTATCCCCACGTTAATCGCCGTTCACCCGGTCAACGATCCGGAAGGAAAGGGCTGGGCGATCGCGAAAGCGCTTGCCGTCGCGTCAGGAGGAAGCAGGGCGGGCGTCCTCTCCTCAAGTTTCGTGGCCGAAGTTAAATCCGACCTCATGGGCGAGCAAACGATCCTGTGCGGAATGCTTCAAACCGGATCTTTACTCTGCTTCGATAAAATGGTTGAGAAAGGCATCGATAAAGCCTGGGCCTCTAAGTTCATCCAATATGGATGGGAAACGATCACGGAAGCGCTCAAGTGGGGAGGAATCACCGGAATGATGGATCGCCTTTCCAACCCCGCGAAACTCAAGGCAAATGCGCTATCACTCGAACTCAAATCGATCATGGGCGATCTCTATCACAAGCACATGGATGACATCATCGGCGGTAAATTCAGCACAACGATGATGCAGGATTGGCAGTCAGGGGACAAAGATTTGCTCGCCTGGCGCGAGGCCACGGGCAAAACCGCGTTTGAGCAAACCGCCGCGGGAACCGCGACCATCAACGAGCAAGAGTATTTCGATAAAGGCATATTGATGGTAGCCATGGTCAAAGCGGGCGTTGAGTTGGCCTTTGAAACCATGGTTAACGCCGGCATCAAGGCTGAATCGGCCTATTACGAAAGCCTCCATGAAGTACCGCTAATCGCGAATCTCATCAGCCGAAAGAAACTTTACGAGATGAACAAGGTCATTTCCGATACCGCGGAATACGGCTGCTATCTCTTCGACAATGCCTGCCGACCCCTGCTGAAAGACTTTATGGCAAAGGTCGACACTTCGATTATCGGGAAAGGGCTGGATAGTAAGGATATGGCGGTTTCCAATAGAGAGCTCGTTCACGTGAACGACGCAATTCGCAATCATCCCATAGAAATCGTCGGAAAAAAATTGCGCGCCTACATGACGGCGATGAAAGAGCTGGCGTAACGTAGACAGGGTTTTAAAACAAAAAGGCGTCCAATAGGACGCTCTTTTTGTTTTAAACGACTCGTATCAGTTTTTCAAAAAATTTTCCGCGT
>QKAR01000076.1 GCA_003246335.1 Spirochaetales bacterium | reverse complement strand
AGCTCAAGCAAAACAAAGAATTCTCGTTCGCGGTTTCGGGCCGTCGGCTCGGCGGAAAAATCCTGCAGGCAGAATCGCTCGCGAAGGCTTGGCCCCTTCCCGACGGCGGCGAGAATCGGGTAATAGCCGATTTTTCGTACGAGTTCAAAAAAGGCGAGCGGATCGGCGTCTTCGGGGACAACGGCTCGGGAAAGACGACGCTGCTTAACCTGCTCACCGGGAACCTCTCCCCGGACGGGGGCAGCGTGTCGCGCGGGGACAACACCGTCATCGCCTATTACCGGCAAAACCCGGAACTCGGCGGCGACGGCCAAACCGTGCTCGAATACATTAAGGACGCCGCCGAGGTCATTTCCCTCCCCGACGGGTCTACCGTCAGCGCCTCGCAATTGCTCGATCGCTTCGGCCTCGACGGGAAAATCCAATACTCGCCCGTAACGACGCTGTCCGGCGGCGAGCGCAAGCGCGTCTACCTCGTTAGGCTTTTAATGACGAACCCGAACTTCCTCGTTCTCGACGAGCCGACGAACGATTTCGACATTTACACGATGGGCATTCTCGAGGCCTTTCTCGCCGACTACGCGGGCTGCCTCCTCGTCGTTTCGCACGACCGCTTTTTCATGGACCGAGTCGCCGACACCCTGTTCATCCTCGCGGAAGACGGCACCGTGAGCGGCTTCGTCGGCACGTGCTCGGAATACCTCGTCCTGCGCGCCGAGGAGCGGGCCGAAAAGGAGAAGGAAGAGAAAGCCGCGCGGAAGGGAACCGCGACGGCGGCGAAAACCGTGCAGAGCGCTTCCACCGCGACGGCGGCGAAGGCGAAAAAAAGATCATTTAAAGAGGAAAAGGAATTCGGCACGATAGAGGCCGAAATCGAGACGCTCGAAAACCGGAAAGCCGAGCTCGAGGCCCTCATGTCCGGGGGAGAAACCGACCACGTGAAACTGCGCGCCCTTGCGGGCGAATTCGAGAAAACCGGCGCGGCCCTCGAGGAAAAATACGCGCGCTGGGAATATCTCGCCTCGTTCGATTGATTGCCAGCCGCGCCAAAGCGAGCCGATCGGCGCTACTTCATCTCGTCAATGCGATCCTCTAACGGCCGCCGATCGTAGCGGACTTCGCGAAACTCGACCGACTCCGACTCGGTATCCCAAATCGCGAAATACGCCGGATACGAGGCCGCGTCAATCGGGGCCGAGTCGCCGGGCATATCGGCGGTGCGGCCGCCGTTAAACGAGCGGGGAAAACCGACGCTACCCGGGTTGACGATAATTGGCCCGCGGGAGGAAGAGGCGGTCTCCCCCGGGGCGGGAAAGCGAACGCGTCGGGCGGTGGCCTCGCCCCAATACCCGGAAAACGCGGCGGCCTCGTGCGTATGCCCGCAAAAACAAATCCTTCCGGATCGATCGGCGATCCATGACAGCGCGAGAATCGTCTCGTATCCGCCCCAAAGGTATCCGGTCAACGGCTCGACCGGGGAACCGTGCGAAAGAACGACCGTGGAGGAATAGTCGACCTGAGCGGGCAACGACGCGAGCCAATCGAGCGATTCGCGGGATAGGCTCCGCTTCGTATAATCCACGGAAAATTGCGCGCCTTTATTGAACCAGCCTTTCGGTAATTTCCCGGAAAGCGCCGCGTCGTGATTCCCCGACAGAACGACGCAGGGCGAAAAAGAAGCCGATAGGGCGCGAACGGCCCCTACGCACGACTCCGCGTCGGGCCCATAGCCGGTAACGTCGCCGAGGCAAAACAGGCCCGCGCACGAGTCGCCGACCGAGTTCAGCACGGCGTTCAGCGCGTCGAGATTGGCGTGAATGTCGGAAATCACGAGTATTTTCATGTCTTTTTCGAGTATACTATATTCATCCTATGAGGCAAACCGGAAAACCCTCGATAAAAGACATTCTCGCCGACCGCTTTTCCTCCGAATGGAAGCTCCTCTCGGACACGGAAGCCTTCGTGGCGCATACTCCCGAATTTCCGAGCTACGAGGCGCAATTTAAGTCATGGCGCGCCGAGCTGCACGCGCGCGTCCTTTCCGATACGAGGCAGGCGGAGCTTCGGAAGGAAATCGTCGAACTCAGGAAGAACCTTCGGCTCATGGGCTACGATTTGTCGCTTGGCCTTCAGCGCCTCGTCGTGCGCGGCTTCCGCAACGACGATTCGATGGCCGAAGGCTTTCGACGCGTCGTCATCTGCTTTTGCGGGCCGTCCCTTTATTTCCAAACCGGCACGGCGAACCACGTGACGATAGCGGAGGAATTGCTCGACACGCTCACGAGGCGAAATTTGCTCCGAGACGTGGAGATACACTATCTGTGGTTTCGGCGGACGCAGAGCGAACTCTCTATATCCGGGTCGGCCACCGAACGGGAAACCGATTTCCGTAGGCTCCAGGATCGGGCAGAGGCGAACCCCCTCAAACTGCTTTCCTCGCTGCGGAATCTCGCGTAGGCATCGCAAAAAAAAGCGCGAAAGCGCGATCGGCGCGTGTTTGATAATCAGGGATATCATCGGAGGCATGAAGGGTATGAGACGGAATTTCGCGACGATCATCGTCGGCCTTTTTTTCCTGTGCGCGGGAATAATCATCGGCGGAAACATGCTGGGATTGTTCCATTTCAAAATCGATTCGTCGGGATGGTGGACGATTTTCATTATCGCCCCCGCGCTCATATCGATCGCGCAGGGCGGCCTCAACGCGGGCAACGCCATCCTTTTGGCAATCGGCGTCATCTTGCTCCTCGACGCCCAGGGAGTATTTCCCGGCGGCGTGCCCTGGAAGCTCGTTTTCCCGATAGCCTTGCTCGCCGTCGGCGCGCAACTTCTGTTCGGGGATCGATTCTACCGGCGATCGAGAAAAGACCGCCGCCGCGACGGCCGTGACGAAGACGCCTGACCGGGACGATTGATCAGGAAACGCGCGTCGTTACCGGCGAGACCAGGGCAGCCGCGCGTTGAGCCACGCCCTCCGCCCCCGCGCGGGCGAGCGCCGAAATTATCGGGCGGCCTATCATTACCTCGCTCGCGCCGAGAGCGGCCGCCGTCTCGAGATCGCGCCGAGAGCGAAGGCCGCCGTCGACCCATACGGCCCCGACGAGGGACTTAATCTCGGCGCCGCGCTCGGCGAGAAAAGCCGCGGTGCTGCCCAGAAGCGTCTCGACGCGACCGCCATGATTCGAGATTACGGCGATGTCCGGCCGAACTTCCCGCACGAGCTCAATGTCCTCGGGCCGGAAAATTCCCTTTATGGCGAAGGGAAGCCCCGCCCTCGCCGCCCTCGCCTTAAGTTCGAGCAAATCGCGCGCGGTTTTCCGTTGCAGGTTGACGAGGTTTCTCATCGTGACGATGGCGTATGAATCGATGTCGACGCCGTATATTTCCGCGACGCCCGCGGCCCAATCCATCCGCTCGAGTATTTTCGCCGTTTCGTACGGCTTAATAAAAACCGCGCCCCGCGCGCCGGCGGCCGAAAGCGCCTCGATGCCGTACTTGAGTTTTTCGTCGGGATACCCGTCCCCGACCGAAAGACGCAATCCCGCCCGGATAGACGCGCCGATAAGGTCGGAATAAAAAGATTTTTCGTCCCAGTACCCCACGTTCTGAACCGCGCCCGTAATGGGGGCGAGCCGTATCGCCGGCAAGCGAGATTGACCCGCTTCGTCGAAATCGCCGGACGCCTCGCGGGACGCGGAAATAAGGCCCCATTCGTCATGGTTGCGCATGAAGTTTTCGTTATTATAAACGCCGCCCATGCCGGGTAATTCGCCCACGCATCCCCGTCCGTCGCATTCATCGCAAAACCGGCACTTCACGCCAGACCCTTCATTCATGGAGTCAATATAGAGGAGAAACCATTCGTTCGCAACAGAGAAGATTTGCGTCGTTGACTTTAAATTTGACAAAATTTCAAACCCCGCAGTATAATGCGGCAACGTCGAAACGTTTCGATATACGTTTCGATTTTTTAGAAAGGCATACCTTGGCAACCATCAAAGACGTAGCCGCAAAAGCCGGCGTATCAATCAGTACCGTCTCCTATGCCATTAGCGGCAGCAGACCGATTTCGGAAGAAACGAAAGCGCATATCACGCGCGTCATGGAAGAGCTTGATTACCGTCCGCATGCCATCGCGCGCAGCCTCGCGAGCAAGAAAACGCGCATCATCGCCATACTCTATCCCGCCGTCGAGCGCACCATCGGTTTATCGGAACTCTCGCTCATCACCTGCGCGGCGAACGCGGCGAGCGCGCTCGGCTACCACCTCGTCCTCTGGTCGATGACCTCGAACGACGCGAGGGACCTCGATCGCCTCGTGCGCCAGGAACTCGTCGACGGGGTGCTGCTCATGGACGTGCACAACAACGACGTCCGCATCCCCTACCTCAACGAGCGCAACATCCCGTTCATGCTCTTCGGCAGGGATAAGTCTTGCCCGAATGAAAGCTTCGTCGACGTGGACTTCGCCGTAACCGTCTACCAGGCCATCGCCTGGCTTTCGGGAAAGGGGCACCGGGAGATTTGCTTCCTGAACCAATCGAAAGAAACCCACGATTCGGGATATGGCCCCGTCGTCCGAACCCGCGACGCGTTCACGGTTTTTTCCGCCGATCTTCGCATCCGCGGGAGAAACGAGTTTTGCGCCGCCGACGCCGCCGAAGGCTACCGGAAAACCGCGGCGATCCTCGCGGAAACGCCGGAAACCACGGCGTTCATCGTGATGAACGACCGAATACTTTCCGGCGTCATAAAGGCCATCGAGGACTCCGGTAAATCGATCCCGAGCGACGTCTCGATCGTGGCGATCGTCTCGTCAGAGGCGACGGCCACCATGTTCATCCCGAAAATAACCACGTACGAAATGGAGGGGCGGGAACTCATGGAGCTCGCCGTCGGCCAGCTCATCGCGAAACTCGAGGAATCGTATTTCGAAGTTCCCCGAAGGCTCGTGCCGTGCCGGCTTTTCGAGCGGATGAGCACCGGTCCCGCGCCGGAAAAAGAATAACGACGCGGATTTCTTCGGCTCGAGGCCGTTCCGCGCAAACGCAGGAAACGTCATTCCCCCAGGGGAATGTCACCATAGCATCTCGAAGGAGGAGATTTATGAGCATTCATTCAAAAGGCGCGAAGGTTGTAACCCTCGCCATGGCCGCGGCACTCGTACTCGCGGCGTTCACGGGTTGCGCGAAAAAAGAGGCCGCGCAGCGCGAGTTTAAGATTTGGCACTACGAAAGCGACACCGGGGCGATGGGAATCGCGTGGGCGGAGGCGATGAAGCAATTCCAGGCGAAGCATCCCGACGTCAAACTCGTTTTCGAGACGAAGGGCTTCGAGCAGATCCGGCAGACCGCGCAGATGATCCTGAACTCCGACGAAGCGCCGGACATCATGGAATACAACAAGGGCAACGCGACCGCGGGCATGCTTTCCAAGCAGGGGCTTTTGACCGATCTCACCAAAGAAGCCTCGGCGCGCGGCTGGGACAAAACGCTCAGCCCGAGCCTCCAGACGACCTGCCGCTACAGTCCCGAGGGAGTCATGGGTTCCGGCAACTGGTACGGCGTGACGAACTACGGCGAATACGTCATGGTTTACTACAACGTGGACATGTTCAAGAAAGCGGATCTCGCGATACCGACGACGTTCGCCGATTTCGAGGCCGCCTGCGCGACATTCGCCAAAGCCGGCACTACGCCGATCGTTCTTTCCGGCGCGGAATATCCCGCCCAGCACGTGTTCTACTCCCTCGCCCTGTCCAAAGCCGACCGCTCGATGATTAACGCGTACGAGCTGTATCAGGGAGATTTCAGCTTCGCCGGCAACCCCGCGTTCACCTACGCCGCGGACAAGATGCTCGACTGGCTCAAAAAAGGCTACATCTCGAAAGACGCCGTCAGCATGAAAGCGGAAGACATGGGCGTCGCGTGGGAAAACGGAAAATCGCCGATCATGATTTCCGGATCATGGTGGTACGGCCGCCTCGTCAGCGAGGTGAAGAGCTTCGAATGGACGATCTCGCTCTTCCCCGGAAACAAGATGAGCCCCGGATCGTCGGGCAACATTTGGGTCGTACCCGAGAAATCGAAGAACAAAGACCTCGCCTACGACTTCATCGACATCACGCTCCAGCCGGATATCCAGGCCCTGCTCGGCAACTCGGGCGGCATTCCCGTCAACGCCGACCTCGCGAAAATCACCGACCCGAAAATCAAGGAACTGATCGAGACGTTCAACAAGCTGAACGCGGAAGACGGAATCGCCTTCTATCCCGATTGGCCCGCGGCCGGGTTCTACGACATTCTCGTTTCCAAGATTCAAGACCTTCTGATCGGCAACGACACGACCGAGCAATTCCTCGCGTCGCTCGATAAGTCCTACAAAGAAGGCAAATAAAGCACCGGCTAATCTTTAATCCCGCGTCGCCTCGGCGAGACTCGTTGTTTCTCGCCGAGGCGACCGCCCCTTCCCGCCCGCGTATCGCGCGGGTTTTGGGGAGGTTTCGAGGAGAAAACCAATGGCATACAAACAATCTTCAAAAGGATATGGATGGTTCCTGATACCGGGTTTCGTCCTTTTCCTCGTCGTAATCGGATTCCCGTTTCTCATGAGCTTTTACGTCAGCTTCACGAAATGGACCGGCGTGGGCAAACCCACATTCATCGGCCTCGCGAATTACGCCAAGGCCTTCACCGACGTCGTTTTTTGGGCTTCGTTCCGTAACAACATCATGATGATTTTCGCGGTTACCGTTATACCGACGATACTCGGGCTACTGCTGTCGGTTTTCATGTTTGGGTACGTTTCGAAAAACTTCGGCGACCGGACCGTCGCCTTCTTCCGCGCGGGCTACTACCTCCCGCAAATTCTCCCCGTAGCCATCGCCGGCATCGTGTGGGGATGGATACTCAGCCCGACGCAGGGAGCCCTTAACACGATCCTCGCGAAAATAGGGCTCGAAAGCCTCGCGCATAACTGGCTCGGCGACCCGGCGACCGCGCTTCCGTCGGTCATGGGCATCATGGTTTGGTTCCAGATCGGCTACCCGCTCGTCATATTCATGTCGGCGCTCCAGCGCGTCGACCCCCAGGTTCTCGAGGCCGCCGACGTCGACGGCGCGGCGTGGCGGCACAAGTTCGTCATCAACCTGTACATGATCAGGCCGGAAATTCTCGTCGTCGTGCTTACCTCGACGATCGCCTCGCTCAAGCTCTTTTCGCAAATATACGTCTTGACGCGCGGAGGCCCGGGAACGGCGACCATCGTGCCGTCCTACTTTGCCTATCAGAATTTTTTCGAGAAAACGAACGTCGGGTACGGATCGGCCATCGCGATGATCATGACGATTATCATCATCGCGCTCGAGGTTACCTTCATTACCAAGCAAAGCCAGCTTTCGGGCGAGGGGGAATACTGAGATGACCGCGACGCTTACGCAACGAAAAATACTCGGCCGGGGAGTCGCGCTCGTCGCGCTCGCCTGCCTATTGGTTCTCATGATCTCGCCCTTTATCATCATCGCGATCAACGCGTTCAAGGAAGCCGGGGACTACGCGGCGCGCGGCCCGCTCTCCCTTCCCGCGAAGTGGACGCTCGACGGCGTGAGCCGCTTTTGGGCGCGCGTAAAATTCACGAACAAACTATGGAACAGCCTCGTCATCAGCGGCGTGGTCGCGGTGCTTGCCGTGGCGCTCTCCCTCCTAAACTCGTTCGCGCTCGGCATCGGGAAAATCAAGGGAGCGCTCGCGATTCTTATCGTGTTCGTCGTGGCGAATACCCTACCGCAGGAAGTTCTCGTGTACCCGCTCTATTACATGGCGAAAGCCGTCGGCCTGTACGACAAGCAGCTTTCCGTCATCATCATTTTCACGGTGATCCAAAGCGCGTTCGGGACCTACCTCCTGAGCTCCGCCTACAGCGCCTTCCCGAGGGAACTGCTCGAGGCGGCGATCGTCGACGGCTGCTCCAAGCCGCGGCTTCTTTTCTACATCGTGACGCCGATGAGCAAGGCGACGCTGTCGGTCCTGTTCACCTTTTTCTTCCTTTGGACCTGGAACGAATTCTTCATTCCCCTCGTCATGCTGATTTCGAACGCGCGCCAGACCGTGCCGATCGCGATCTCGGTGACGCAGGGGCAGTTCAACATGGACGCGACCATGGCGAGCGCGTCGGCCTTGCTCGGAATCCTCCCGTGCATCGTTTTCTTCGCCGTATTTCAGAGAACCCTTTCCAAGGGCATTACCGCAGGAGCTATTAAATGAAATTTACCAACGGATATTGGCTCGTCAAGGACGGCGTCACGCCGAACTTCGCCTGCCAGGCATACGAGGCCGAGGAAACGGCGGACGGCCTAACCGTTTACGCGACCGTCAAGCCGACGGCGACGCGCGGCGACATACTCAATTCGGGATTGCTGACGGTTCGATACTCGAGCCCCGCGAAAAACGTGATTCGCGTCCGAGTCTCGCACTTCGAGGGAGTCAAGGACGACGGGCCGAGCTTTGAGCTCAACGACGCGACAGAGCCGGGCTATCGCGCGAAAGTCTCGATCGGCGAGACCGAGGCTTCATTCGCCGCAGGCGACCTTTCGGTCGCCGTCTCGCGCGGCAAGGAATGGCGCGTGGAATTCCGCGCTAACGGAAAGACGCTGACGAGGAACGAGTCGAAGTCGACCGGCTACATGCTCGACGCGAACGAGGGCCCGTTCATGAAGGACGAGCTCACGCTCGGCGTGGGCGCCTATGCATACGGCTTGGGCGAGCGCTTTGGGGCATTCGTCAAGAACGGCCAGTCGGTGGATATATGGAACGCAGACGGCGGCACGGCGAGCGAGCAGGCGTATAAGAACATCCCGTTTTACATGACGAACCGGGGCTACGGCGTTTTCGTAAACGATCCCGGCAAAGTTTCGTTCGAGGTGGCGAGCGAAAAAGTGTCGCGCGTGCAGTTCAGCGTTCCCGGCGAGTCGATCGAGTATTTCGTCATCTACGGGCCGACGCCGAAAGAAATCCTCGAGCGATATACCGCGCTTACCGGTAGGCCGGCGCTTCCCCCCGAATGGTCGTACGGCTTATGGCTCACGACCTCGTTCACGACTTCCTACGACGAGAAAACCGTCATGAGTTTCATCGACGGGATGGCCCAGCGAAAAATTCCCCTCTCGGTTTTCCACTTCGATTGCTTTTGGATGCGCGGCTTTAATTGGTGCGACTTCGAGTGGGACAAAGAAACGTTCCCCGACCCGAAAGGAATGATCGCGCGCATCAAGGCGAAAGGCGTAAAAATCTGCGTGTGGATCAACCCGTATATCGCCCAGCGCTCGCCGTTGTTCGCCGAGGGAAAAGCGAATGGCTATCTCCTGCGGAAGCCGGACGGCGGCGTGTGGCAAACGGACCTCTGGCAGGCGGGCATGGGCATCGTCGACTTCACCAATCCGAACGCGGCCGCCTGGTACGCGGGAAAGCTTGAAGCGCTCCTCGATATGGGAGTCGATTGCTTTAAGACCGACTTCGGCGAGCGAATTCCCACGGAAGTGGCGTACCACGACGGAAGCGATCCGGCGAAAGCGCATAACTTTTACACCTACCTTTACAATAAAACCGTGTTCGAGCTTCTTGAGCGCAAGCGCGGTAAGGGAGAAGCCTGCCTTTTCGCGCGGTCAGCGACCGTCGGCGGGCAAAAGTTCCCGCTCCACTGGGGCGGAGACTGCGAATCGACCTTCGAGTCCCTGGCGGAAACGCTGCGGGGAGGACTCTCGCTCGGCCTATGCGGTTTCGGTTTTTGGAGTCACGATATCGGCGGCTTCGAGGGAACGCCGCGCGCGGACCTTTTCAAGCGATGGATCGCGTTCGGCCTTCTCTGCTCGCACTCGCGCTTCCACGGCAGCAATTCCTACCGGGTACCATGGAACGTCGACGAAGAATCCGTCGAGGTGACGAGGACGTTCGTCGAGCTGAAAAAACGCATCACGCCGTATCTCCTGCGCTGCGCCAAGGAAGCGCACGAGAAAGGCGTCCCGGTGCTGCGCGCGATGTTTCTCGAGTTTCCCGACGACCTCGCGTGCGAAACGCTCGATCGGCAATACATGCTCGGTCCCGACATTCTCGTCGCGCCGGTCATGACGCCCGAGGGGATGGTTACGTATTACCTGCCGAGCGGGGAATGGACGCACCTGATCGACGGACGGAAAATTTCCGGCGGAAGATGGGTAGCGGAGGTATATGACTTCATGAGCTTGCCGGTCTGGGCGCGACAGGGCGCGAACATCTAAGGCTTCGCGCCAAGATATCGCGAGAGAAAAAACGGCGAACCTTCCGGCTCGCCGTTTTTTTTTCGATCGCCCCGGCGGTATGCGCCGCTAAATCGACCGCGCCCCGCCTTGAAGCCGATTTCTCAAATCCGAATCGCCGGAAATCGCGTCGTTTTTTTCGGCGTAGTCGAGAGCCGTCATCCCTTCCTCGTCGACGAGACCGTAATCCGCTCCGGCGTCGAGCAAAAAAAGGACCGGGCGAGAGTCCGTCGAGGACTGACAGGCGTACATAAGAGCGGTTCGGCCCGCGTCATCCTGCGCGTTCACGGAATTACCCGCGTCTATAAGCGTTTGAAAAAGCTCGAATTGCTCGTAAGAGGCCGCGAGCATGAGCGGCGTTTCCCCGTCCGAGCCGGATATATTCGCGCTGGCTCCGGCCTTCATGAGCGCACGGACGGCGTTCGTGGGATTATGGCCGTAAAAGGCGTACATAAGCGCTGAGTACCCATAATCGTCCCGGGCATTCACCGCGGCGCCCTTGCTTAAAAGGAACGAGACGGCATCGGCGTTTGGGTTTCCCGCCGCCGCGAGCATCAACGCAGACGAGCCGCTCTCGTCGTGAGCGTTCACGTTCGCGCCCGCGTCGACGAGCCGCGAGAGGATCGCGACGGACGATACGTGGCCGGCCGCGAGCAGGAAAGGCGTCGTCCCGTCGGTATCCGCCTCATTCACGTCGAATCCCGCCGCCAAAAGGGTGAGGATCGTTTTTTCCCCAACGTCCGAATTGCCGCACGCGTAGTGAAGGACGGACTGGCCGTTTTCGTCGCGCGCGCGAACGTCGGCGCCGCGCGAAAGAATTGCGGAGAAAACCGAGGGGTTCGAGTTCACGGCGGCGAACATTAAGGTCGTTCGGCCGCTCTCGTCAATCGCGCGAAGATCGGCGCCCTTGGATAACAAATATTCGATCACGGCCGGATTTTCGCTATAGGCGCACGCGAGCATTAAGGCCGTTTGCCCGTACGCGTTTTGGGCCGAAACGGGTGAACCCGCGTCGGCCAGCCACGTAATGACGTCAAGCCCCCTATCGTATTCGCACGCGACCATGAGAAGGGTATTTCCGTCGGCGTCGCGCTTATCGACGAGAGAGGCGCGAATATCGTCGAGCGTGCCCGAGCGAACGACGTCAAAAATCGCGTCGTCATCCGAACCGTAGTCGTCGTACCCCTCATAGTCTCCGTAGTCGTCATACGTTCCGTATTCCTCATCGTCTTGGGCAAAAGCCCCAGCCGATAAGAAAAAAAATACCGCGAGCGAGGCGAGAAAAATAAAGGAAGGGTTTTTTCGTTTCACTACGTTCGTTCTCCTGTACGCACAGTATAGCATAGACAACGCGGAGAGATATTGCGCCCACCCAAGACTTGACAGCCCTATTTATATATATTAATACCGTATTAATGCACGCACAAATCGACAAAACGAGCTCAATTCCGTTGTATATTCAAATCCGCGAGGACATACGGCAAAGCATTCTCTCGGGAACGATCAAGGAGGGAGAACGCCTTCCCGCGGTTACGGCTCTCGCCGAATCAAAAGGCGTTACCGCGGCGACGATTCGCCGCGCGCTCCAGGACCTCGCCGAGGCGGGTTTTGTCGATTCCCACGTCGGACGGGGAACTTTCGTCACGAGACCCGAAGAAAGGGCGGCGACTGACGGATCTCCTATCGGCCGAGCGAAGGATCCCAACACCGCCGCATCCCAAAAACCCGAACCGAGTCGCCGAACCGAGGCGTCTATTAAAGCCGCGCATCGGCTCAGGGCAAGCGTCGCGCGGAGCCTCAACGAAATGATGGCGCTCGCGCAACGACCGGGCGTAATAGCCTTTACGCGCGGCATCGGCTCACCCGAAACGATTGAGGAAGGGACGCTTACCCGCCTCACGCAAATCGCTCTCGCGGGCGGCGAGAGCCTTTTCCACGACTACGCGGATCCGCGTGGCCTTCCGTCGCTCCGCAAGGCGATCGCGAATCTTTACGCCGAGCAGGGCCTATCGGTCTCCCCGGACCAAGTTCTCGTGACAAACGGGTCGCAACAGGCCATCGCCCTCCTCGCCCAACGGGCCGCCGAGACCGGTTCCCGCGTCGTGTGCGAGACGCCCTGCTACGCGGGCGTCACGAACGCGTTTTCCGCGTTCGGACTCGACGTCGAGACCGTCCCTCGAACCGCCGACGGACCCGACATTTCAAAGTTACCCGACGACGGCGAGTGGGCCGACTCAATTTTCTATCTCTGCCCCGTTCTGCATAACCCGATGGGCACGGACATCTCGGCGGAAAGCCGAGACGAAGTCGCCGCGTGGGCAACGAAGCACGGGGCGCTCATTCTCTCGGACGAGGTATTCCGCGACTTGCACCCGACCGGGCCGAAAGACGCCGCGCCGCCGGACTCTTTCTTGCGCAATCCCGGCCCGGCGAACGCGGCGATACTCGGGTCACTGTCGAAGTCCTTCATCAGCGGGCTCCGGGTCGGCTGGATCGTCACCTCGGAAGAGCGCGTTCGAACGCTCGCGCAAACGAAAAAGTTCATGGACTTAGGCTGTCCGCCGCTCATGCAAGGCATCGCCCAGGCGTTCCTCGAGGATCCCGCGGGCTATCGAGCCCACCGAGAAAAGTGCCGCGAGCACTATCGAACGCTCCGCGACGAAACGCTTTCCGCGCTTAGGAGCCATATGCCCGCGGGCGTTTCCTGGACTCAGCCGGCGGGCGGCTTTCAACTTTGGGTAACGCTGCCTAAAGGATACTCAAGCGTCGAGCTTTTTCTCCGGGCGGTGGAGAAAGGGGCGGCCTTTTTGCCCGGACCCCTACAGGACATCAACAACCGCTACATGAACTCGTTTCGCCTTTGCTATGGGTCGCTATCGCCGGAGGAAATCGAGACGGGTATAGGGCGCCTCGCGGAGGCGACGAAAGAATTTCTTGAGGAAACGCCGACCGACGAAGGTTTCGCCGGCTTAGGAGATTTTTAATTCGGGGCCGACGCCGTCGGCTTGCCGCATAAAGGATAAGGAGCGCGTAATGGACCAAAAAGAAAAGTTCGCCGTCAAGATCGGACTGGCGGAAATGCTGAAGGGCGGAGTCATCATGGACGTCACGAACGTCGAGCAGGCGAAAATAGCCGAGCAGGCGGGCGCCGCGGCCGTCATGGCGCTTGAGCGCATCCCGAGCGATATCCGCCGGGACGGCGGCGTGTCGCGCATGAGCGACCCAAAAATGATTCAGGAAATCCAAAAGGCAGTCTCGATCCCCGTCATGGCGAAATGCCGCATCGGGCATTTCGTCGAGGCGCAAATCCTCGAGGCGCTCAGCATCGACTTCATCGACGAAAGCGAGGTCCTCACGCCCGCGGACGAGGAATTCCACATCGACAAGCATAAGTTTGCCGTGCCGTTCGTCTGCGGCTGCCGCAACCTCGGTGAGGCGCTTCGCCGCATCGGCGAAGGAGCGGCGATGATCCGCACGAAAGGCGAAGCCGGTACCGGAAACGTCGTCGAGGCGGTTCGTCACATGCGCCAGCTCATGGCGGATATCCGCCGCATCCGCGGCATGGACGAAGCCGAGTTGATGACCGCCGCGAAGGAGCTTCAGGCCCCATACGAACTGGTCCTCGAGACGCGAAAGCTCGGAAAGCTCCCCGTCCCGAATTTCGCGGCGGGCGGCGTCGCGACCCCGGCGGACGCGGCACTCATGATGTATCTCGGCGCCGAGACCGTATTCGTCGGTTCGGGCATTTTCAAGTCAAAGGATCCCGAGCAGCGCGCGAAAGCGATCGTCCGCGCGGTTACCCACTATCGCGATCCCGCCGTTTTGCTTGAGGTCTCGACGGGCCTCGGCCAAGCCATGGACGGAATCGACGTGAAGACACTCGGAGAGGGCGAACGCCTCGCCGAACGCGGCTGGTAAGCGGGTCATGGCGAAACCCCCCATCGTCGGCGCGCTCGCCCTTCAAGGCGGGTACGCGAGCCATATCGCCGTGCTTTCGTCGCTCGGCGCCGACGCGCGCGAAATCCGCACCGTAACCGAACTCGCCGCGTGCGACGCGCTCGTCATTCCCGGCGGGGAGTCCACGACGCTTACCCGTCTCCTCATGACGCCGGGAACCGGCTACGGAACCGATCGCCCCTGGGAACCGAGCCCCCTGTGGCACGCGATTCGCGACTTCGCCCACGACAAGCCGGTTATGGGCACCTGCGCGGGTCTCATATTGCTCGGCCGCTCGGACGGCGACGAACGGGTCGTTCCCTTCGAGGCGATTCCGGTCACTGTCGCGCGAAACGCCTATGGACGTCAGACTGAATCTTTCATAACGAGGATTCCCGTCGACATTCCGAATGGCGACGACCGCGAACGCGGGCCCTATCCGGCGACGTTTATCCGCGCGCCGAAAATCGTGAAGCTCGATCCGGGCGTGGAAGTTATCGCCCGCGCCCCGGGCGCGAACGGTGCGACGGACCCCGTCATGGTGCGCGCGGGGAACCTTCTTGGCCTATCCTTTCACCCGGAGCTCACCCCCGAGGATCGGCGCATCCATCGCTACTTTCTTTCGCTCATAAAATAATAAGCCTTGCCGCGCGAAATTTGACGTTTCGCACGAGACGCCGTATCGTTTTCTTAGGGTCGCGCCATGCGCGCCTTAAGGAGGCGATATGTACACGGCAACGATGCGATATGTTTTTAAAAAAGAGTCTTTCTCGCGCGGGTGCGCGGAATGGAAAGAAACGGTGTTCAAAGAGGCCCAAAAGGCCGAAGGACTCATCCGCATGCAATTTCTCGTCGCGGAACCCGTCGCTCTCGCCATGGGCACATGGAGGGAAAAATCGGACGCGGAAGCCTTCATGCGAACCGGCGTGTTTAAAAAACTAATGGAAAAAATCGCGACTTTTACCGAAACGGAACCGAAAAGCGAAATATGGAATCTCGACTCTTTTTTTGAAAAGTAACGGCCAAAACGACGCGAACCGTCCGCCGCCGACCCCATTCGCGAGGGGCGGCTCGCGCGGCTTTTTTTTTACCTACAGGATAGAGATTTTTAATTTTTTTTCGTTATAAACCCATTCTCCGCCTGGTTAAATATCTTTTTTTGAATTAAAATAAAGTTAACATAAAAAGTGGCTTCGTCGTCAGAAAGGTCTGTCGCGGCACGCATTCGGGCCACGGGGAGCCATCTATGAAAATCAGGTTTAAGTTGCTTACGATTACCGCCATTTCAACCGTCGGAATCGCGTCCTTTAGTTTTTTCGCCTTTCAAACCCTCAATTTAACCAAAGTTACCGGCCCGCTCTACGAGACCATCGTCCAGGGCAAAGACCTTATCGCCGACATTCTCCCCCCGCCGGAATACATCATCGAGGCGTACTTACTGTCGTTCGAGCTAGAAAACGCCGCCACTCCGGAGGAGGCGAACTCGTTCATCAAAAAAGGCGACCAACTGCGAGAGGACTACGAAACCCGTCAGGCCTATTGGACGGAATCGTACGAGCAAGGCGAGATAAAAAACTTACTCACCGTGGAATCCTCGCGATTCGCGCGAGAATTTTTTAAGATACGGGACGACGAATTTATCCCCGCGATCAAGGCCGGCGAGACCGCGACGGCGCACGAAATTCTCATCGGGAAAATGAAACCCCTCTACGAAGGGCATCGCGCTAACATCGACCGCATCGTTTCCCTGCAAACCGACAAAAACTCGAAAGACGAGCAAAGCGTCGCGAAAATACTCCGAGTGCGAACAATCGCAGAATTAGCGCTCGCGTTCGGAACTATCGCGCTTACCATCGTCGCTTCCTTAGGCATGACGCTATCGATTGACCGCGGGCTTAAGTCGCTCGGGGGAAATTTGCGCGAAATCGCCGACGGCGAAGGAGACCTCGCGAATGAGCTCAAAATCGCGACGAAGGACGAGATCGGGGACGCCGCGTCCGATTTCAACCGGTTCCTCGCGAAGCTCCGAAACATGATAGTTAACTTCAACGGTATCGGGTCGCGGAACGACGCGATTGCCGCCGACCTCTCGAGCAGCGCGACCCAAATTTCCGCCTCCGTCACCGAAATCACCGCCACGATGCATTCCTTCACCGGCATGCAGCAACGGCTCGACGACGAGATCAAGACTTCCGCGACGGCGCTCGACCGCATCTCGTCTTCGGTTGAGTCGACTTCGAACCTCATCACCGATCAGTCGAGCCTCATACAGGAGACTTCGGGTTCGGTAGCGTCGTTCATATCCTCGGTCGATGAGGTCGCGGGCATAGTCGAGCGTAAAAAAACGCAAACGACCGAGCTCGACAAGCGAGCGAACCAAGGCTCCCAGGAGATGGAAGAAACCTCGACCGCGATCGGGGAAATTCAAACCGCCGCGGACGCTATCCTTAATATGCTCGGAATCATCAACGAAGTCGCTGAAAAGACCAACCTGCTCGCGCTGAACGCGGCCATCGAGGCCGCCCACGCGGGCGAGTCGGGTAAGGGTTTCGCGGTCGTCGCCGACGAGGTTCGCCGCCTGTCCGAAACCACGGCGGAAAACGCAGACATCATGGGCGAGTCGCTCAAGGAAGCCATCGCGAAAATACGCACCGCCGCCGACACGACCGCGAGCACGAACGAGACGATCAAGGCCCTCATAGCGGGAATCAGGCAAATCGACGGCGCCATGGGAGACATCGCGGGAACGCTCACGAATATTTCCGAGGGCAGCGGCGAGATTACCGAAAGCCTCGACCGGCTCCTCGACTTCGCTAAAAAAACCGACGACTCCATGCGGAGCGTCACGAAAGAAACGAAGGGCATCAAGTCTTCCATCGCGACGATCGAGAACCTTTCTGCCGAAAACACGTCCGGCATGCACGAAATGACGGCGGGAATGAAAGAGATCGAGAGTTCCATCGTCGTGCTGAGCGATACCGGGCGCGTTAACGCCGAAAACGCGAAAGCGATGAAAGACGAAATCGGGAAATTCCGGACTTAATCGTCGGGCGTCGCGCGGTCGACAACGGGCGCGCGGATCTCGGTCACGAATCGACTCGGGTCGCGGGGGAAAATCATGCCCGGCCCCTTGAGATACAGCTCCCGCAACGGGCCGCCAAGCTCGAGGTTTTTTCCGCTCAGATACTCGAACAACGCCTTATAGGCGACCCCAAGCGCTTCGTACGGCCCCCGATGCAGAATCGATACGAAGTTGCCGCCGGGAAGAACGCGACAATCCACCCCGGGGATAGAGACTTCCCTGCGCACGAGGATACCCGCCTCGATATCCGCCTCTTCGCGATGCTCGCAGTCGTAATAGAGGGCGAAAGGCTTCCCAACGTAATAGCGCCCAGCCTTCTTAAAAAGATCCGAAAAATACCGACCGATGTTGGCGTACGCGCCCCGATAGCGAATACCGCACATCCAAGCGTCATTCGCCGTTATCTCGCGAATTTCCAAATTTTCGCGCATGGTTTCCTCCCGCTCACCTTCTCCGTACACGCGGATCAGGCCGCGAACCTCGCGCATCCGCGCGAGTTCCCGCTCGACTTCCGCTAGTCGCCGTCGAAAAAAAGATCCCAATTCGTCGTCATCCGCGCATTGCGCGAAAATCGCGCCCATCTCTTGGATCGAAAACCCCAGATCCCTCAAAATGACTATCGCCTGCGCCCGACGGAACGAGCCGTCGCCGTAATATCGATATCCGGTAACCGCGTCAACCCGCTCAGGTACGAGCAAGCCTTCCTCATGGTAAATCCGAAGAGCCTTCACGGTTAGCCTGGTCGCTGATGAAAATTCGCCGATAGTCAGCATAGCGCCCCTATTCCCCCTCTCGCGGCGCTTCCGAGCGACGCTTGATCTCAGTATAGAGAATTCTCTCGCGCGCGTAGAGCGCGTCGGCACAATTGCCGAGAAGGATAAAATTTCGGGAACGCTCGGCTTTGCCCATGGATTTCGCCCCGTCGGCGAACGAGCGCATCTGCGAAGAAAGTTCGTGCCAAGCCGCGATGGAGGCGTCGAGCGCGGCGGTCAGGGTTTCCGCGTCGGCCACCGCGCCCGATCGCTCGGCCTCCGCGATAAACGCTTTATACGGCTCGCGGAAAGCCGCGCCGCCGGTTCCATATTCCTCGATACAGCCGGACATATACCGAAGCGCCGCCGGCAAGAGAAAGCCGTTCACCCCGTTCGCGTCATACGAGGAAAGAGCCGAACCAAAACGAGAAAGCGAGTCGAGCGCGCCGTTTTCATAATGCTCGGTTATCGTCTCAAACGACGAACTAACTAAGCGCGAAAAAACGATTTTCCGGCCTTCCGATCCTTCGGGGGGCTCCATCCAATAATATTCGGCGCGAGGGGGAAACGTTTTCGTGGTAGAAGACCGGGCCCGACTGAGATCCGCTATTTTAATTTTTTGGAGCCCGTCGTATTCTCTATCGCTTACCCACGCGAGACCCGCGTCCCAGTCGACGCCAAAAAGGGTAACTAAATGCCAACCAAACGACATTCGGGACGGGCCGTATTTCCCGCCGTATCGATAGGGCAAGAAACGCATGTCAACGCGCAAGACGACGGGGATTCCCCGGCCCAACAGATCGGTTATTTCCTGCCAACCGAGATCGCGACCTTGGGGAATCCGCGAAGTCCACGAGATCTCGGCGGTCGAGAAAAACCGCTCGCGGAGGTCGAGGCTCCGCCCGCCGATAAACGGGAACGCTCCCTCCCCGAAGGTGAAGGACAGCGCGCCCCCGCCGCCGAGGATCATCGGCTCGGAAACTTCATAGCCTTCATAACGAAGGGCGTTCACGATCGCGGCGCTCTCGCAGTGCGCGCCGGGAGAGGGATTCGCGCCCTGGAGCCGGTATGTCCCGCTCAGACGACCATTCGATTCTCCGCGTGCCGCGAGCAAAGGCACCGCGAACGCGACGACGCCCAAGGAAAGTATTTTGTTCATACGCACCTCACTGGGAAAGACGGTAAAGTCCTCCCCAGGGGCGGAGTCAAGCGACTATAAAAAAAACGCGCGCGATTTCCCGCTCACAGCAGGACGGTCACGCTCAAAGCGACGCGGTAGAATTCAAGGCGTCGGCCATCGCCGCCTTCCATGTCTCGATCCTGATAAAAATCTAAATTCTCGGTCTCGGCGGTGAAATTCCGCATAGTATGCCATTGCGCTAGGACGGAGGCGGAGAGGCGGTCCGAAACCGCGCAGTCGACGACGGGGCCGAACGTCCAGCGGGATAAGTCATCTCCCCAACGAGAACCTCCGTCGGTCCCATAGAGATACAAGTCCTCCTCAACGAGAACGCCGACCAAGTCGATCCGGAGGGGCATTCGATAGCCAAGGAAATAGTTCCCGTAATAATTCCACCCGTTTCGGTTCTCTCCCGCGTCGGCCTCGTACAGCCATGACTCGTCCGAGCCCGCCGAGGTCAGCGCGCGGTAGCGCGCGGCGTGATAAGTCTGAAACACGACGTGGTGCCAGTCGCCGGGCGCGAGGGCGGCCGCGTCAAACTGAAAGAGGGCGCCGCCGGTTACGCTCCATACAAGCCCGTCAAACGCGCCGCCGGTCAAACGCGCGGCCCCGGTGCGATTCCCCGAGGAATCGAGAACCGGCTCATTCTTGCGTAACCCGTCGGCGAAAGGAATGTTCCACCCGCTGCCTACCGAGCCGCCAAGGGAAAATTGCAAGAAAGCGATCGGCGTGAGCGTCGCTTTCAAAGTCCCGTTGACCGATACCGGCGACAGTTCAGCCGCGCCCGCGATTTGGAGATTATTGTCTTTCGTTAAGGCTCCCCCGCCCGCGAGCAACGGGATTCGCACCGTCTCCGTCAATTTCGCCTTCGTTTCCATCGTCGTGGCCACCACGAAATTTAGCGAGGTAGACGCCGTAATATCGCCCGTGCCCGAGGTACTTTCAGAAAAGATCGGCGCGGTAACGAACGCCAACAGCGCGGAAACGAGAATCGCCAAAGGCATATTTGCTATTTTTTTCACGGTACGGTTCACTCCTTCACGATGATTTTGGCCGACTTCACGATAGTCAACGCCGACGTGAGCCCAACGAAGTTCGGCCGTATCTCTCCGTCGGCGCCATCGACCGAACCGATCCCGAGCGGGGAGAATTCCGCTTCCCCGGGAACGCCCGCGACAAAACGAGCCTCATACACGAGCGAAGGCTGACCGTTCACGCCCGAGTACGCGGAAGTTCCGGGCCTCGCCTTTTTTGGCCAAGCGTCGTTATAGTCAAAGCTCGAGTTCACCTCCAAAAAGGCGACATATTCCCGCCCGGCGACGAGCCCTTCGGCCTCACGGGAAAGCGCGAAAGAAGACTTTCGGGACGCGGAACTCACGCCGTCGACCGCGTCGGGAGAACCGAGCGAGGCATGGGTCCAGACCGGCAACGATTCCGGACGGCCTCCCGCGGGGGCACCCTTCCATGAATTTTTCGAGACGCTCTCGGTCACGCTCACGGTCCGCACGAATTCGCCGTTCGAGTCCTCTATCCAGCAAGCCATTTGCGGCACGTGCCGCAAGGGGAAAACCCCTAACCACGTCGTGCGGGTCCAAGATGCACCAGGCTCGACGGCCAAAACGATCGTCTCGGCGCTCGCGCGCGGCGACGCCACCCCAAGAAACAGCGACGCCGCCAAAACGGGCGCCGCGAATCTTAATTTCTGCCTATTCATTTCTTACCTTCCCCTTTATAGCCCATTCCGGCCAGGCACAAATCGATCATGCCGTCGGTAAAATTTTTTCCTCGCTTCCAATATTCCGGGAATGTCCTGTTCAGAAGCACGGCCTCGACGCTGCCCCAAAGGGCGGCGATGCACAGCGACGCCGATAGCCTGAAGTCGGTCACGTCGATCAGCCCCTCCTCTGACGCGTTCTTGAGAAGCCTCTCCGCGAGGGCGTTGCCTTCGTAATACTTGTCGAGCAATTCGCCGCCCGCCGAGACGTTCGCCTTAAATCGGCCCATCACTAACAGCGCAACCCGCGAGTTGGCGAAACACCAGTCGCGGAACGCGGAAAGACCTTCCCTCAGGTCGTTCGCCGACGTTTTGCCGCGGGCGACGCGCTTCTCGATATACAGTGTCATTTCGGCGAGGCACTGCAGTTTCACGGCCTCGAAAACGTCGCTTTTGTCATCGTAATAATAGTAAATCGTCGTCGCCGAAACGCCGCACTTTTCCGCGATTTCCCTCATGCCGATTTCTTCGGGCTCCTTCGCCATAAGGAGACGCAAGGCCTCCGCTTTTATCTTTCTCTCCGTTTCTGGGTTAGCGATTCTCATATATTACCCTCGTTATTTTAACATCGTTATTTTATATACCATATTCTTCGCGCTCGATCAATCTTTCAAGAATTGAACACGCGAGAAGGGAAAGTTGTCACCGCATAACTCGAGTTTAAATTGGACAAACGAGCCGACCCGGCGTATCATTTTTAAACAAGAATAGGGGGAAAATCGATGAGGATTCGCTCGCAATTACTTGGGCTCATCGTGCTTATCGTTTCCGTTTTCGCCATGGCTTCCGGCGTGTTCTTCGCCTTATACACGCAAACGCAAAAGATCCGCGAAGAGCAAGCTTTGCTAGAAACCCTCAGGGACCGCCTGCTGGAGGAGGAACTGTCCCTCGGCAATTTCTGGTCTTCCTTCACCGAGTCCTCCATTGACGACTACAAGGGCCAAGCCGCGAAGACCGACGCCGCATTCGCGGATCTTTCCAAAATGAAAGTTCTTACAAAGCAAAGCAAGGACGTGAAGGAAGCGATCGGTCTCATTTCGCTCATGCTTGACTTAATGAAAACCCGAAGGGAAACGCTTTATCGTGCCGGCGAGGATTTTATCGCGCAAGGCGAGACGGTCGGCGGGCTTCGGGCGAAGATGAAGTTAGTCGATTTCTTCCTCATCAAGGTTTATAACAGAAGCCCGAATTTCGACGCGTTTCTCGAGAAGTGCGTGGATTTCTCAACGAGCCTCTTATCCATGAAATCGACCTGCGATAGCGCCATCGAGATCATCGACGAGCAAAGCGCGGTCATCGACGAGACGATCAGCAAGAACTCCAGAACCTCGGTCTTCATCTTCACCCTCATCGCGACGGTATTCGGCGCGGCGGGAATCGCGCTCGCCGTCATCCTCGCGAACGGGATATCCTTGCGGATAAGAAAACTCGAGCGCGTGGTCCGGAGCATCGGGGAGGGGGATTTAAGCGCTTCCGCCCTCGTAAACGGCAAGGACGAAATAGGCGAGCTCGGGAGGCTCATGGACGGCATGAGGGTCGCGCTCGGAGATTCCATGCTCCAGCTCAAGCGCGCGGCCCAGAGCGCCCTCGAGAGCAAAGACCAACTGAGCTCGGCGGTGTCCGAGTCGGAAGAATCGCTCGCGCGTCTCAGGGGCGAGGCGGAGAGCATTAAGGACGCGTCTGATACGCTGACGAAGAACGTCCGGGTCTCGAACGAGGCTACGGGCTTAATCACGAGGGACATCGCCGTCGTTTCCGACAAGATAACCGCGCAGGCCACCATGGTCGAGCAATCTACCGCGGCGGTAACGCAGATGGCCTCGTCGATATCGTCATTGAACGACATCATGCTGCGAAACAAGGACGTATCGAACCAACTCGGCGACGCCGCCGGCAAGGGAGAGCTTCAAATCCGGGAAACGAGCGACGTCATTACGCGCATCAACGAGAACATCAAGACCGTGCAGGACATGGCGACGATAATCAACGGAATCGCGGCCCAGACTAATTTACTCGCGATGAACGCGGCGATCGAGGCCGCGCACGCGGGAGAATTCGGAAGGGGTTTTTCGGTCGTCGCGGACGAAATCCGCAACCTCGCCGAGGCGGCCGCCGCGAACTCGAAGCACATCAAGAAAAACCTCGGCGACGTCATATCGAGCATTACCGACGCGAACACCGCGAGCCTTCGCTCCTCGAAGTCCTTCGAGACGGTTCGCGAGGGCATCGGCCAAGTGCGGGGAAATTTCGACGAGATTCTCAACGCGCTCGCCGAGCTCAAAGAGGGCGGCAATCAAATCATGGAAGCGATGGTAGAGCTTAACGAGTATACCGTCGGCGTAACCGAGCACACCACCGGAATCACGCAACGGACCACGGAAGTCGCGCAGAGCGTATCCTCGGTGCAAAACGCGACGACGAGGGTTTACAACGCGAGCGACACCATCGGGCAGGAATTAAGCGCGATACAAAGCGGGTTCGCGTCGGTCGCGCTGAAGGCGGACGACGTCGGGAACATCAGCGAAAGAATCGAGGCGGAGACGAGCAAGTTTAAATTCGAAAACGCGCAGACAAGCGAAGCGGAAGGAGCGATCGAAGGGGAGGGAGCGTAAAGCGAACCGCCGGATCAACGGCACGCCGGAAAGCGGTAAAAAAAAGGGCGCGAACGGTTCGCGCCCTTTTTCATTATCGAATCCTGATGACGCCGTCACCGGCCGAGCAGGCAAAAAAGCCCGCCACCAGGCCGGTTCGCTTCGTGTACTCCGCACCGACTTGCGCGACGAACCGGTCGAACGCGTCGGCCTTGACGATCGCGATCGCGCAACCGCCGAACCCGGCCCCCGTCATGCGGGCTCCGAGGCATCCGTCGACCTTAATCGATTCTTCGTAGAGCGCGTCCAATTCCGCGCCGGTAACCTCGTAATCGTCGCGAAGCGAAATATGCGACTCGCACAGCAATTTTCCGAGAAGGCGAAGGTCCCCGCCCTCAAGCGCCGCGACAGAGCGGTTCACTCGCTCGTTTTCGAGAACGCAATGCCGAGCCCGACGGCGGACCGTCTCGTCAGCGATGGACTTCTCGTGCTTCGCGAACGTTTCCGGCGAGAGCTCGCACAGCGTCTTAACGCCCGCGAGCGGTCCCAAAACGGAGAGCGCCTTCTCGCATTCGGAGCGACGCTCGTTATACTTTGACTCGGCCAGGCGCCGCTTCTTGTTGGTATTCATGACCACGATACGGTAATCCCCGAGCGCGAGCGGCACATAGCGATACTCGAGGGTGTCGCAGTCAAGGACGATCGCCTGCTCTTTTTTTCCGACGGCGATGATGAACTGGTCCATGATCCCGCATTGCACGTTCATGAACTCGTGCTCGGAGCGCTGGCCCATCTTGGCGATTTCCACCCGATCAAAACCGAAACCGAAGGACTCCGAAACGGCCCACGCGAATCCGCACTCAAGCGCCGCGGAAGAAGAGACGCCGCCGCCCGCGGGAATCGTGCTGAACATAAGAACCTCGAAACCGCGCGATGGGCGATGGCCGGCCTTAGCCATCATCGAAAGTATGCCGTTGAGGTAATTGGCGTAATCGTTTTCCTGCTTATACGAGAACGAGTCGTTCACGTCAAACTCGAATTTCCCGGGAAACCGAACGTCGTCGTACGCGATTTTCGTGTCGGCCCGCTTTCGTATCAGGAGATAGAGGTATTTATCGATGGCGGCGGGAAAGACTTTTCCGCCGTTATAGTCGATATGCTCGCCGATGATGTTAATTCGCGCGGGCGCCGCGAAGACGCCGATAGAATCCCGAGATCCGCCGTATCTCTCGACGAATTCGTCAAGAAGTTCGCTCACGAGTTTCGACGCGTCGCGCTCCGCCGTCTCAAAAAAACGAGCGGCACCGGCGGCAGAGCCGCTGGCGCCGAAGGCCGAGGATCCGCTCGATCCCCCAGAAGTATAAAACCTCATGGTGCTTTCTCCCATGGGCGGCTTTCGTCGCCCCATTGCCATTTTCCCGGCAATCGATTTATTCCCCGCGTCTCCCGGCTTTCGCGCCGGGAAACGGGAGGCGTTACTTACTGCGGGCCTTAGAATACAGGTCAAAGGCAACCGCGAACAGAAGGACAAAACCCTTAATCGCCTGCTGCCAGTCGATGCCGATTCCCATGATCGACATACCGTTGTTCAGAACGCCCATGAACAGGCCGCCGATCATGGCGCCGATAACGGTTCCGATGCCGCCGGTCGTCGAGGCACCGCCGACGTAGCACGCGGCGATCGCGTCGAGCTCGAAGTTCACGCCGGCTTTCGGCGTGGCGACGTTGAGGCGGGCGGCGAAAACCATGCCCGCCAAAGCCGCGATCACGCCCATGTTCACGTATACCCAGAACATGACCCGTTCGGTCTTGATACCGGAAAGCTTCGCGGCCTTCTCGTTACCGCCGAGCGCGTAAATATGCCGGCCGGGGATCGTCTTTTGCGTGATGAAATTATACACAACAATGAGAGCGACGAGCAATACGAGGATGTTCGGCAGGCCCTTGTACGAGGCGAACACGAGGGTAAACGCCATGATGACCGCCACGACGAAAACGACTTTCACCGCGAACGCCCAGAACGGCAGAACGTCAAAACCGTATTTCTTCTGCTTCCGGCGCATCCTGATCTCGTTCAGGATTAGGATGCAGGAAACGACGATGCCGATGATGACGGTTAAGCCGTTGCCGCCGATCGGCTCGGGAATGAAGCCCGACGCGATCGACTGAAAGAACTGGGGAAACGGGCCTTTCGACTGCCCCTGCAGAACGACGAGCGCGAGGCCGCGGAAAATCAACATGCCGGCGAGCGTGACGATGAAGGCCGGGATTTTCACGTACGCGATCCAGTACCCCTGCCATGCGCCGATCAAACCGCCGACGACGAGCGCGATGACAACCGCGAAGCCGGCAGGAACGCCGTTATCGACCATGAACGTCGCCGAAACGGCGCCGACGAATGCGACGACCGACCCGACCGAAAGGTCGATGTTTCCCGTTAAGATGCACAACAGCATTCCGATCGCGAGAACCAGGATGTAGCTGTTTTGCAGGATAAGGTTCGTCAGGTTGACGGGGCGCAGGAGTACGCCGTTCGTCAATACCTGAAAAAGAATCATCACCACCGCGAGCGCAACGAGCATCCCGTATTGCCGAAAGTTCTTCTTTGCTATGCTAAAGACTTTGTTCATCGTTTTCCCCTTACCGCTGGATTATGTTGCGCATGATCTCTTCCTGGGTGGCGGTCTTGCCGTCCAGTTCGGCGGTAAACCGCCCCTCGCTCATGACGTAAATGCGATCGCTCATGCCGATAACCTCCGGCATTTCGGACGAAATCAGCACGCACGCGAGCCCCTGCGCCGCGAGCATGTTTATGATCGAATAAATCTCGTATTTCGCGCCGACGTCGATGCCGCGCGTCGGCTCGTCCAGGATGAGGATTTTCGGGTTGGCGAAAATCCACTTCGCGAGCACGACCTTTTGCTGGTTCCCGCCCGAGAGGTTGTTCGCGAGCTGCAGGATCGTCGGCGTCTTGATGTTGAGCGCTTCCTTAAATTTCTCGGATTCCCGAATCTCTTCGTGTTCGTTAATTACGAGATTTTTCGAGACCTGCCGAAGGCTCGCGAGCGTCGTGTTGTGCCGCACGTCGTCGATGAGGACGAGACCGTATTGCTTGCGGTCCTCGGTCACGTAGGCAAGGCCGTGCTCTATGGCCTTCGGGATCGTGCTCAGGCGAACTTCCTCGCCGTCGATGAACGTCTGCCCCGATATTTTTTGCCCGTAATATTTTCCGAACAGGCTCATCGCGAGCTCGGTGCGGCCCGCGCCCATGAGCCCGACGAGTCCGACGACCTCGCCCGCGCGAACCGTGAGGCTCACGTCGTCGATGACTTTCCGCTCGGGGTCGTCCGGGTGATATACGTTCCAGTTTTTCACCTCGAAGACGACCTTGCCCACCTCGCTCGTCCGCTTCGGGAAGCGGTCGGTAATCTCGCGCCCGACCATTCCCTTGATGATGCGATCCTCGGGAATCGGCGCGTCGCCGACGTCGAGCGTCTCGATGGCCTTGCCGTCGCGCAAGATCGTTATGGCGTCGGAGACTTTCGAGACTTCGTTCAATTTATGTGAAATCAGTACCGATGATATTCCATGCTTTTTCAGTTCCAACAGCAGCTGCAAGAGGTTATCGCTGTCCTTCTCGTTCAGGGCCGCGGTCGGCTCGTCCAGGATAAGGAGCTTAACGTCTTTCGCGAGCGCCTTCGCTATCTCGATAATCTGCTGTTTCCCGACACCGAGTTTGTTTACCGGAGTGTTGGGGTTGTCGGTGAGCCCGAGTTTTTTCATGAGCACGAGGGCGTCTTCCCTCGTCTTATCCCAATCTATGACCTGGGCCCGGGCCTTTTCGTTGCCGATGAAAATATTCTCGGCGATCGAAAGGTAGGGACTCAAAGCGAGTTCCTGATGGATGATGACGATTCCGGCTTTTTCGCTATGCTTGATGTCGCGAAATTCGCATACTTTGCCATCCACGATGATATCGCCCGTATACGAGCCGTGAGGGTATGTGCCGCTCAATATGTTCATGAGCGTCGACTTTCCCGCGCCGTTCTCCCCGACGAGCGCGTGAATCTCGGCCTTCTTGACCTTGAGATTAACGTTGTCGAGCGCGATAACGCCGGGAAAGACTTTCGTTATGTTCTTCATTTCAAGCAGAATATCTGACATGCAATTCCCCTTACCGTTCCGCCCTTTTCCTAACGGGAGGCCGCGGGACAAGCGGCTCGCGACCTCCCAGGAACAGAGGCGGGTCCGGTTTACTTAAGTTGGTCCGCGGTGTAGTACCCGGTATCAACCAGGGCTGACGTTACGTTGTCTTTCGTGACGATGGTGGACTCGAGCAAGTACGAGGGAACCACTTTAACGCCGTTGTCGTACGTCTTGGTGTCGTTGACATCGGCTTCCTTTCCGGCGAGAAGGGCGGTAGCCATCTCGACCGCTTTCTTCGCGAGGGAGCGGGTATCCTTGAAAATCGTGGAATACTGCTCGCCGGCGAGGATCGACTTGATCGACGGAAGCTCGGCGTCCTGTCCGGAAACGAACGGCATCGGGGTTCCGCCCTGGCCGTATCCGACGCCCTTGAGCGAGGAAATGATGCCGAGGGAGATACCGTCGTACGGGGAGAGAACGGCCGCGATCTTGTTCTTGGTGTAGAACGCTGAAAGGAGGTTATCCATGCGAGCCTGGGCGGTCGCGCCGTCCCAGCGGAGCGTGGAAACCTTATCCATTCCCATCTGGCCGGAGCCGACGATGAGCTTGCCGGAATCGAGGTACGGCTGGAGGACGGACATGGCGCCGTTATAGAAGAAATAGGCGTTGTTGTCGTCGGGCGAGCCGCCGAACAGCTCGATATAGAACGGGCCGGCCGCGTTCTTGAGATCAAGAGCGGTCTCGATAGTGGTCGCCTGCTGAACGCCGACCTTGAAGTTATCGAAGGTTACGTAATAGTCAACGTACGGGGTGTTCTTGATGAGGCGGTCGTAGGAGATGACGGGAATTTTCGCGTCATGCGCTTTTTCCAGGACTTTCGTCATGGATTCGCCGTCGATGGACGCGATAACGAGCACGTTCACGCCCTTCGTGATCATATTCTCGATTTGCGAAATCTGGTTTTCGACCACGTCTTCGGCATATTGCAGATCGACCTGGAAGCCCAGTTTCTCGAATTCGGCTTTCATGTTGCTTCCGTCCGCGATCCAGCGGGCGGAACTCTTCGTCGGCATCGCGATACCGATAGTTCCGACTTTGGACGCCTTCTTGCCGGAGCATCCGGTAAAAGCGACCCCGAGCAACACGAGGACGCTTAACGCAGCCACGAGTTTTTTCATTTTTTCCTCCTTCACATTTTCGTACTCTTTGTGTACGAATTGTCGCGTGTACCTACACGCCAGACTTGTTAATAGTAAGAGGAGAAAAGTTATTTGTCAAATGTTTCAACGCGAAAAAACCGCATTATCCGGCTTTTTCGCGTTATAAGGCTTCTTTCAAATGCCTTCAACTAACCTAACCATCGTCCAGCTCAACGGGGGTAAAGAGATTTGAGCGTCATTTTCCGAAACGTCAACATACCTTGGCATAACCGCATCCGGGGTTTCCGCGGAATTTACCGCCTTTGCGTCAAACCCCGCCAACTCAATCCGCTCAGCGACCCGAAAGCCCTCGAAACCCACAAATCGGAAGTCTACGGGAAGGGAATCGAAGCGGCTTCGATTCACGAGAAACAACGCGAGCGACCTACCGTCCAGGGAAAGGACAGCGGAGGCGTCTAGCCAAGGAATCTCGCCGTACTCCGCGTTCTCGTAAAACCCGCAGACAAGGCGAACGTCGAGAGCCGTTCCGCGTCCATTGCGAGACGCGTAATAAAACGGCCAATAAATCGTCTGCCGCCACGCGATACCCCCATTATCCGTCATGATAGGGGCGATAACGTTTACGAGCTGGGCAAGACAGGCTATTTTCACTCGATCGGCGTGGCGCAGCAGGCTGTTCAGGAGACAGCCGACGACGAGCGCATCCTCAAAGGTATACACGTCTTCCAAAAGATGCGGCCCGACGATCCACGGCTCCTGTTTTTTGTCCGACTCGAGGGTATGAAACCAAACATTCCACTCGTCAAACGAGAGGTACATTTTCCGCTTGCTGCGTTTTTTCGCTTGAACGAAGTCGCAGGTCGCGACCACCGACTCAATAAATCGATCCATGCCGATCGAGCCCGCGAGATAGGTCGAAAGATCGTCGGCCTTATTCTGCTGATATTGATGCAGCGAAATATAGTCGACTTTGTCGTAACAGTGCGAAAGCACGCTATCTTCCCATTCGGGAAACGTCGGCATAAAGGGCCCGGAGCTGCCGCAAGCGACGAGTTCGCTCGACGGGTCGAAAAGCTTAATCACCTTCGCGGTCTCAAACGCTATGCGGCCATACTCCCCCGGCGTCTTTTGCCCCACTTGCCAAGGCCCGTCCATTTCGTTGCCGAGACACCAAAGCTTAACGCCATGCGGCTCCGCTACGCCGTGCGAGCGGCGGAGGTCGCTCCAGAACGAATCGCGCGGGTGGTTGCAGTACTCGACGAGATTCATCGCGTCCTCGATGCCGCGGGTCCCGAGGTTAATCGCGACCATCGGATCGGCACCCGCCGCTCGAACCCATTTCATGAATTCATTGAGGCCAAACCGATTCGGCTCGCACGAGCGCCACGCGAGATCGAGCCGGCGAGGCCTTCGCTCGACGGGACCGACGCTGTCTTCCCATTTGAACGACGAAACGAAGTTTCCGCCCGGGTACCGAATCAAGGGGACGCGCAATCCTTCAATCAGCCCGAGCACGTCGTGCCTAAACCCATCGCCGTCCGCAGTCGCGTGTCCCGGCTCGTAGATTCCGCCGTATATGGCCCGGCCAAGGTGCTCGAGAAACGAGCCGAAGAGCCGATCGTCGACGGCTCCGACCTCGAACTCGCGATCAAGATATAATTTTGCGCCGTCTGCGGCGCGCCCGTTTTGTTTCATACCGCAAATCCTTTCACGATCCTCTTCAGTTCTTCAAGCCCGTCATCACGATACCCTCTACGAAATACTTTTGCCCGATCAAATAGAAAATGACGCCCGGGACGAACGACATGCAGGTCGCGCACATCAGCTTGGACCAGTCGGTTTGCAACGAGCCGCGAAACGCCGAAAGCCCAAGCGCGATCGTGAAGTTCTTCTCCGAATTAAGGTAGATCATCTGCTGAAGAAGGTCGTTCCAAAGGCCAATGAACAGCAGGAGGGCGACGACGATCATCGCGGATTTTATCGCGGGCGCGATGACGCTCACCAAAATGCGGAACGGGCTCGCGCCGTCGATCGTGGCGGCCTCGTCAAGCTCCCGGGGGATGGTCATGATGAACTGCCGTATCAGGAATATATTGAACGCGCCCCCGCCGCAAAAATACGGCAGTATCAGCGGCCAGAACGTGTCCGCGAGACCGAGCCCCCGAGACCAGGCGATGTAAAGAGGAATCAGCGTAACCATCGTCGGCAAGAGCATCGACCCGACGCAGAGCATGAAAAGGAAGTTTTTCCCGGGGAAGCGGAGGCGCGCGAACGCGTAACCGCCGAGCGTCGCCGTCAACGTGCCGCCGAGAACGGCCGGGACGATAATCGCCATGGTGTTCGCGAAATAGCGCCAAAAATGAAAGAGCTGCAACGTCTCGGCGTAATTCCCGAACCGCCACGAACGGGGATAGAACGGCGGCGGATACGCGTAGAGCTCGGCGTTCGTCATGAGGCTCGAGCGGAACATCCACCAGATAGGAAGCATGACGAGCGCGGCGAGGAGGACGAGCAGCGCCAGCGCCAGCCAATCGCCGCGGCGCGCCTGCGAATTTCCGGATGCAATCACTTTGCGTCTCCTTCGTAGAAAATCCAATTTTTGCTCGTAACGAACAGGATTACGGTAAAAACCGCGATGAGGACGAAAAACACGAAAGAGATCGCGCTGCCGTACCCCAGTCGATTATTGATGAACGCGTTTTGGTACATTAAGTACGTGATGAACCGCGATTCATTGCCCGGCCCGCCGTTCGTCAGGGCCAACGCAGGCGTTACGACCTGCATGTTGGTAATCAGCGACATTAAGAGATTATAGAAGATGATCGGCGTCATGCAGGGAATCGTGACGTTCCAAAACCGCTGAAGGAAATTCGCCCCGTCTATCAGCGCGGCCTCGTGATAGGCGCGAGGCACGTTCTGCAGCCCCGCGAGAAAAATGACGATGAGATTCCCCGAAAGCCACACCGCGATCAGGGAGAGAGACGGCACGACCAGTTTTCCGTCGGCGATGAATTTCAGTTTCTCGACGCCGATCGCGGAAAGGAAATAATTGAAAAGCCCGAAGTTCGCCTCGTAGAGCCACGACCATCCGATATAAACGGCCATCGCGGGCAGTACGTACGGCAGGTAAAAAACCGCGCGAAAAAAACCGCGGGCGGGGATTTTTCTGTTCAAAAGCATCGCGACAAAAAGGGAATAGACCATGCTCCCGACGACGGCGAATACCGCGAAGGAAACGGTCACGCGAATCGAGTCGATGAAATAGGGGTCGGCGGTAAAGAGGCGCACGTAATTACCGAGCCCGACAAACCGGGGAATCGGCGCGCCGTTGCCCCACTTAAAAAAACTGAGCGAGAAAACGCTAATCAGCGGGACGTACGTGAGAAAAATCAGGCCGATAATCGAGGGGATGAGGCAGAGAAAAGCCGTGGACACTTCCTGCCGCCGGGCCCGATTCTTAAAAGTCGCCCTGCCGAGAGACAAACGCATAAAGCAAACCTCCGAGTTTTCGCAAACGCATAAAAGCGGCGCCCCGCTTTCGCGAGTCGCCGCATCAGCGTTAATTACTGCCGTTATACGCGGCAACGAGATCCTTATATCCCTTCGTTATCGCGTCCTTGGCCGTTTTGTTGCCGGTCCAAACGTCTCCCAGCAACGACCCGAGCAGGGTGTTGAAGTCGATGGTGTTGTTCACATAATACCACGAGGTCGAAGAGGAGTTATTCATCGCGTAATCGACGACGGCGCTCTTATATTGCGCGTAAGGCGGGAAGTTCGGATTATCCACCCACTTATGGGTTAACTTCTCGTCCGCGTACCATTTTTGCAGGACGGGCATCCATATGCCGGATTCTATCAAGCCCCAGCTATTTTCCTCGCGCGCGTACCACTTAACCCACTCCATCGCCTCGGCGGGATGTTTGGACTGACTGAACACGACGTTCGGGCCGCCGGTGCAGATCGTGACTTTGTCCTTCATATAGGGAAGGACGGCGACGCCGTAATCCAAGCCTTCCTTGCGAGCGGAAGCGAGGCAGGTGCCGACGTTCCACGCGCCGCCCGTGCCCATGGCGCAGGTGCCGGCGATGATCGAGCGCTGCATGCCGTCGTCGGTTAGGCCGGCCGAAAGCGGCGCGACATGGTGGACGAGATGAAGGTCCGCGACTTTCTGGATGGCGTCAATCGCCGCGGGGTCGCCGATCGCGACTTTCGATCCGTCTTTGCTATAAAAGCCGCTGCCGTTGCTGAGGCACCACACCTCAAGCTGCCACGTGAGATTCTCGACCATGCATCCGTACTGGACGATGTTCTTCGGGTCAAACTTCGCCGATTTCGCGTTGTTGCCGTTGGCGTCGAGCGTCAGGAGTTTTGCCGTGTCCACGAACTGGTCCCACGTCCAGGCGTGCGCCGCGTCCGCCGGCGGATAGGCGACTCCCGCCTTATCGAACATTTTTTTGTTGTAATACATCAGGAGGATTTCGTTCGCAGCCGAGTACGCGACCGGGGTTCCCTTATACTTAAACGTGAGGCTGTCGAGCGGCTTCGAGTCGTTCGCGCCGTACATTTTCGAAACGTCGGCGAGCAGGCCGTTCGAGGCGAACTGAAGGACCCCCGCTTCGCTCATGATGCCGCAGTCGGGAAGCTGGCCTGCGGTCGCCATCGTATTGAGTTTCGTAACGTACGAATCGTGGGGGATTGGCATGATTTCGACCACGATTTTTTCCTGCGAGGCGTTGAACGTATCCGCCTGAGCCTGAATCGTCTTGGCCTCGTCGGGGGTTCCCCAGTACGAGTACGTAACGTGAATTTTGCCGTCTTTCGCCTTCGCGGCATCGCGATTGCCATTCGCCATCGCGGACGGAAGAATCAGCGCGCAAAGCAACAAACCGAGCATCAACCGTTTCATGATTCACTCTCCTTCGTTTCTTTCCTAATATTGACACGGCCATTACGGCCGAGCTCTCCCATTTTCATAGCCGGATTTTTTGCCACACGACCATTTCGCCGGGAAAGCGGTTGCACCACAGGCAGTACGGAACCGCCGTCAGGCGCGCGGGCCGCAGCGAATACTCAGCGGTCCCATACAGGGATTTCACGCCGTTCTCCAGTCGGTATCCGTCGTACGAGAGCGAAGGCATCGCACCGGGCAGGCCCTCGACGGCGCTCCCGAGAGAAACTTTCGCGTCGGCGTCGATATAGGCGCCCGCGAGGCTCCCGGGATTGTCCACGCCTTCAAGGCAATACACGTAGGGCCCCAGCATCAACGCCGCCTTTCCCGCGTCTACCCGAACCAGATCGTTGGCCGCGACCCAGCGCGGCTTCGCGTGGAAATCGATCGACAGCTCGGCCGCGCCCGCGACGTCGAGGCACGCGTAGCTTCGCTCCACGCGCGGGGCAACCCGTTTCCCGTCCACGGAAAATTCGGGGTCAACCGCCCATGAGGGGATGCGCACGCGCAGCCGGGCGGCGCCGGACGTTCCGATCGTGACGCTCCCTCCCTCGGCGATATCGGCCTTCATGTCTACCGTCACGGGAACGCCCGCGATTTCGGCGACAGCGCGGGACGAGATAAACTGATGGACGCAGACGGTTTCGCCGTCGAGGGCGAAAATATAGCGACCGAGGGACGCCAACGTCCGCGCGATATTCGTCGGACAGCACGCGACGTCGAACCACTCTTGCCGGACGGGCTTCACGTGGCGCATCGACGTATGCGGCAAGCACGCGTCAGGCCAGCACTCGAGCGGGTTCACGTAGAAGTATTTTTTTCCGTCGGCGTTGATACCCGCGAGCACCGTGTTGTGGAGCGCGAGTTCCACGGCGTCGTAATACGCGGCGTCGCCGGAGAGGGATGCCATGCGCTGGCCGAACATCATAAGCCCGACGGACGCGCACGTCTCGCAATACGTGCTGTCGTTCGGCAAATCGTAATCGGCGGTGAATCGCTCAAGGAATCCGGAGGAACCGACGCCGCCGGTGATAAACATGCGTTTTTTCGTCACGCTCTCCCAAAGCGCCAGGCAAGCCGCTCGCATTTTTTCGTCGTCGAACTCGAGCGCGAGATCCGCCATCGTGGCGCACATATACAGGGCGCGAACCGCGTGTCCCTCGAGATCCCGCTGCTCGACGGGCGGCAAATGGGATTGCGAGTATTTTAAGTCGTAATCCCGCAGTTCGGGGAAAATTCCCTTTCCCGCCCTCCGTTCGATTTCGGCAAGAAAGTAATTCGGCTCGGCTCCGCGCTCGGCGATGAAGAAGCGGGCTAAGTCGAGATAGCGCCGAACGCCGGTCGTTCGATACAGTTTGACGAGCGATACTTCCACCTCTTGATGGCCCGGGTAGCCGCGAATCTGTCCCGGGCCGGAACCGAACGTTTTGTCGATTAAGTCGGCGAAGCGCGTCGCGACGTCGAGAATTTTGCGTTTACCGGTCGCCTCGTAATACGCGACCGCCGCCTCGATCAGGTGTCCGGCGCAATAGAGCTCGTGCCCCTCGACGAGATTCGTCCAGCGGGCGTCCGGCTTAACGAGCGTAATGTACGTGTTAAGATAGCCGTCGGACTGCTGGGCGCGGGCGATTAGGTCGATCGCCTCGTCGGCAAGCGGCACGAAACGGTCTCCTTTCCCGCTTCCGACGCAAAACCCGACGGCCTCAAGCCACTTGTACGCGTCGGAATCGAGAAATACCGTACCATAATGGGATCCCGTCGCAAGCCCCGCCGCTATCCGAAAATTCTCAAGGCAATGGGATATTTTCGCGTTTTTTGTCGAATTCGAGTGGTTTTCATCTAATGTATTTTCCAGATCTTTCGTTTTCTTCGCCCCGTCGATCCGGTCGTTTAAGACATCCCATTGATAGGGCAGAACGGTATCGGCGATCATGTCGACATAATGGGCGAATAAAGGATCGGTAATGGTGACGTTTTTGTCCTTGATCGAACGATATCCTTTCTGCATAACAACCTCTTCTTTAGCAAAGAAATGCGATAGAAAGTTAAACGTTTCATTTTGTAGTGATATTAACACCTAAAAACATTGTCATTTCGTTAATAGAATCAAACGTTTAACTTTCTTAAGGAAAGATTAAGACCGAATTCTCTTTTTGTAAAGCATTACTTGTTGAATTACCGTTGAAAATTTGCATTTCTATGTTAAACGTTTACTTTTGTGGTAACTAAAAAAAATATATAGCAATTAAAAGCACAAGTCCTCGCCACATACTTATTTCGTATTAAACGTTTATATGGTAAACTTAAATATTCTTCGTACACCGATCTCAGGGAGTAGTGATGGCTACAATCAGAGAGATTTCAAAATTAACCGGCTTTTCAATCGCTACGGTATCAAAAGTCCTGAACGGTCAATCCGGCGTGAGCGAGGTTACCATTCGGACGATCACTGACGCCGCGAAGAGCCTAAATTACCGACCGAACCTGAACGCGCGTCATCTGAAGACGGGGACAACGCGTACGCTTGGCATTATCGTCGAGGATATAACGGTATTCAATACCCCGGAAATCGTCGACGGCATAGGCGTCACCTGCGACGCGCACGGATATCACTATATTTTGGGAAATCTCCGCTTTAACAAGAGATTTGGGCATTCGGCCGAATTCGGCCAACAGAAGAACGCGCTCGTGCAGGATATGATCGACGAAATGCTTTCCAAGCAAGTCGACGGAATCGTGTACGTGGGCTGCCACAGCCACAATATCGCGCATCTATCGGCTCAAAAGGAAATTCTATTCGCCTGCGCGTATTGCTTCAGCGAGGACCCGAGCGTGCCCGCGATCATCTACGACGATCGCGGCGCCGCCTATAAAGTCGCGGATTTGCTCATAGCCCGCGGCCACCAAAAAATCGGCATGATAGCCGGCAACAAGGACTCGTATCATACCACGAATCGAACGCTCGGCTTCCAGGAGGCATTGTTCGATCACGGCATCCCCTACAATCCACGGCTCACCCATTACGGTGAATGGGACAGGGACCACGGATACCAAATCGCGCCAACACTGCTCGCCGAGGGAGTCACGGCGATTTTCGCGCACAACGACCTCATCGCGATGGGCGTCTATGATTACTGCAACCAAAACGGGATCGAGATCGGCAAGAAAATATCGCTCATAGGATTCGACGACCGCGAAATCGCGTCGGTTTGCCGACCCGCCCTCACCTCCGTATCCATACCCCTTTACGACATCGGGCGCCTTTCCGCGGAAACCATGTTCGCGCTCATCGAGAAGCACGCCATGCCGGGCACGCGCGAAATCCTGCTCGAATGCTCAATCGTCGAGCGGGCCTCCATCGGGACGCCGTAACGCGCAAAAAAAACCGGGCTTTCGCCCGGCATACAAATCTCCCTGCGGTATCCTCCGGACCATGATCGTCCAAGGGCCCGCTATAAATCAGTGACCGCCCTGGCCGTAATACGCGTTCGGCCCGTGCTTGCGCATGTAATGCTTGTTGACGATATAGTCCGCGAGCGGTGTCGCTTGCGGGTCGACGTCTAGGGTCAGTAAAGCCATGCGCGCGACTTCCTCAAGTACCGCCCCGTTGTAGACGGCTTTCGCCGCCGTCTCGCCCCAGGCGAACGGGCCGTGGCCGCCGACGAGCACCATCGTGACTTCGTTGGGGTTGAGCTTCAGCGAGCGAAAGTGGTCGACGATCAAGTTTCCCGTCTCAAGCTCATAGTTGCGCTCAACCGCCTCTTTCGAGAGATACGGCGTGCACGGAACCGACGTTTGTATGTGATCGGCGTGCGTAGTCCCGAACAGGGGAATATCCCTGCGGGCTTGCGCCCACGCGACGGCGTACGTCGAATGCGTATGGATGATGCCGCGAACCTTCGCCCCGTCGGCGACCGCAAGTTCGCGATACATGACGCGGTGCGTCGGGGTATCGGAGGAGGGGTTCATCTTGCCCTCGACGATTTTCCCGTCGAGATCGACGACGACCATGTTCTCGGGCGTCAATTCCGGATACGGGACTCCCGACGGCTTAATGGCGAAAACGCCGAGAGCCGGATCGAACGCCGACACGTTGCCCCAAGTGTAGAGAGCGAGACCGCGCACGGGAATTTCCATGTTCGCGGCCCAAGCCTCTTCTTTTAAGGAAGAGTACGCCCCCATCACTTTCTCCACGCGGCCGCGTTCCAGCGAAGCTCGTTGCGAAACGCGGGAATCGTCGTGTCTTTGCCGATCGAGATAAACTCGATGCCGACCATCTCGGCCCAGTCGCGCACCATGTCGGTCGTCACGATATTCGAGAACGCGGTATGATGCCCGCCGCCCGCGAGAATCCACGCCTCGGCGGCCGTGCGGAGGTTCGGGAAGGGCTTCCACAGCGCGCGCGCCACGGGAAGTTTCGGGAACGGTTTCGGGGGCTTAATGACCTCGACCTCGTTGAGCACACAGCGAAAGCGCGAGCCGAAGTCGACGACGGCCGCGCAGATGCCCGCGCCGGGCTTACCGGTGAACACGACGCGCGCGGGATCGTCCTTGCCGCCGATGCCGAGGGCATGCACCTCGATCGTCGGCTTGCCGTCGGCGATCGACGGGCACACTTCGAGCATGTGCGCGCCGAGGTTGTAGCCCGCGTTGGGGTCGAGATTGTAGGTATAGTCCTCCATGAAGGAGTCGCCCTTTCCGCCGCCGCCGAGGCCGGCCGACATCACTTTGAACGTGCGGAGCATCGCGGCCGTCTTCCAGTCGCCCTCGCCGGCGAAACCGAAACCGTCCGCCATGAGGTTTTGGCAGGCAAGGCCGGGAAGCTGCTTCATCGCGTGAAGGTCCTGGAAGTTCGTCGTGAACGCGTTCACGCTATTGTCTTTCGCGAACGCGCGCATCGCGAGCTCGATTTTCGCCTGCTCCTGAATGTGCGAGAGCGCGAAGGCCTTATCCGGCCCCCAAACGATCTCGTAGCGGGACTCATAGCTTTTTACCTGCGCGTCGATCTCGGCCTGCGTTACCTTATCCATGTACGAGACGAGATCCCCGATCCCGTAATACGGGACGGACCAACCGAGTTTCATCATCGCCTCGACCTTGTCGCCGTCGGTGACCGCGACTTCGCGCATGTTGTCGCCGAAGCGAGCGACGCGGAGCGTCTTTCCGTCGGCCACGGCGCAGGCGGCGCGCATCCACAGCGCGATGCGCTCGCGGGTGTCAACCTCGGACCAATGCCCGACGACGACCTTGCGGGGAACTTCCATGCGGGCGGTGATGAAGCCGAACTCGCGGTCGCCGTGCGCCGACTGGTTCAGGTTCATGAAGTCCATGTCGATGGTGTCGTACGGAATGTCGCGGTTAAACTGCGTGTTGAGCTGTAAAAGCGGCTTTCTGTAGGCGTTGAGTCCGGCGATCCACATTTTCGCCGGGCTGAACGTATGCATCCACGTAATGACGCCCGCGCACTTCGGGTCGGCGTTCGCCTGCTCGAGACACACGCGAATCGTGTCCGGCGTCAGGAGCGTCGGCTTCCACACGAGCTTGCAGGGCATCTGGGAATCGGCGTTAAACGCCTCCACGACTTTTTTGGAGTCTTCGGCGACTTGGCGGAGCGTCTCGTCCCCGTAAAGATCCTGGCTTCCGGTAAGGAACCAAAATTCATAGGTATCAAGCTTGATCATTTCGTTTCTCCTTCGATGAATTCGCCGAGTCGGCGGTATTTCGCGTAAAGTTCGTTATAGATCGCGACGCGGGCCGGGTCCGGCCGATGCACGCGGTCGACGCCCGCGGAGAGCGCCTTCTGCGCCGAGAAAAGGTCGGGATACAGGCCAGCCGCCGTGGCGGCGAATACCGCGGCGCCGATGGCGCACGACTGATCGCCGGCAGTCACGGAAATTTCGCGGTTGGTCACGTCGGCGAGAATTTGCATGCCGATCTTGCTCTTGCGGGCGACGCCGCCGATGGCCATGATTTTCTCGATCTTGATCCCGCCTTCCTCGAAAGTCTCGATGATGGCGCGTGCGCCGTAGGCTGTGGCCTCAAGCAGGGCGCGCATCATCATGGGGGCGTCGGTGCCGAGCGTGATGCCGGACATCGCGGCCGCGAGCTTCTGGTTCGCGAACGGGGTGCGGCGGCCGTTAACCCAATCGAGGGCGACGACGGACGAAACCGAGGGCTCGATATTCGCGGCGGCGGTCTCAAGCTCGCGCAGGACGTTCTTCTCGATTTTCTCGACGTCGACTTTCGCATCCGGGTCGTTCGCGACAAGGTTCTTGATCGGCCACATGACGAGGTTGCGAAACCAGGCGTAATAGTCGCCGTAGGCGGACTGTCCCGCCTCGTAGCCGATCCAATCCGCGACGACCGAGCCGTCGACTTGGCCGCAAATGCCGCCGATCAGGCTCTCTTTCGCGCCCGAGGCGGGTTTCGGCCCGATGATAACGTCGCAGGTCGAGGTACCGATGCTCTTTACCATAGTGCCCGGGGCCGCGTCGCCGCCGACCGCACCGATATGCGCGTCGTACGCGCCCACGCACACGATGACGGACTCATCGAGCCCGAACTTTTTCGCCCATTCGGCCGTCAGCTTGCCCGCGGGAACGTCCGTAGTGTACGTCTCGGTACCGAGCGAATCGCGGATCTCGGATAGCTTAGGATCGAGACGGTCCAAGAACTCATGGGGAGGATATCCGCCCCACTCCTTGTGCCACATGATTTTGTGGCCGGCCGCGCAGCGGCTTCGCTTAATTTTCGACGGATCGGTCGTACCGGTCATAACCGCGGTAATCCAATCGCAATGCTCGACGGCCGTGTACGAACACGCTTTTACGCGAGAATTCGCGCGAATCGTGTGCAACAGCTTGGCCCAAAACCACTCGGACGAGTACACGCCGCCCATGTATTTCGTGAAGTCGGTGCCGCCCCACGTGCGGGATAGTTCGTTGATCTCATCGGCCTCTTTCACCGCCGTATGATCTTTCCACAGAATAAACATCGCGTCGGGATCCTCGGCGAATTCGGGAAGAAGGGCGAGCGGCGTGCCGTTTTTATCGGCGAGAACCGGCGTCGATCCGGTCGTGTCGACCGAGATGGCGCGGATCAGGCCTTTAATCGAGGGTTTGCCGGCGCGGGCGGTGTCGGCCTCTCGAATGGCCGAGGTCACCGCCTCGACGAGGCTTTCAACGTAATCGTTGGGATGCTGTCGAAATCGGTTGGCGCGCGGGTCGCAATACATCCCTTTTTTCCAGCGAGGATAATAGACGACGCTTTGGCCCACGACCGCCCCGTTCGCGGCGTCGAGTAAAACTACGCGAACCGAATCGGAACCGAAGTCCGCCCCCGCGACATAATGTTCTTCGGGTCGAATCATACAATGTTCTCCTTGAGAAAAATATCAAGAGGCATGTCGATTTGGGACAGTACCTCGTCCTCTAGCACGATATGATGATAAATCTGTTGCACGGCCAACCGGCCCTGCTCTTCGGGCCGCTGGGATATCAGGCAGTCGAGTTGGCCGCCCTTGAGACGCGCGACGTTTTCCGCGACGAGGTCGTACCCGATAATCGACAGCGAGTCCTTCAGGCCGCGAGCCACGACGAAATCGGCGATTTTGTGCCCGATGGCGGATACCGTAAAAAAACCGCGAAGGTCAGGCGTTTCTCCGATGAGCCGGTCAAGGATATTGTTGGTTTCCACCATATCGCTTTCGGAACAAATCACGTCGAGAACGCGAACTTCCGGGCGGCGCTCAAACCACGACATAAAACCCTTTACCCGCTCGTTCAGGTTGTAGGCCTCAATATAGGGACGAATGACCGCGTACGGCCCGCCGGAATGCGAAATAAGCTCCATTAAGCGGCCAGCGAGACAACCGCCCCGGAAGGGATCCTGGGCGACGGTGGAAATTGCGGAAGACCCAGGAAGGGGCGAGTCGATCAAGACATAGGGAACCTTGCGCTCGACGCCCATTAAAAGGATGAGCGTTTCTTCCTGCATGACCGGGGCGATTATCCACGCGTCGCATTCCGCGTCGACGAGTTTATCGAAAGCTGCCGCGAGCGAATTGCGATCCGGCCGCGTAAAGGGAAAGGACGCGAGCGTAAAGGAAAAAGCCGACAGTTCCTCGACGGCGGCGGCGATGCCTTGATGAATGAGATTCCAATATCTGCTCTCTTTTTCCAATTCGGGGATGAGGACGCCGATTAAATAGCGTTTGTTGCGCTTTAGGTGTCGCGCGAGCGGGTTCGGTTGATAGCCGACTTCATCTATGATATCTTGAATCCGCTTCCGCGTGTCCTCAGAAACGCGTCCGCGTTTATGCAAAACCCGATCCACGGTTCCGATTGAGACACCTGCGCGTTTTGCGATCTCTATTACCGTCATATATCCTTTCCTAGCACTGCGTGTACCTACACACTGATACTAACAGAAGCAAATCAGGAAGTCAACCTGAAATAAAAAGAGTTCTACACAATCCGAAATAATCGTATAGAACTCCCTATAAGTTTGTTTGCTTTTACGCAAGGGAAAGGACGAACAGACGAGCGCACCCAGCTGCCAGCGTGACGGTACAAAGGCCTTCCGCCGAATTTAGCTCAAAATCGCAAGGGTATGCCGAGGGATATAAACAGCGGGCCGACGAGATTTCCCGGCGACCCCGCAAAATCGGCAGGGAAATTCGGTTTTCCCGCCCCCGCACGTGCCAAACCGCGAGGAAGGCGACGGACCCGCACTCGATGCCCAACGCGCAAAAATCGTCCGACATGGTCGCGAGGCCGAGCGGCCAAAACGCGAACCCGCTCGCGATTTCGTCGCAAATCCCTTTGTGCACGCGAATACCTTCGCGCACTAATTCCGCCCGACGCGGTTCCAGCTCGCCCAAATGCCCGCTTTGATGGATGCGTAAGAGAATCGCGTTGACCATGTTGAAAATGACTTCTTCGGGATCGCCGGTACGCAGGGGATACGACCAAATCGCCGCCTGCTCGGGCGTCGCGGCCGTTGGGCAATTCGCGGCGATGGCCGCCATTTTGAGATAATCGGTTTGATCCGTCACCGATTGGACGCTGCACCGCGAGAGCAGCGAGTACTCCATTCTCATGCCGCCGG